>JABXJW010000239.1 GCA_013375395.1 Desulfobacterales bacterium
ATCTTGTCGGTTCGATCTATTGTGACCCTCACCCTCTGGGAATCGGAATGCCCCATAACGCCGGCGCCGCCATGGTGCATAAGACCGCTTGAAGCATCCATTCCATCTAAGCCGGAAGATTGACCCAAGGGGACCGAAAAACTTTCAAGCACTGATTTGAAAGCCTCTTTGTCCGTGGTTGACATGGACATAAGCATGACGAAAAACGTCAAAAGAAGCATCAACAAATCTCCGAAGGTCACCATCCATCCGGTAGGATCTATTTTGCTCTCATGATCTTTGTTATTGCGCTCTCCCATGGCAAACAGCACCTAATCAAAAATACGAAACATAAACTCTCTAAAGACAAAAAGTCGTGATCGGTCCTTCTCCTGGCAAATCTCTTTTAGCCTGTCACGGGACCTGTGATCTAGAATAATGTCAACTCGACGGTTTTGCGCCCTTGTCTGCCTTGTCTCGTTGCTTGCAACCGGCCTATGCCCTGCACAGCCATAGGCTGTGAGGCGCTCAGGCCGGACTTTGCCTATCACAACAAAAAACTTCAACACCTCAAGCGCCCTCATGGAAGAAAGCTCCCAGTTGGAGCTCACCGATTTTTCATCCGGGGGCCTGCTGTCTGTGTGGCCTGTAATCTCAACAGGATATTCGTCCTGATTGATGATTTCACAAAGTTTGTTCAAGAAAAAATAACTTGATGGTTTAATGCTGTAGCTTCCTTCGTCGAAAACCACTCGGTCCTGTATGCTGACCACCTCTCCTCGCGGCGTAGTCCGCATGAAAACCAGGCCGGATGTCGACATGTCCAAACCGTATATGTCCCGGGTCTCACCGGAAGACATTGGGGCCTGGGGAGGGAAAATGTCCTCTCTTTCATCCCTGATGACCGAGACCCCCCCCGGCAGAATCCCGAAGCTGTCTATTAGTGATCCGATTGCCTGGAGCTTTCGGCCTTCATCAATGACCGAGATTGAATTGAGCACAACGAAAAACGACAGTAGTAAAATAAACAGGGATACGATCAGAATCCTTAATCCTCCCGGGCCTAAACCATCATCATTCGATTGCCCACGCCTTTGTCTCATAATGTTTGCTCCGACACGCACTCGCTACCTGAACGCGGATTCCCGCTGGCTTGGCGGCAAAAACGCCAGAAGTTTCTGCTCCACGATACGGGGATTTTCTCCGTTTGAAAGACAGATGACGCCGTTTATCATCATCTCCTTGACCAAGACTTCCTGGCTGCTCCGGGTTCGCAGCTTTCCGGCTATGGGCAAACACATGATGTTGGCCATGACCGACCCATAGAAAGTGGTTAAAAGCGCCACTGCCATGGCCGGTCCGATGGAGCTCGGATCATCCATACTCTGTAACATCTGCACCAGCCCGATGAGGGTGCCGATCATACCCAGAGCCGGAGAAAAAGTCCCCATGGTTGTGAAGATTTCTGCACCCAGTCGGTGCCTGTCCTGTATGAACGTGATCTCGGTTTCAAGGATCTCCCGGATCGCCTGGGGCTCCAATCCGTCGATTGAAAGCTGAACTCCTTTTTTTAAGAAGTCCTCCTTGACCTCTTTGAGTTCGGCTTCCAACGCCAGTATCCCCTCCCGACGCGCCTTGGTGGAATATTCCACGAATTGTTCGATGATATCCTTGCTGGACAGCGCTTTTCTGAAGAAGACCTTCTGAACAATCCGGAATACGGCCAATACTTCCTTTAAGGGATAGTTGATCATAGTGGCGCCCATGGTCCCGCCTATAACAATCATCAGGGCAGGGACATTGACAAACAGGTTGATGCCCCCACCCATGTAAATAGCTAGGAGCACAAGGCCAAAGGCCGAAAAAATCCCAAGAACGGTTGCGATATCCATACGGACTCTTTCCTCACCAAGACAATATGATTTCTGAGACCGGCCTGCTCCCTGCTGCGCGAAGCGCTCCTCTACGGCAGGCCCCCAGAAGGAGGCTTCTCTCAGATTCAGAGCAACCTTTGTGCCATGTCGATGGAATGGATGGTGGTCGGTGGCCCGGGGCCTGGGGCCGAAAGGCGACAGGCACTGGTCAGGGGCTGATATCTTGGACCAAATACCGCGCAACTTCAAAGAGTTTTAATATTCAGCAGCAAATAGAATCACACCTTTTGAAAGGAGAAAATTTCTTTATCAGCGCAGCTATAATGTATGTTGTCCCGCCCAGCTGCCCTCTCCCATAAGATAAGCAGGGATTAATTGGCTGATATCATTATGACTGGGTCCTTTCACCCATGAACGGGGAAGGCCGGGTTGGGGTGAAAATAGTGTGAAGAAAGTCTTCAAAATCCGTTACCTACCATTATTATTCTATGATAACAATTAATTATAAACGAACAAAATAACATGCATCAACCCTATTGTAAGGGCTTACCGAGCTGATTTGCCAAAGACAGATCACGTCAAATCCGGGTGGCCCTGTCAATCTGTTGACGCAAATTGGTGGGGCGCACCCCCGTCTGGCTGAAGGCCCTTTGCGGGGTCACCAGTTATTGGTCACCGGTCATTGGTCATTGGGGATTGGTCATTGGGCACTGGGCGTTGGGGATGGACTATTAGTTCCGAACTTAGTTCGCTTCGCTCACAATTGGAATAATGGAATGTTGGAATACTGGGCACGCAGTGAAGCTTTGCGCTATATTGGCTTAAGAGGAATGAAAACAATTAGAAAATGATTCTTTTCTGCTTCTCATCCCCAACATTCCATCATTCCATTATTCCATCATTCCATATTGATGGCCCAGAAAAGTGCGACTGAAAGATGGATGATTACAATAAGTTGTAGAAATTCCGAGACGTTTAGTTATGAAGTTCGTGTTTTTCCGGCAGAAATTCTTGGACACAATCTGTTAACCGGCCAAGGGCTAGGGGCGAAGAGCTTTCAGTTTTGCCTCTTGCCGCTCGCCCTTGGCCTTGTGCCTAGTTTTTGGTTCCGACTTGTCCGGGTTAAGGTTCAGTGATCAGCGGCCCATGCTCACTGACCACTGACTTCTGACCACTGACTTTTCTGATTAACGCTTCAGGTTGATTATGTCGGACAGCATCTGGTCGGTTGTCGTAATAATCTTGGAGTTTGCCTGAAACCCACGCTGGGTTGTGATCATCTTAACAAACTCGTTGGCAATGTCTACGTTCGATTGTTCAAGCGAGTTGGGCGAGATGTTACCAAGACCGCCGCTGCCCGGTTTGCTGGTAACGGGGTCGCCGCTGAGCCTGGTCTCCCTGTAAAGGTTGCCGCCGACCTTGAAAAGACCTTGATTATTTTGAAACTTGGCCAGGGTCACACGGAAAAGCGGGATGACCTGTCCATTAGTGTATTGGCCGGTAATCACGCCGTCTGTTGTGACCGAAACAGACTGCAAGTCACCGACCCCATAGCCGGTGGCCGACTGGTAGGTGGTTGTGGAGGCCGCTGAATACTGCGTGGTAGTCATGAAATCATTCGCCCAGTTGCCTGTCGTAGTATTAAAGCTGGAACCGATGTTGAGTTCAATATTCATTTTGGTGTCGGTCCCGCCAAGAAAATCCGTATCAAAGGTGAAATATCCGTTAGTCAAATCGTTTGTCTCGGTCATGTTGGCCCAACAATTCGGGTCTGCCAAATTGTCAGCATCTCCTGCGGTTATATCTACTGTGAACGTATCAAGGTCTATAACGTTACCCGCCGCAAGTGAGATTTCGATTCCATAATCTGTTGTGAGAATCTCCCCGGCCTTATAGGTAGTCGGAACGGCAATCGTTCCCGACTCGGTGCCGTTGTCGTAATCAAGTGCAAAGGCAACGCTGGTCCCCGTCGCACTTATGACTGAAGGTCCCCCTGCGACCGAAGCTGTAAAAGTGAAGGTAGAAGGGACAACTGCTCCCGTGTATTGTCCATATGACGTTGCGGTAGCCGTACTTGCACCTGCCCAAGTTGAAGCAGCCCCGACGCCGCCTGCTTCTCCGATGAACTTTGAAAAAGAGATGTCCTCGATAACCCCCGACTCCTCATTAAATGTTATGATACCCTTGGCCAGCATCCCCAGTCCGGCATCGGTACTTGTCAGGCCCAGACTCGACCTCTTGTCTTCACCAGGGTTACAGGTCACGATGAACTCATAGCTTGTACTGCCGCCCTTGTCATAATAGATGGAGATGTCATGGATGCTCCCCAAAGAATCAAAGACCTTGACGGTGGTTTGATACTCGTACGCATTTTCGTTAATATAATTGCCGTCCGGATCGGCTCCATTCCATTCCACTGCAAGGTCGGCAGATTTGCTCTCGGCATCGAAATCCACGTTTACAATTGCCGTTAGTTTATCGGTTTCCTTGGGCGCTGACGTAAAGGACTGGAGTACAATATCCGTAATTGAGCCCACATCTTCACCCGTATCCTGGTCGAGGACCCATCCGCGGACAATATAGCCGGCCGGGTTAACGAGGTTGCCGTCTTTGTCAAATCGGAATTCGCCGGCTCGTGTGTAATATTGATTGTTTTCGTCGTCAGGATCTCTCACCACAAAAAAACCATCTCCTCCGATGGCAAGATCCGTGGACGAGGCGGTTGATTCGAAAGCCCCCTGGCTAAAGCTGCATGCAATATCTGCCAGAGATGTTCCGCGCCCCACCTGGCCCGTACCGGCCGTAGTGGCCACGTTCTGGCTCAGGACATCCTGAAAGGTGACCCGGCTTGTCTTAAAACCGATAGTGTTCACATTAGCAATATTATCACCTATAACCGTCATGAAATTGCCGAGGGTATTCAGGCCGCTGACGCCTGAAAAAAGTGAACTTGCAAGTGACATTTTGCTTGCCTCCTTTGTTATTGGTCATTGGTTATTGGTCATTGGTCACTGATCACTGGTCACTGGTCATTTTACTGCTTAGTCCTTACTCGGTTGCCACTGTTTTCTTGACCTCTACAATGTTTTCAGGTGTCACCAGCCTGTCGCCGATCATCAAGTACGGGATACCGCTTTCATAGGTGACACCGGTCACCTCTCCTGTGAGATAGGTGCTGCAGGAAACCACTAGACCACCTTCATCCTTGCCTTCGACCTCAAAGGCGTAGATCCCGTCGCCTACGGTCTTGCCTGCATTATCTTTGCCGTCCCAGGCGATTTCATGCTCGCCCGCATCCTGCCGGCCCGCATAAAGCCGCCGCACCTCCAGCCCGTCCTCATTGTAAATGTAAATAGTCACATCTGTCCGGTCCTCCAGGGCATAGACACCTGAATCGGTTTGCCCATCCTTTAGGGAAATCGTATTGGCCCCGGTCGTAACCGTCTTGCCGATATAATCCAGGACATTGACGTTTTCCCGGGCGCCGAGACTCTCCTGAATTTCCGTGAGGGACTCATTCACCCCGAACAACTGTTCAAGGCTGGAAAACTGGGCCAGTTGTGCGGCAAAGTCCGAGCCCTCAATGGGATTCAATGGATTCTGATGCTGAAGCTGCGCTACCAGCATGGTCAGGAATTGATTCCGGCCAAGTGCGTCTTTCTTGTTA
>JABXJW010000240.1 GCA_013375395.1 Desulfobacterales bacterium
ACGCTCTTCCGATCTTGAGCGTGACTTCCCCAACAGCGTCATGACCATCGTATCCGGCTACATGGGCACGGACTTCATCCTAAGCGTCATTGATAGGTACAGAAAGGGAACGAGGGAGAAGAAATAAAATGAGCTGGGTCATTCCAACCTTAATCTTGATCTTACAGTACATGCAAACAAGCGAAGTTAAGAAAGATGTGAAGGAGAAGCTACAGGAAATTATTGATAAGTTAGCAGGGCTAGTACCCGATTTTGAAGCTCCTATTGTTGAAGTCATCACCGAACCCAAACTAGCTAACAGATACAAAATCATCACCCAAACATTAGCGGCAGCTCTCACAGACCATGCTATCGGTATCAAAGATCTTATGCCAACAACAGGGTTCTGCACCTACATGAATATCTTGGCCGTCGGTGGCGGGTTCACCTTCAAGATCAACAGTAGTGGAGCCGAGGCTATAACAGCTGCTGTCGGAATGGAGCTTGAGGACTACGAGATTGAGGAGATCTTCCTGACCTGCGGAGCTGTCGGCGGTAACGCGATATTCTACCTAGAGTACAGAGTTGAGGACTAATGACTAAATACCAATTCAGGTTTAAGGCACGTGGAGAGGGCTGGACTAAAATCGAAATTGATGAAAACGGTGTCATGCACCTTCCAGAGCTTTCCTTCAGGAACGCCCAAACTACCGGCGATATAAGAAGATTCATAGAATTACTGGTCCATGAGAACTGGACAGACGCAGAAGTTAAGGAGGTAACATAAATGCCTTTGAGGACTCCGAAGGAGATCCCAGGCGTTAGCATAGCTGACATTTGGACTTACGCAACAAGAACGCTCACCGACCCCAATAGTTATAAAGCTGATGTTTCAGCCCTCTTACAGTTAGCCCACTTTGACCTTTCAGAGTTCGAGATTGCCCAAGCTCCAGCCGCTGAAAACGCTGCAGTTACGATCACCGTAACGACAGCAGACCAGAGTTTAGGTTCAAAGGACATCGTTACCGACATCCCAGCGGGAGGCACAATCATTTCAGTTATAGCTATGGCTAAGATCAACATAATGAATAACTCAGCGAATGCTCAGAAGATTGACCTGAAGTTTGACGTTGAAGGTACAACATTATTCGAGCAAGATGATGTCGTTGGGTTCGGAGCTACAGACGGTGCTTCAGCACCTTACATAATCGCTGAGGACGCGTCAGATGAGGTTACGGCTGACGGTCAGACGGTAACACTTGAGGCATTTGCGACCCTATCTGCAGCTCAATCCGTCATATTTTCAGCACAATATTACCTGTTCATAGTGTACAAGATGGGCTAAACCATGTCGCTTCTGCGTCAACTTCTTTTAACGGTTGGTGTAAGTGCATCGGAAGGGAAGCGTGCTGATTGGATTTATGATAACGGTAATCCTTGGCACTATCGTAAAAGCCATGTGATAAACAGCGCTGTCGGGGCTGGAACCCTATACCAGAAACGCATCGTAGTTCATAGATATACGGGAGTCGACGGGGGAGAAGACGTTTACGTAGGTAATAAATGCAGGGCTGACTTCGGCGACATACGATTCCATGACGGAGTTAACCTTCTGGATTATTGGATGCAAGAGAGATGGCTTGGCTTCGCTACTAACGGGTTAGCCTCTCCATGCCATTACAGTATCGCTCCAAGAGCCGTGTATTATAACAACAAGACCTTTGTTGCTTATCAAGGAGCAAGCCTAGACCCCTATGCAATCGAATACGACCACACGACGGAAACGTGGTCTGCTCCAGTACAAGTAGGAGTTAACCCTTTACCAGCCGACAGTCATGGAACGCCAGCCATTTTCCGCAACGACGCGGGTTATCTCTTTTGTTTCTACGGATGCCATGATAGTGCTGTTCAATGGGCTAAGTCTAACAACACCGACGATATTAGTGCTTGGACAGATTTAGGTAGTATGGGAGCATCCCACAGCTTCCCTATAATAGTTAAAGACACAGCAGGCTATCTATACTTATTTCTCAGGGGAAATTTAGGCGGTAATAACAATCCCGAAGTATACTTTAAATCATCAGACGCTCCACCCGATTCGGGAGACGCTTGGGGAGGTGAAAACTTTATCATCGACTTCACAGGAGCAGGAGTGGGAGAACCCGTTGTTTATGTTGGAAATGTCGAGCATGAAGCGGGAACTCCTGAAAAGATGCATATGGCATGGATGTGGTATGATTATCCTCTTCATGGCTGGTGGAATGTTTATCATGCATACTTGAACTTGACTGATGGACATATGTACAGCATAGATGGAACAGACTTAGGAGTTACAATCACTTTTGCTGAGGCAGAAGCTAACTGCAAAGTACATGATACAGGAGCAGTTAATGTAGGTTATATGCCTAAAGTCCACGTCTACGCTGGAATCCCATACATTATCTGGAACGAATATGACGGAGTAGACGCAGGCTTCTTTTTCAGCTACTGGACAGGAGCTGCATGGACATCACCACAAAAAATAGTGGCTCTCGACTATACAACAGAAAGAGGAAATTCCTTTGACTTCATAGTTAACAGTGCCACAAATATCGAAGCTTACCTTACGACAAGCGGGTTAGACGGTGCACATGGAGGCGATATCGAGAAGTGGGATTGGAATGGTGTTGCTTGGGCTAAAGATTTAACTATATTAACTGAATGTGAAAGCGGAGTGCCATTGAACGTACCTCAAGTCGTCTATAACTTTGATACAGATTTGAAGGTAATCTTTTCCCAGTTCGATGCTTATGACTTTGCAACGCTAATAGATGTTTACGCATATGGAGATAATGGATTCGTAGGCGATGATATCTACGCCATTTTCTGGGTTGAAGTCGCAGGTGATTTAACCGCTGGGAACGTAACTATATACCTCTACTATGGTAGACCTCTTCAAACAAGCCTGTCCGACGTTCTCACCACGTTCATTAAGGGAGACGACGGAGTAACAGGGAATTATGACGAAGCTACAGTAGGCTCGGCTGTTCTAGCACATCCCTGCCTGTATCAAGCCTCTGGAAACGACGGTGATGACGATGCGTGGGCTGCAGGAAGGATTTTCCCTAATTGGAACTGGCACGTTTCACTTACCAGCGAAGAAGCAACTGGAACAGGAGGTATCCTACTTGACTTGATAGGACTCTATGACGCGGCTAATGTATCAAATATCTTAGTGAATAGCCCTCCACGAAGGTTCATAGTGAGAAGATACGTCAACGACGACCCTGCTGAAGCCAATAAAATCTCAGTTCTATATCTTGATGTAGGTGATACTTGGCATTATTGGGACGGCTCTGGATGGGTGTTAGGTGTACAACGTATCCTTGTCAATGGAACCATAGAGGTTCGATTATATGCTGAAGGAACAAACCTACTATGCGATATATTGTCGGGCGGTGTCAGCATATTTGCCGCAGTTGCTTCTATAGCCATCGCCAGCGTCAAAGCTTTTTCGACGGGATACGTCTGTGCGTGGGCTGAGCCTGACACAGACCACTACTTCGTGAACAACAACATAAGACCATATATTACGAGGAAGTACGTCAGTCCCGAGCCAGCGCACGGAGTATGGGGATCGGAGGAAACACCTTAATGACAGTCGTGTACATCATATTTTTAGCGCGCGCTAGAGCTCGATATCCCCGTGGATCCCGGCCTTTTAGAGGGGTGTTTATACATCTTTGTGTGTAAGGACCTAGCTAGCTAGCTAACTATTTTGAATACCTATTCTCAGTTCCACAAGGTTGATATAGCATAAACGATGATTAGGGCGAGCATATCAGAGGAGATTTAAGTGGCTTCTCATGACTATGCCTTCGTGTCAGTTGATGGATGTGTTGAGTGGGTGGAATTCCCTAGAGATATGCGTCGAGTGAAGGCCATGGAGTTGGTGGAGAGGTGGATCAGGGGCGAGGTCGAGGCCCTTTACTTGGGGAGGAGGTTCACGGAATGAAGGCTCTTGGCTCTGGAGGAAAGAAGGCTTGAGAATGATAGCGCGCGCTAGCTAGCTGTCCAAAGTTACCTCTCTCCCTTCTTAGCTCGCCTAACCTTCGTGATTTTGACGAGAACCCTGTCTCCCGACTTCAAACCCCAGAAATCAACGTCAACTTTCCTCAGAGTCAAGTGAAAACGCCTCCCATGAAAGATAATCTTAGCAACAGTAGCTATCTCCACGTCCTCCAGGTCCATTCGAGAAAACGCCTCTGGGTGACTTTCAACCAATTTATTCACCTCCATTCACGATACACTCACCCTACCTTTGTTAATCTAGGGTCTTTAATTAATGGGATTTAACACGTTTAATGCTAGCTAGCTAACCCCTTCGTTGCTTCCATGTAACTCCTCCACATCTCGTCGCTCCGACGCTTCCTCTCCCGCGCCTCCTCCAGGGACAGCGCCCCCCGGTTACATTTGCCTGCCATGGACGCCGTGGCCGTGCAGATGATCACCCCGTTTACCTTACACTCACGGCAGAGGCTTCGCGTCATCGTTTTCTTCGTCATTCATATTCCCGTCCAATGCAGGGATCACGGGCGCGGGTTGACCGAAGAAGTACCAGGGAACGAGCATACGCCTGATGGCCTGGTCCACCTCGTTGTCGAACCGTTCCTCCCTCAAGGCAGACCTGAAGGCCTTCTCCACCCGCTCCTCCTCGGCCCTCACTGCGTCAACCTTTTTGTCGAACGCCCGAGCCCAGAGAATCAGTTCAACAGCCTTTTCCACGTCTCACTCCTCTATGTCGTTCAATCATCCGCTTCTCACAGGACTCTATGGTCTTCGAGAGCTCTTCGAGGAAGTCCTTGGCCTCATCCAGGGCGAAGCCGAGCTTCAGCTCCCACCCATGGACGGATCCCTCTTCGGCTTCTGCAGGCATTAGGTAGAGAAAGATGTTGCTCATGTAGTGCCGGAGAATGGGCTTCGCCCGCACGGGGATATCCCGCTCGCCTATGCTTCCGTCCTCGATCGAGAGGAGGACCAGGGGAGACTCCCTTCTCAGGGGCCCGAAGCTCCTCGATTTAAGGGTCAGCCAGTGCTTGCTCCAAAGCTTCATCTCCTCGCCTCCTTCATGAGCTCTAGCAGTCGCCTAGCGTTTGGGAGGTCAGGATGCTTCTCCGCTTCACGCTTGTAATACATTTTAGTCGATTCCTTCAATGAGCCATTCTCCCAGCGCTCGAAAACCTGTTTAAACTGGTTGTTGAGGATTCTCCGTTCATTGGCTTGAAGCAGCGGCTCCGACTTCACGGGCCTGAAATCCTCTTTCACAAATCCATTCTCGAGGAGGAACTGGGCCTCATCATCGCCGATCTTCTTGCGAAGGTACATGGCCTGGAGGCCCTCCTCGTCCAGGACGCCGTACCCGATGAGTCCTGCGCGGAAGACCTTGAGGGCGACGATGAAGTCCTTGGGAGAGCCCTCCTGGGCGGCGAGCTTCGTCAAGGCCACGCGCATCTCCTTCGTCAACGTGAGCCGGATCGGGTACCCAC
>JABXJW010000241.1 GCA_013375395.1 Desulfobacterales bacterium
CAAAAATCAGCATGGTCGGCCACTTCAAGGGTTTCTTGTAAAGCAGGAAGGAGTTGTGTTTCAATGTTGTCGAAGATCCGCGGCATTAAGTGATCCTTTCAGTCGACCAAGACGTTCATGTTGAACGTGCTTGACGGAAAAAATCCGGGACGGTCATGAAATTATAACATTCTTCTAGGCGAAGTAAGATGCTCTGCCTGCGACGCTCGTGCACAAATTGCTTCACGATCGCGAAACGGCGAACGCCCATAAAACCATAAATACCTCAGCCCCCTTTTTCCACTTTATGCCCGTATTAGTATGCCCCAATATCAAACGGGCAATTGGGGGACATCCTTGACTAATTGTACTAATTAATCTTTAGTTTATCTTGTCAGCTTAGGGTATACCCTAACGTTGCAAAAATCGAGGGGGCCGCAGATTCAAGGCGTCGAGGGTGAAGCTGTAGTAATTTACCGCGAACTCTCGACAACACAGGAGATGCGGTGTCCTCGGTTTTCCCGAAGGGTGAACAACAGGGCGAATATGAAACTGTCTCTCAACCTCACTATATGTGGAATCATGGAAAATGCCTGGAAATCTATAGAATCCTTTAGTGCCAAGGTTTCTTTATGGTCTAGCCCTGTTGTTTATGCAACATTAGAGTATAGACTTCAGTGTCAGTACATGTCCAATTAGTCAAGGACGACCCCAAGCTCCCCACCAAGCTCCCATTGTTCCCATTGTTCCCATTTGCTCCTAAAGTCATTTGACTCGTGGAGCGTGCAATTTCAAAGGGATGTGATGCTGGAATAGCGTAAAATCTTGGTCTGTCGTTAGAATCGGCATATCGTGTTGTTCCGATACAGCGCAAATCAGAAAGTCTGTGTTTGAGCCTTGAATTCCTTTCCTAAGGCTTGTGTCGAACAGCTCCACAGCACGCTCATAATCAGAAGTGGTCAGTTCCAGGTCAGGAAATGCGCGCAGATGGTTTCGGACATTTTCAAATTGAGATTGTGAGCGAATTCCGGAAAGAAGTTCTTGCCTAATAGGCCCGATCATTTGAACTCGGATCTCCTCAATAAGGACCCGCAGCTCGTTCACAAACGGGTCGTCGGCAATCTTCTTTCTTCGCAGTGCCTTAGACCATACACACGTATCTACCAAGACTTTCATTTTCTTTTCCGCTGTCGTTTGTAATCATATTTTGGATCGTAGTCGATTCTTCCAAACAAAGTGAGCATTTCAAGCTGCTTGCGGCGCTGAATATATTCCTCCAGAGCTTCTATTACAACCGCTTTCTTTGTCCGATGCCCACCAATTGCCCGAGCTTCTTCTATGAGCTGGTTATCTATTGCCAGATTAGTGGCCATGGCACACCTCCTTTTTACACACAAGCCTACACATTATGATGTGCGCTGTCAAGAAAAAAAGGTGTAGGTTTGCTGTTTCCCATTTCCCTTTCTTGACTATGGAGCCGAAATCAATAAATGACCCCGCCGCAAGCAGCGGGGTATTGAAAATTTGAAAAGACCGGCCGGGAAGCGGCGGGTAAAGATTGGGGTTTTGCACCAGTACGGCAGTAGTTAACTCGGGCTCTTTGAGATCCCCTGTCTCTGGAGCCGGCCGGAGTGCATTGACGATGCCATTGGGATCAGCGCTGCCTCCTAAAGGCAAAAAGAGCGCTGCGCCCATGTGGCACATGAATGCGCGTCGATTTATCTCTTTTTTCATAGCAATATCCTCCTAACACGGACAAGCCGGAACCAAGAAAAGAAAAAATTATCACGAAAGCACAAAAGTACGAAGACACGAAAGACGGGGTTTCAAAAAGTTGGACTTGATGGAGCATCGTCGCAAACCTGTTCTGAAGAAGACTCTTCTGGCATCGAGAAAAATGTTCTGCCAGAAAGAACATGAATTTCACAACTAAGCTCCTAAAAACCAATATGTTTCCTTCCTTTGTGAATCACCTTTAGCTCGGACTCTTCTTTTAGCGCCTGTACCAAAACCTGGTGGCTCAACTCTTTCCGGGGGTAAAAAGAGAATCTGTCTCGCACCACCTTGAAGTCGCCGGGGGACAGATCGACAATCCCCATCAGGGTATTTTTGACTCCTTCATCCACCGGGGCATCGATTATCGGCGACAGAAGTTTTTGATAGAAGATAACGTTTCCTTCCGGCTTGAGGTAGTTGAATCCGATCTTGTGGTTGAATCTGCGCATGGATGCCTCGTCAAGGTCTTTTAATCGATTGGTCGTGCAAATCAGGACTCCTTTGAACCGCTCCATCCGGGTCAGAAATTCATTGGTAAAACTGATCTCCCAGGATCGTTGCGCCCGATCGCGGCTGAAAAGCAGGGAGTCAGCCTCATCGATGATCAAGATTGCATCTTCTGCCTCGGCTTGTTCAAACGTATCTCTGATATTCTGTTCTGACTCCCCCACCCATTTACTTTGAAGGTCACTCATTCGTTTACAAATTACCTCCCTGTCCAGGCGTTCACCAATGTAACGAGCAAGCTCGCTTTTGCCGGCGCCCGGCGGGCCGTAAAAGAGTAAATTCATGTTCATGACCTCTTTGCTTTCCGAGTGGCGGAGGTATTGATCGAATTTTTCAAGTTGGCCTATCATCGCATAAAGATCGCCCTCAACATTAATGCCCTCCAGAGAATAGTTCTTCTCGATCCTGTCCTTACCCCTGGGCTTGTCTCCACCGTTAAGCAAAACCCGATGGGAATCTAGGGCAAGGGTTACTGCCTTGTGAAAGCCCTCTTTTTGGGTG
This sequence comes from Desulfobacterales bacterium, assembly GCA_013375395.1. Classification (GTDB taxonomy): domain Bacteria; phylum Desulfobacterota; class Desulfobacteria; order Desulfobacterales. The sequence continues at coordinate 2,764 of JABXJW010000241.1, forward strand.
TGGCCCGTCTCTTTTGCCTTTTTTACCGCTAGGTCGATTGCGCCCGCGCTCACCTTGTACTGAGAGGCAAGCTCCTCAATCTGCGGGACGGCCAGGAGACGTTTCGCCCTGTTTTGGGAAAGGATGGAACCCCATAGCAGGGTTCGCTGTCTCCGGTTAAAAGGCTTGAAGTGAATGCTGAAGGCAAACCGTCTTAAGACCGAGTCTTCGATCCGGCAGATACGGTTGACAATCCAGATCATCCTTGCCCCTGGTGTCTCCAGCAGTTGGTTTAGCCATCCCTTGTCCTGGGTCTCGCCCTGAAAAAACCAGGCCCACTGCGTGTTCAGGAGGTTGTCCGCCTCATCCACCAGGATGAAGGACCCCTGGCCCATGTTCGTCATGATCAGGCACGCCACAATCGCGGCCCGGCGCTTTGAGCCGGCATTTTTCTCATCGCCTCGTATAATCTCATAGCCGGGCAGGCCGAGTCTCTGAGCAATCCCGTGGGCAAACGTAGTCTTTCCAGTGCCCTGCGGGCCGTAAAGAAGAATATGGGTCGAGCCTTTGGGTCTTTCTTTCAGGAGGTCAAGAACGTGGTCTATCTCTTCCCTGTCCACCATGTGACGCTCCAACGGGATGCTCTTTGCTGTCATCCGGGAAAAGAACCTTGTGGAAATCGCCTTTGAGGAAGGCCCCTGGAACAGATCGAGAAAGTCGTCGGAGATGTTAAGCTCAAACCCGCTGTCAGACACGATCAGCCCGATTTTTGCCAGCGTGCCGTTAAGGATGTCATTAAATCCCCTGGTGGTCATTTTTAGAATTGCCTTTACATAACGCCTGCCGGCAAAGCTCTTGCACTCCAGGGCGCAATCAAAAAAGTCCCTCGGGGCCTTCCAGGCGGTCATAATGAAATGAAAAAGGCAATACTCTGCTTCCAGGTCTGTGAGCTTGAACATATGCTTTGTTGCCGCCATATTTTTTTCAACATCGCTTTTTGCGCGGCTCTTGAGGCCGGAGACTCTCTGTCTCAAGACCTTCATTATAAAGCGCACCAGCCCCGGATGCCGTTTCGGGGGAAGCTTTCGCACAAACCCCATGATCTTGTCCGCATATTCATAATCATCATACCGCCATGAAAAAGAATAGTCATCGTCTTCATCCTCAAAGGCGTCCGCGCCGCTGTCTCTTGCCTGCTCTGCCAGATACTCAGCGACTTTTTCTATGTCCGGTCCCAAAATCCAGTGGAGCATTATCGCGCTCTCATCGTTGATCACGGGATAACGCTCCAGAAACCGCTCCAGATAATGCCCGCATTTTCGGGCAACAAACCGCTCATTCTTATCCTGATCGCAGGCTACAGATGATGGATCTACCAGAAACCGTCTGCGGCGTTTTCTTTTCATTGGCTCATTCCTCCTTTTTTTCTTGATTAACCATAGTATCGGATGGTATCGTTCCATCCTGTCGAACGTTTTTGCGGTTTTTTGAGAGGAGATAAGTGCTTGAAAAAAAGGAATATTCGCAGGAGTTACGGAGAGAAGTTGATCAGCCTTTTTGCCAGGCTTTTGTTTTCCAGGGAGAGCCACTCGCTCACAGACCTTGCCCGGATGCTCAACTGCTCTAAACAGACTGTCCTGCGCCTGGTGGGCGATATTCAAAAGGCTTATCTTGTGAACATAGAGGAGAACCTCAAGGGAAACAGAAAGTATTACCGCATTAACAGGCGCTTTTTGCCTTCTCTCTTTCTTACGGAAACTGAGGTAAATGTACTTTACATGTGCCGCACCTTTGCGGAGCACCTCCTGGGCCATGAGCAATTCGAGGAGGCCACCCGTGCCCTCTTGAAGAGCCGGGACTTGCTCCCCGAGAAAAAAACGGGCACCCCTCAACATTTCGCCTCTTTTAGGCCGGGGAGCATTGATTACACTCCGCATCAGAACACCATCCGCACGATTATAGAGGCCATGGAAAAACACAAAATCTGCAAGATCAATTACCGCGCGCTGGGGGCAGAAAAGGGAAAGACCTTTTACATCAAGCCCCTTAAACTCTTTTCGCACCAGGATACAGTCTACCTGCATGCGCGCAAGGCACGAACACCCGGAAAGCAATACAAAACACCGGATTTCGATCCGCTCCTGGCCGTTCACAGGATCAAAAAAGTGGGGATAACAGAGAAGGACTTTGAGTTCCCCAAAAACTACGACTTTGAGAAGCTCTTTAATCGGCAGTTTGGCATTATTAAGGAAGATACCTTCAAGGTGACGGTGGAGTTTTCCGGCTGGGCCGCCAACTATGCGGCAGAGCGCATCTGGAGCCCGGATCAGAAGATTACAAAGAAAAAGGGCGGGAACACTTTGCTGACATTTACAGCCTCGTCAGAGCCGGAGCTGATCTCCTGGCTCCTTTCTTTCGGGGATGAGGCAAAGCTGCTGAAGCCAAAACGGTTGGTGGCTGAAGTGGGCCAAACTGTTGAACAATTGCAAAGACTTTACTCCAAGAATACGTAGAAACGCAACAATCCCCACGCAACCCCGCCTGATCGTGGCCGTGGTAACGTAATCCTCTGGCCCTGATAAAAAACCCTTGCTTTTTTAAACCATTCGGTTTGATTTAACCTTGTGTTTTAAATTAATGCAAACAAAATATCTGTTGGTATATAATTGACGGCTTCGTAAAAAGTCACCGGGCCGATTACAGGCCGGTGACGGCAGAAACCCGATTCGACCCGAAGTCGGAT
>JABXJW010000242.1 GCA_013375395.1 Desulfobacterales bacterium
ATCTAGGAAACATACTCCGTAGCCTATGACTTCGAATTCGATGGTGGCCAAGACCCTTCCAGTACCACTCGCTCCTACCCCTGGGAGTTCTCCAGTCCATTCGTCAGCCATAATCACGTCACCCGCACTTACGAAGCCATCAAAGTTGTCTACTGCAGGTGTCACAAATCCCCACTGCCACGCTGTCTCCCAGCCAGTTTCCTCGAAGAGGAACAGCCCCATAGTAACATTGGTGACCTGTAGGAGGCCAGGATTAAAGCTTAGAGTAAAATCCCAGCCGTAGAGAGTGGGCACGCCTACGCCAACGCCAACGTCAACCTTTATGTCAACGGTGAAAGTGGGGTCAGGGTCGTCTGGGCATATATCTTCGACCAACGGTGGATCTACGTACACGCTAGCCGAGTCAGAAGGCATCACTGTACCTGTCATGACGGCGCTAGTCAACAGCAATGCGACGAGAGATGTCCACAACAGACTTTTTCCTCTCACTTCATTCACCACAGGTACCATGTTGGTGGCCATGATTCTGCGAAGTTGACGCCGACTTCCATGAGGTCGCCAACGCCAATTCTGCCGTCTTTGTTAACGTCGCAGGGCTCGCCCCAGTCGCCAGGCTTCGGATAAGACCATTGTCCATAGAAGTCTTCGCGTGCAAAGATGTGTCCCGGCAAAGCCGCTACCAAGAAGTCGTAGACGTCAACCTCTCCATCTTTCGCAGTTGCATTTAAGGGATCTCCGACGTCGGCGACGTCGGGCCAAATGTACTTTCTAAAGTAGAGTGGGTTGGCCTCCAAGTATACGTATTCGCCGAGCACGCGGTCAACCCTGCCCACAATGCCGTCTTTGTAGAACCTGAAGGGTCCGGTGCCGAACAATGTGTCATGGTCTTCTGGAACGTAGGCTATGGATCCGGCGGCTCCTGGACCTTGCTCCCACTTTTCATGGACCGTACAATAGTACGTCGATTCTTCCGACCATATGTGCTTCGGAAGTATATAGAGACCGTAGATACCGTTGCACCAAGCTGGCGCCAGCCAAGTTTCGATGTCATAGCGGATCTCAATGGTTTCGTCTCCAGGCCTAGCAGGATCAGTATTATAAGTTACGTAGCTGTCGAAGTTTTTTGCTTTAGGATACTGGATCGACGCAACGTCTTTATAGAACTGGAAGCTGAATGCAACATCATCGACTGTCAAGGGCTTGCCGTCTTGCCAGAGAATACCAGGGATTAGGGTGAAGTTAATTGCTGTGCAGGTGCCCTCTGTTGGGTGTTCCCAAGTTCCAACCTCGTAGCTCTCGCATAACCACGGTACCATCTTAGTAACGTTCAGGGGATCCCATGGATCAGGCCTTACTAGGTAATCGTAGATCAAGCTGAGGATTTGATGATCCCAGAACATCCAAGCATCTGCGGGGTCAAGAGTCACAGGGTCAGAACTCACCCACGTCCTTAACGTACCGCCCTTATCAAAGCCTTGAGGATGGACGTTAAGATGGGTCCACCCCCCGGTGAAAGTGAAGAAGGGTTCACCTGGGAAGGCACACATGTCTGTCCAATTCCTGCCTGCATATTTTTCTTCTCCAGGCCACGTTCCGTACTCTGTTCTATGCGCGACATAGCCAACATACTGATACAGTGGTATAGCGGTAGCATCGTTATGTAGCTCCCACTGCATATTATAGCAAGCGGTTATGGCATCTTCTGGGGCGGGTGCCGTCATGAACGCGTCAGCATATTGGTCGAACTTCTTGCTGTGGTAGCGAGCGTAGTTGTTTGCGTACCCACGGGGAAATATATCGCCGAAGGATGCGAACCATTCGGCATAGTAGTCAGGCGTCGCACCCCAATCCCAGTATTCTACGTATACGTCGTAGTCATAATAGTACCAACAAGTCGGGTCGATTTCACTGTAGGGTACTATTATAGTCGTGTGGGGGATCGCGCCGCACTCGTAAAGTCCTAGCGTAGCTCCCATATACTCGCTCATCACCTCAGTTAAATGTTGGGCGGCGTCCCATTCTGTATTTGCATACCACTCTATTGTAGGCAACTCCTCGTAGTCCTCTGAACTGCGAGTTTCCGAGTATTCCATGACGCCATCATCGTCCCAATCTTTGAAGCCTCCTGCTACAAATGCCGCGTTAGCCTTTACAAAACTGTGTTCATATGTCGGTGTGTCGGGATTCTCCCAAAAGCTTCTGAGCGGTTCATAAAGCAACGATTTGTCAAGCGCCTGTCCTTCCCCAGCCATGGAGGCGATCTGGTCGTCCCTGTTCACCAAGTGGGCTAGACCTCTTCTGAATTGCCTTGCATCCCTGCATCTTTGACAACCTTCATAGTCAACATAGCACCAATCGGCGGTTCCAGTACGCCCTGGACGTGTCGTCTCATCCTCTTCGTAGTATGGATCCTCGGTTATAGCCTCCACCCATAGCTCATCCTTCTTCCATAATGTGTCGTCATGAGTTCCTTTCCAGTTCGTTGGAAAATCTGTCTCACCTGCACGCGGCTGATCACCGTGTCCAAGGGGCCACCGCGCGGTGTTAAGCGAAAGATAGATGACCGCAAATTCTTCTACCCAGCCCAGTGTAATGGCAGGATCATCACACCAGGTATCCCACACTGCTGGTCCAGGCCACACGATGTCAACCAGTCCAGCCTCCAACTCCTCTTCTTCGGCCTCAACAACGAAGATAACTCTGTCAAGTCTCGGCCCATATTTTAGGAAGGGACCTGCGGGAGGCGTTACTAATGGCGGGTCGAACTCCTGTGAAATCAATGGACCTCCATTGAAAGTTGCCAATATCAACGCTGATATCATCACTAGCATCAGAACGATACTCTTTAGTTTCATGTTTTCTTCCATTCTCCTTCTCTTTTTCCGCAACCCATAGTATCACATTAGAACAATTTAAGAGTTTCTTTTGTTACGAGCTTCGCAAAATTTTCAAGTATAGGAGCCCAAGATTTAAAATAGGCTTTTTCTATACGTAAGTCTACCAATAGGAAGTGAACCCTATGGGTCTACGAACATATATCTTGAAGAGAATATTTTTCTCATTTGTCATCTTGTACTTCGTAATTACAGTTAATTTCATTATATTTATGCTGATGCCAGGAGACCCTGTGTCAATGTTGGCCAGCCAAATGAAACTAAAGGAACCAGAAATGATCGAGGCCGTAACAAAAGCATTTGGACTCGACCAACCGATACACGTTAGATACGTAAAGTACGTCATCAACATGGTAACTGGGCAGTTTGGATACTCCTATGTCACAAGGAGACCCATTGCTAGCGAAATAGGTATGCGTCTCCAAAACACTCTCGTGTTATGCATCCCTCCCGAAATCTTTTCCGTAATAATCGGTATTGTGTTAGGAGTTATCGCTGCTAATAAAAGGGGCAAACTAATTGACAGCGCGTCTGTAGTAACTTCAATAATCGGATGGTCTCTACCGGTGTATTGGATGGCAATGCAGTTCATACTAATCTTCGCCTACCAATTAGGTTGGTTTCCACCAGGCCACAGTGTACCCATGTATTGGAGGTATCTACCTCCTCAGACCATCTGGGAAGACTGGGGGACTCGACTGTGGCATCTTGTTCTACCATGGACCACCCTTTTCCTCTGGTCCTACGGCGGCTACCTTCTCTTAACAAGAGCCCAGATGTTGGAGTGTATTACCGAAGATTATGTGGTCACCGCCAGAGCGAAGGGCTTTAAGGAAAGAACCGTGCTGTTTAAACATACATTGAAAAATGCTTTACTGCCCATAATAACTGAGGCAGCCGTATATTTCGGCTTCATGCTCGGGGGGGCAATAATAACAGAACAGGTTTTCAAGTATCCAGGACTGGGATGGTGGATTTGGCAGTCAATAGGTTATCGTGACTATCCAGCCTTGCAAGCAATCTTTTTCATAATAGCCATATGCGTAATCATAGCTAACTTTATAGCAGATCTTCTTTATGGAGTCATAGATCCCCGAGTGAAGTACGGGTGAGATGGTTGAGTACCTACAAGGCCAAAATCTCATTTAGAATCAAAAGATTCAAGAATTTCATGGGCATCTTTAAACGCTCTAAAAAAGGGATACTCGGTGTAGCGATTCTTATGTTCTTTATAACAATAGCTGTAGCCGCCCCTCTAATAACACCCTACGACCCCGTCTACGTCCCCTCCCACCCAAGGAACCCCCCAATAGCATACCGTTGGGCCAAACCTATATGGTATAAATATCTTCCTTTCGCGGAGGAATTAAGCGAGAATGTTGAACCAATGCAGGATCCGCACTTCAACACCGCTACCTCCATTGAAGAACTCGAATTAACTACGAGGCTAACAGGTCACAGCCTTTCCCTGCAATTTATCTCCGACATAGGAAGCGAAGAAGAAGAGAAAGAGAAGAACGGATGCGTTGCCATAGTGTTTAACCGAGAGGAGGATGAGAACCCTCTTGGAGAGGTTACAGCAAACCTAACCAAGGTGTTCTACTACCCCTACAAAGCACCGCCCAACCGATTCGTGGGTCAAGTAGCTATGTTGGTTAATGCATCTGAAGACGTAAGCGTTACAATCAATGTTGTCATCGAGAAAGAGGGAGGTGAAAGAAGGCTCGAATGGTGGAGAAAAACGTTCACCAGCAATGGAACGACGTGGATAACCCCTAGTCCTCTAATAGATTCTTCTGGTGAAATCCAGTGGTGGGAGCAAAAGTTTGGCCCTGAGTGGAAAATAAATCCAGCACAGACGATGTTCTCAGAACAAGGCAACTACAGATATGGCCTTGAAATGATGTTTAACGACACTCGACGCTCTAAAGGAGAAAAGGTTGAAGCCACCATTTACATTGACGACTTTTACATCCGACTTTTGGGCAACTCTTTCGGCCTGCTTGGAAGCGATCAGGTTGGACGAGACGTTTTTACACAGCTTGTGTACGGAGCAAGAATATCGCTCATCATCGGCTTGCTCTCGGCTTTCTTCTCCACAGCTATCGGATTAATCATTGGGTTAACAGCAGGCTATATCGGCAAGTTCGTGGATCAGATCTTAATGAGATTCACAGACCTGCTCCTTGTTATACCCGATGTACCGTTGTTCATCGTGTTGATGTCAGTTCTAAGCGCATCAGTATGGAACCTTATACTGTTAATCGCTGTAATCGGATGGACAGGTTTCGCAAGAGTCGTAAGATCACAAACCCTCAGCCTGAGGGAGAGACCTTTCATTGAAGCGGCTAAAGCCGTTGGAGCCAGCAGGTTCCGCATCATAACAAGACATATCATGCCAAACGTGATGAACCTAGTCTACGTCACGTTGGCACTGTCGGTTCCATACGCCATCCTATCAGAATCATGGCTAAGCTGGCTTGGTCTCTATGACCCAAAATTAATGACGTGGGGGAGAATGCTTCGTCACGCTGAGGAGACGGCTCAAGGATACAAACTGTGGTGGTGGACTTTGCCACC
>JABXJW010000243.1 GCA_013375395.1 Desulfobacterales bacterium
ATGACCTAAAGTTTTTCAATCGTTTGCCGACAAGCCATATATAACTGTTACAATCCTGTTGACGTTCCGGGAACACTGGTCAAGATAAGTGCCACAATGACGTGGACGAAATAGGGGGCTTGCAGGGATGTCTGTAATGGCTATTGTCTTATTGATTCTCAAAAAGACAATGTCGCGAGAAAAAACGCGTTCAAGCTAGTTTTAAGTCTAAGCAAAGCTGGCCCATGGATCTACCATCTGTTGTGATTACTCGAAGAGATCGGAACTTTTCCCCGAAAAGAAGCGGCCTATCGAAAGTCAAGTCGTCCACAGTTCGCTCCTGAATCTTCACCCGTTTTCGAAAAGTGGGTTGCTATTTTTCATCAGTCCTGCCAACTGTGTAAAACCTTCCCTCTTTTTCCCGTTGTTTTCGTAAAAACTGTAATGTTTTGTTGCAGTGGGGGTATTTTGAAAGGTGAAATGACATCCCTCCACTAACTCGCTTTGTCAGGATTGGACCAAAAAGTTGACAAAACCGGTGATTTCCACTGGAAATCTATTAGAAGGTCGTCTGGTTGATGAGTGTTGATGCATTGATAAATTTCGGCCCACTGATTCCAACCACAATATGTAGTCTCATTTGAACTTTTACGTTTTCCGGCATACAACTCGAATACAGTTCCGTTCATGCCTCTTGAAGCAAATGGTGAAGGGACTTGGCATTTTTGATGCCGTAGTTTTCATAGCAATTGTTGAAAATGGCAAAGGCCTTTTCAGCTTCCTTGCTTGCCTCTTTTACCTTCGCAGCCAACCTTTTGATCTCCTCTGCTTTGTAAAGGTATCTGTAGCGCTCCGCCGTTGCTATGCCCTTCTTGAACCAGTTTTCGCGGTTTCGGCCATGGAAACGGACGTAAGCAAAGGGAGCGGTAACAGCTACAGGTCCTTGCCAACCCTTGATCCAGGGGGCATCTAAGATGACATGGGAAATGGCGCGGTCTGTAAGGAACTTCAAAGATCTTTCCTTTTCCGGGGATGTGATCCACCGCCAGTTGCGGAATTCGACGGCCAGGTGATGGTGTGGAAATTTCTCCCGCACCACTTCTATCCAAGCATAAGCCCTGGGAGACGGCACAAACCAGGGGGGAAATTGAAAGAGGATACACCCAAGCTTTCCGGCCTCTTTCAAGGGTATCAGGGCTGTTCGAAACATGTCAAAGGCGGCCTCCACAACCTCCTTTTGGAACTCTCTTGCTTGGGCCTTTTTCAGGATCTCTTTGGGAAGTTCTTGTCGCAATACTTTAGGGATGCTTTTGACCAAAGTGGGATGGCCCGTGAGCATGGAATATGCCTTGATGTGGAATACGAACCCCGGCGGCGTGCGTCTTGCCCAAAGGACCGCATTTCTCTCAGCGGGCAGGGCATAGTAGGTGGAATCTACCTCTACGGTATCGAAGTGCTCGGCATAAAATCTAAGCCGGCCTTCTGCGGTAGTTACTTGCCTCGGGTAGAAGGTGCCGCTTTCGATCAGGGTCTTCTCTGTCCAGGAGGCCGTGCCCACCCTTGTCTTTTCCATATCTGAGCCTTTCATAAAATTCTTTAATGGTCCAAAAACGCCTGGCTACAATTGATACACCCCTTAACCCGGAACGGTTCAGCACGCCCTCTACCAGCAGCACTGAACTGGCCAGGATCTTCTTTGCATATCGGGCCTGAACATCTTCAAATACAGTCAGGTCAAAGAGCCCGTCTTCATCCTCCAGGGTCAAAAACATGACCCTTTTTCCGCTCTTGGTGGGGGGTGTGTGGATGATGATGACTCGTCCCGCTGTCTTTATCCTGCTCTTATGAGATTTCCATTTTAAGGCTGTGCTTTTGATAAATCCAGACTTTTCGAGATCTTCCCTAAAAGGGGCCATGACATGCGTGGAGGCAGAGACCTGCATCAAATCAGACTCGGTTAGAAACAGATCAAGGCATTTCCTGTCCACAGGCGCGCCTCCTTTCATTCAGTGGGAGCCCCAAGAAGGCGCCGGCCAAGGAAAGCCTGAGAATGATTCCTTGGGGAAGATTTACTCTTTGGCAAAACTCCTTGATGCCGGCAAAAGGCCCTTGCTCCCTTGCCTTTAAGATCCGCTCACAGAATTGTGGCCCAAGTCCGTTGAGAGCGGAAAGCCCGATTCGGATGCCCCCGTTTTCTGCCGCATAATCCTTGCGGCTGTAATTGACATGGGGGCCCAGTACCTTAAACCCCCTTCTTTTTGCCTCATTTAATATAACGCTTTTGGGATAAGAACCCACGTGGCCCGCATTGAGGAGCCCAAGGTAGAATTCAAAGGGATAATGGGCCTTGAGAAAAGCGCTTTGGTAAGTGATGTGGGCAAAGGAGGCTGCATGGGCCTTGCAAAAGCCATAGCCGGCAAAGCCCGCCACCATGGCAAAGATTTCCTCGGCAGTCTTGCAGCTATAACCCCGGCTTATAGCTCCCTGGATAAAGGAGGCCTTGATTCTTTCCATCTCGGCGGCTGAACGATTCTTGGTCATGGCCCGCCGCAATTGGTCTGCCTCGGCCAAGGAAAATCCGGCTATACGGTGGGCAATCTTTAAGACCTGTTCCTGAAACAGCACAACGCCGTAAGTTTCGTGAAGGATTGGCTCAAGATCCGGGTGATGGTAGCGCATCGCCGCCTTGTGATTTCGTCTCTGTACATAGGGGGTCACCATGTCTCCTTTCATGGGGCCGGGCCTGAACAGGGAAATCTCCGCAATAATATCTGAGAATTTCTTGGGCTGGAGCCTTCCCAGGAGCTGGCGCTGCCCAGGGGACTCCACCTGAAAGACCCCCACCGTCTCTGTGGTCCTCAACAGACGAAAGGTTTTTTCATCATCTAAGGCAATACTATCAAGATCCAGGGAAGTGCCTTGTTTTGCAAGGAGGTCCAGGGTTTTTTGGATAGCCGTGTGCATGCGGAGCCCCAAAAGATCAAGCTTTACGAGGCCAAGGGCCTCTACATCGTCCTTGTCATACTGTGCCACGGGAAACCCTTTGTTGGATATCTCTACCGGAACCCATGAGGCCAATTCCCCAGGCGAGATGACCACGCCACCCAGATGAACTGAGAGCTGATAGGGCAGACCTGAGATTCTTGCAGCCAGCCTCAGGAGTTCAGGCTCCTCATTAAGGGGGGTGTCTTTCAGTTCAGGAAGGGCATGGGAAGCTTCCTCAATGTGCGAACTATTCAAATAATATGGCAAAAATGTGGCCAATCGTTCGATCTTTTCATAAGAATACCCAAAGGCCCTTCCAAGATTGCGTATGGCCCCCCGAGCCCTGAAGGTGGGTATGGTAGCAACCATGGCGGCCTGGCCTTTGTATTTTTCCATCACATAGGCGATCACCTCGTCCCTTCTCACAGAGTCGAAGTCGAGGTCCACATCAGGCATATCTGAGCGGCTTTCATTGAGAAACCTTTCAAACAAAAGGTCATGTTCCAGGGGGTCCACACCATCCAGGAGCAAACAGGTCATTAGGGACCCGGCTGCTGATCCCCGCACCGTGCAGCGAATCCCTCTTGCTTTGGCAAAATCGCGCACATCCTTGACCAAGAGGAAATAGCCGGAAAGCCCTTTATGGCGCACAAGCTCTAGTTCCCGTTCCAGGCGCATAATGGCTTGGTAAGTGGCGGGTTTGTATTTTGCCGCCAGGGAGGAAAAACAATACCTTGCAAGTAAGCTATCTGCAGAATCACCCTCGGCCGGTGGGTAACACGGGGGGTGAATCCGGTTTATTGGAAGCTCCAGTTGGCAGCTCTTGGCAATGCTTGCGGCATTTTCCAGTGCTTCACCGTACGGGACTCCAGCCTGCATCTCCTTTTCTGTTTTCAAATAAAACTGATCATTGGGGACCCCGTGGATGTCCCGGTGATGAACTGTTTGCTGGATCCCTGTGAGCTTTTGATGGACTTCGACATCCTCCTTGTTCAAAAAAGTCACATCATTGGTCGCTACCAGAGCAAGGCCCACTTGTTTGGCCAGCCTTGCCGAGGCCTTCATGACAGCCTGGTCGTTTTGGAGGCCATGATTCTGGATTTCAACAAAGAGGCGGTCAGGGCCGAAGATACGTTTTAGCATTTCAAGCCAACACTGCGCCTGGTCCAGGTTTCCCATAGAAATAAGTTTGTGAAACCTTCCGTCTCTTCCTCCGGTCAGGCAGATGAGATCTTGGGCGAAGTGAGTGAAGTGATGTAGGCGGCAGGCAGGTTTCCCTCTTGGGCTTTCTGAATATACCTTGGATAAGATGCGGCAGAGATTTCTATACCCCACAAATGATGCAGCTAGCAATATCAGAGATGTTCCGTCCCGGAGTGTAATCTCTGATCCGACAACAGGGTGAACGGCCTTGGATCTGGCGGCCTTATAAAACCGGATAGCTCCATAGAGGCCGTGTTTATCCGTAAGGGCAATGGCACGAAATCCGATCTCCTTTGCCCGCTGTACCAGGGCTTCAGGCGTAAAGGTGCCGTAAAGAAAGGAAAAGGCACTGTGAACATGAAGATGAGAAAACATAATCGTATTGATGTAATGCACAAGACATAAGGCACAAGGCGCCAAGCTCATTTCCTTCTAACCAGGCCGACCATCACCCCGAGGATCCTAAAAGAGTGCGTATCCCCCTTTTTGAAGATCAGGGGAGGGTACTTGGGATTGGCCGATTCCAGCCTAATCAGGTGCTTGAGCCGGTAGAAATATTTCAGGGTCACTTCGTCATCAATCAGTGCGGCCACGATATCCCCGTTTTCGGCCTGATCCTGCATCTTAATGATGACATAATCTCCGTCTTGGATATGGGCATCTACCATGGAGTCTCCCTTCACTTGCACGGCAAAGGTTTTTTCAGTCCCAAAAAAGTCCTTATCAATGCCCAAAAAGTCTTCGATATTTTCAACGGCCAAGATCGGGGAACCCGCTGCAATCCGGCCCACAACAGGAATTTTTCTCTCAGGCAGCCGTCGTGCTTCGGGCAGTGTGATCCCTCGCCCCTTTCCCGGATGAATCTGAATATAGCCTTTCGTTTCCAAGGACCGCAGGTGAAAATGGGCGGTGCTGAGAGATTTAAACCCAAAGTGATCGCACAGTTCCCTGATGGTTGGCGGAAACCCATGCTCTGCGTTGAAGTCTATGAGGAATGTCAATACCTGCGCTTGCTTGTGGGATAGATTTTCCATGAGGCGCCTTCCCTGCAAATGGAACATAAGTTCTATGTCTATTTTGCAATATAGAACGCACGTTCTATTTGTCAAGAAAAAAGTATACACATTCGGCAGAATCTCGACTCAATTCTTGCGGGAGAAAGGCGAGCAAATTGCTCGGCAAAATAACTAGTTTCCATCCATAAATGGCCCTTTTCCGCAATCTCGGCGTCAATCTGCGGGATCGCTTGTGCGACGTACCA
>JABXJW010000029.1 GCA_013375395.1 Desulfobacterales bacterium
AGAACGGGGTTCAATGGTTCAGAGGTTAACCCAACCAACCGTTGAACCGTGAATCTCCGAATGTGGAACCTTGAACCGTGAACCTTGGAACTTTGAACCTGAGTAGTTACAGCCGTTCTTTCCTGTCTGCCGACAGGCAGGCTTTACGCTCACTTAGGCCCGAGTTTTACACGGTTCAAAATTTGGTTGTCGTTGGAGCGACCGTATTTTCAAAGACCTAAATTGTTACGAAGTCTGCAATTCGTTGTATTTGGTCACTCGCCCGCTTACTCCTCATGAGCAGGCGACGGAATCTGATATTTCTTGAGTTTGACTCTGAGTGTCTTGCGATCGATTCCGAGCAATTGAGCGGCATGGGTCTTGTTTCCATTTGCGCTGGCCAGCACCTTCATAATGTGCTGCCGCTCCATTTCCTCCAGGCGCATCGGTTCTGTCATCACCATTTGTGGCAGGACCGTATTGGAGTACACCAGATCCTGCGAGGTAATGATGTTGTCGCGCGCAAACACTACCAGGCGCTCAACGGTGTTTTCCAATTCCCGAACGTTTCCCGGCCAGTCGTATTCTATTAGAGCCTTCATGGCGTTTTCGGAAAAACCTTCGACCGGTTTGCCCTGTTTCCGGCTGAACCCCCTCAAGAAATGATTTAGCAGCAGCGGGATATCCTCTTTGCGATCTTTGAGTGGAGGCAGATGGATGGAGACCACATGGAGCCGAAAAAAAAGGTCTTTGCGGAAGAGTTTTTTGGCAACGGCCTTTTGGAGATCTCGATTTGTAGCCGATATAAGCCGGACATCCACCTTTACTACCTTGTGATCCCCTACCTTGGAAATTGACTTTTCTTCCACGGCCTTAAGCAACTTGGCCTGTACTTCCAGACTAATGTTCGATATCTCATCAAAGAATAACGTCCCTCCGTGTGCCATCTCGAATTTGCCGTATTGGGTTGTGTCCGCGCCCGTAAAGGCACCCTTGACGTGACCAAAGAGTTCACTCTCAAACAATGTCCTGACCAAAGATCCGCAATCCACGGATATAAAGGGATATCCTCGTCTGTGGCTCAATTCATGGATCCTGCGTGCCACAAGGCCCTTGCCTGTGCCGCTTTCACCCTGAAGCAAAACCGTGCTGTCGGTGTGGGCTACCATGGCGACCATCTCCTTGACCTTTGCCATGGCAGGACTTTGGCTGATAATTTCGCCCCTGCTCGTCTCCTTTTTAAGACTTTGCTTAAGGCAAAGGTTTTCGATGGTTAGTCGCCGGTTTCTGAGCACCCGGTTGGCCAATCCGAGCAGTTCGTCCGGGGTGAATGGCTTGGCGATAAAATCAAATGCACCGAGTTTGATGGCCCGAACAGCGGTTTGAATGGAGCCGTATCCTGAGATCATAACGACAATGGCCTCGGGGTCCAGTCCTTTGATTTCGGACAGGATGCCTAACCCGTTTTCGTCGGGCATCTTCAGGTCGAGCAAAATAAGATCAAACGACCATTTTTCGAGCAGCTCAAGCCCCTCACTGCCGCTTTTTGCAAGCGTTACACTGTGTCCGTGCTTTGTGAGTGTCTGGTGACAGGCGTCCCGCATGAACGCATCATCGTCAACAACCAAGATGTTGGAACTCGCCTCCATGACTTGCTTCAATATCCTCGTCGGCCACAGGCAAGGAAATGGCGAACGTAGAACCCCTTCCCTTTGAACTCTCTACGGTTATTGTTCCACCATGCAGTTCCACTATGCCGTGGCAAATGGACAGGCCAAGACCGGTTCCTTTTCCCCTTTGCTTGGTGGTAAAGAAGGGCTCAAAAATCCTGTCCACGTGCCTGTTGTTAATCCCACAACCTGTGTCCGAACACTCTATCCGCACCATCTCTGTGCCGGGGGCCAACTCGGTGCGCAGTGTCAGAATACCAGATCCGTTCATGGATTGTGCTGCGTTGATAATGAGGTTTATAAAGACCTGCTCCAGCTTATTTTCGTCGCCTAAGACCTTGGGAAGTGCGGAATCAAAATGGGTGTGAATGGAAATTTTCCTTAGCAACACATGTTCTTCCAAAAACCCTATCAAATCAAGCAGAATCCGGTTGATCTGAACCGGTTTTAGCCGCGGGTTTTCCTGGTGTGCAAAATCGAGCAGTCCCTGGACAATGATTTTACATCGATGGGCCAACTTGTTGATCTTGACGACGTTTTCCCTGCGCGGATCATCTTCGGCAAAATCTTCCAAGACAAGATGACTGTACATCAAGATTCCGCCAAGGGGAGTATTCAGCTCATGGGCGATCTCGCTGGCCAGCCTTCCCGTGGCCTTCAAACGTTCGGCAGAGAGAAGTTTATGATCCCTTTCAGACAGTTTCATGTTCCGGCCTCAATCTATTGATGATCTGTTCTGTATGTCAAGACTAAGCCGCCTCAAGGTATCAAAGAAACCTTCGGCAAAAAGTGGCCGGGAGAGGCTCGTCAGAGACCCTTTACTATAAATACTGTCGAAAAAGCAAGGCCAAGCGTACTTCTCGAACGAATTCCAAAAATAGCCGTGTGAATCCTCCCCGCCCTCCCTGCCGGGGTTCTGCCTTGCGGCAGCGCTTCGCGTTCGGGGAGCACGCCGGTCGAAAATAATCCTTGACAGCGATGGGAGCCTGGCGTATTGATGAAACAGGTTTTTGACAGGAATGATATCAATGCTTGGTAATCGTGACAATCGCGCGCTATTCTTTTTTGGACGTTTCTTTTTTATCTTTAGAGGCGTCCACCCGGTTGTCTAGTTGCAAAAGCTAAAGACCTCGGGTGGACCAAGGCGGGTCTGCTCGGGGTTTAGAGACTTTCAAAGGCCTGAAGCCCCGAGAAAAACTTCTCGGGGTTTTTTTTTGAGGGAGGCTGTACCATGATCCTAGTACTGAAGAAAGGCATAACACAAGAGCAGAAGAACCATATACGAAGCATCCTGCGCAAGGAGGGGTGCATTGTCCGGGAAATGTTGGAAGCAGGGCGATCTGTGATAGGGGCCATCGGCAAGCCCGGTCGGGACCCTGATTTTTTCCGGCAGCTTCCCGGGGTGGTAAAGGTTATACCGATTTCAACATCTTTCAAACTTGTGAGCCGTGAGATGCATTCCGAAGACACCCTTGTTCAGGTGGGGGACGTGGTGATCGGAGCAGAACGCATCGTCGTAATAGCCGGACCCTGTGCGGTCGAAAGCAGGGATCAGGCCCTTAGGATTGCCCGGGAGGTAAAAAGGTGCGGGGCGGTCCTGTTTCGTGGAGGAGCATTCAAGCCCAGGACATCACCTTATGTCTTCCAAGGCTTGGGACAAGAGGGGCTGAAGATTCTGTCCGATGTCAGGCGTGAGGTCGGCCTTGGTGTTGTGACGGAAATCACCTCGCCGACTCAAGCGGACATGATGATGAAGTATGTAGATGTCGTGCAGGTTGGTGCGCGGAACATGCAAAACTTCGAACTCTTGAAGTGCGTGGGCCGCATGGGAAAACCGGTCATCTTAAAGAGGGGGCTTTCGGCTACCATTGAGGAATGGCTCATGTCCGCCGAATACATCCTTTCTGAAGGAAATGACAGTGTTGTCCTTTGCGAGCGAGGCATTCGCACCTTCGAGCCCTATACCCGCAACACCCTGGACTTGACTGCCATTCCGGTGATGAAAAAGCTGACTCATCTGCCGGTCATTATTGATCCCAGCCACGCCACCGGCATCCGTGACAAGGTCGCACCCATGGCACGTGCTGCGATTGCGGCAGGGGCGGATGGTTTAATGATCGAAGTGCACCATGACCCTGACAAGGCCCTTTCCGACGGCCTGCAGAGCCTTTATCCGAAACAATTTGAGCGACTGATGCGAGATATCTATGTGATCGCGCCGGTAATAGGAAAGCAACTCGATTTCAGCTACCTTGACAAGGCGACGGCCGTGGAGCGGTTAAGTGAAGCAACAGGAGTGGGGGGGCGAAGGGCCGCCTTTTTGGGAGAGGCCGGGACCTTCAGTCACAAGGCGTGCACACAGTATTTTGGAAGCAATGTGACCGCGGCGCCCGTGTCTTCGTTCAAGGCCATTTTCCAGGCGGTTAAGGAGGGCGAGGTCGATTTCGGCATAGTGCCCTTGGAGAACTCGCTTACCGGCAGCATTCATGAAAACTATGACCTTCTCCTCGAATATGACCTGCGGATTATCGGCGAAATTACACTGCGGATCATGCACCACCTGATCGCCCATCCAGGGGCCAAGATAGAAAACATCAGGCGCGTCTTTTCCCATCCACAGGTATTCCAGCAATGTCGCCAGTTCTTGGAGGGCCATGACAGGTGGGAACTGGTTTCTGTCAAGGATACAGCCGGAGCTGTCAGACAGATTAAGGAAGGAGGAGACCCGGCCAATGCAGCTATCGCCAGCAAGGAAGCTGCCGATATTTACGGAATGGAGGTGATCGAGGAAGGGATTGAAACTAATCCCAGAAACTACACCCGATTTGTGGTCATAGGAACCCGGCGACTTGAAAACGGGCCGCGGCGCAAATCTTCTCTTATCTACTCGGCTGGCAACCGGCCGGGGGCCCTTTATGAGACCCTGAAGATATTTGCCGAAAACGGCATAAACCTGGTCAAGCTCGAATCGCGCCCTATCCATGGGAAGCCGTGGGAGTATATGTTCTATGTCGACCTTGAGGCGGATGTTGAGTCAGACTCATTCAAACCCATGCTCGATGCGCTCAGGAAACACACTGATTATCTGAAGATCCTGGGAAGCTATTGAGATTGTCCTAGGGCTCGCTCAAAAATTTTTGCCCTCCGGGGCGTAGGCCGGAAAAAACACAAAAGGCCAAAATGATACAATTTTCATAACCGGCGGTCTAATTTCTTTGAAATAGATATGTAAAACGTTGTCCCCTTTTCCGGGCTCGATTCCATCCAAACCTTGCCCTTGTGGGCTTCCACGATTTGTTTCACAATGGTCAGGCCCAGGCCTGAACCTTCTATCCGCCTTGATGTTGGAAGACGCCGGAACATTTCAAAGACCACTTCGGAATCCTCCGCCTTCATAAGAACACCGTCGTTGCTGAATGAAAATATGTGGGAATACTCATCCTGGTCATACCCTATGTCGATCCTGGTGAGATCCTCTCCGGCGTGTTTCAGGGCGTTATCGACCAGATTTCTAAAAACACGCGTTATGGCTGTCTGATCTGCCATGATCTGCGGGATGGTCTCGGGTTCCGACCATCCTATATCCCTCCTCTTCAACTCACGTGACACCTCATCCCTGATATGCTTCAAGATCCTTTTGATGTCAGTATCTTCAATACTAAAGGCAACCTTCCTTGATTTAATATATTCATTGATGTCTCTGGTCAATATCTCGATCTGTTCGGCTGCCCCTCTGATTTGGTCGCAGTATGCTCTGCCTTTTTCATCGAGGACTTGTTCATATCTTTCAGCGAGCAACTTGGCAAAACCCGAGATGCCGGTAGCCGGGTTCTTGAGATCGTGTGAGATCGTGTAAGCAAAGAATTCCAGTTCATCCTTTTTCTTGTTGATCTCCGCTGCTTTACTCCGGATATCCTTATGAAGCCTTGCCACGTTTACTGCAATTGCGATCTGGTTGCCTATGGCAACGAGGAGATCAATCTTTGACTCATTCAGTGAGATCATCTTCTTTGAAGCTAGATTCATGACGCCCACGACCTTGTCTTTTATAATGAGGGGCACACATATAATGAC
The DNA here is from genome assembly GCA_013375395.1 of Desulfobacterales bacterium. Classification (GTDB taxonomy): domain Bacteria; phylum Desulfobacterota; class Desulfobacteria; order Desulfobacterales. The sequence goes on from JABXJW010000029.1 coordinate 5,724, forward strand.
TTTGAACCCTTTGCTCTGAAGAAGGGCTACCCTTTTTCCATTTTCCAGTTCTGAAACCTTCTGGGCGATAAAACTCTTGGTTCTGGCGGCTTTGCCTGAAAAGCCCTCATCTATGCGAATTCTGCGCAGCCCGCCCACCTGGTTCTTTTTGATCCCTTTGTAAGCAACCAGTTCAAGGCACCTTTCGGTTTCATCCATCAGATAAATCCTGACGGCATCCAGATTAAAATGCTCCCGAACTTTCAGTATCGCCCGGTCCAAGATCTCTGTGAGACCGAGAGAGCTCGTCAAGTCGCTGCCAATGTCATGTAGCACGGCAAGCTCTTTGTGCCTTCTCCTAAGCTTGCTCTCACTGAACTTCACCAATATGTATTTTTTTTCGACCAACATGATCCGGCAGATCCATCTCCGTTCGATCCGTGAGCATTATCAGGCCATTATCATTCACATTTCCTCTGCAAAGCCGGGACATAGCACTTCTGCACATTCCCTGCAAATGCTATGGCTAATGGGAGCATAATATTGATGGTCTCGTAAAAAGTCCAAATTAGACGGCAAAGTAAAAAGCTCCAAATTCAAGGCGCGCAAATTCTGAGGAATGAGGCGTACTTATGGTACGCCTCAGTGATTTACCCTGTTAAATCGGCTCCGCCGTCTCGCGTAGCGAGAATTTAACGGGGCAGGGGATGCAGCGCAACGCAGAAGTTGGACTTTTTACGAAGCCGTCATGTTTTATTTTTTTGGATCATTGCAACGTTTTTAGATTTTCCTTGGCAATCTTCGCCTCACGGGAATCCGGATATTTGCGAACCAGTTCCTTAAGAATGAGCCGGGCGTTCGCTTTATCACCAAGATTCAAGAAAGCCATTCCCTGCTTCAGGAAGGCACTTTGAACCTTGTTCCCGTTGGGGTGTTTTTCAATGACTTTCTGATATTCCAGTATAGCCTTTTCATACCATTTTTCACGATAATAAATCTCACCAATCCAGAACTGAGCATTGTCTGCATTAACGGATTTGGGGTATTGTTTTAAGAGGTCTTGAAAAAGCTCGCGAGCAGCCTCATGCTCACCACGGTCGAACCGTTGTTTGGCCGTCAAATAAAGCTCATCAGGCGCCTTTGCGGCCTCCTCTTTTTCCTTGTCTGCCACGGTTTCCTCTGCTTCCGAGGAGGCAAGCTTTTCCGACGGCTCCATCCCCACATATTGTTCAATTTGAATGATCCGATCAAGGCTGCTCTTAATCAGTTTTTCCAGATTCTTCCCACGCTCTTCTCGCCGAGCCTCTATGTCGGCCAAGTCGATCATACTGTGTTTGGCTTCATATCGGCTTTCTTCTATCTGGCCGCGAAGTCCCCGCATCTCATCTCTCACATCATTCACGAGCGCATGAAGTTCCGCATGCATACTGCGAAACGCCTCGTCTTCCTCGTGACAACGCTTTATTTCGGCTCGCAACGCCGCAATGTCGGCCTCGGCTTTCTTGGTCTTTTGGTATAACCCTGCCACGCGGTCGTCAACAAGGACCAGATCCTCGTGGAGGGCGCAACCGCCGCCCAGAGCCAGCGCGACCATTACTAGAATCACCAATGACATCTTATTAGACTCTAAGGATCTCTGAATCGCCACCTCTCACAAGGTCTGCCAGGTTGCAAGGTGTTGCCACCTGCAACCTGGCGCCAAATTTTGCTATTCTATTACAAATTGGGCCCGTCTGTTCTTGGCCCAAGCCTCCTCGTTGTGGCCAGGATCGAATGGTCTTTCCTCTCCGTAGCTTATGTTCTTTAGACGCATTGACTCAATCCCCAAATCAACCAGATAACCCTTTGCACTGCGAGTGCGCCGGTCCCCAAGGGCCATATTATACTCATTTGTTCCTCGTTCGTCGCAATGGCCTTCCAAAATCACATAGACATCGCCATTAGCTTTGAGCCATCCAGCCTTGCGCCTGAGGATCTCTTTTGCCTCCGGAAGGAGCCTCGATTTGTCAAACTCAAAGTGGACGTGCTCGTTCAGGAATCTTTCTCGCTCAGCCAGACGCTCCTCCTCCAATACCCGCGCTGCTTCCTCCGCCTCGGCTGACGGGCGCTCTGGCTCGGGTTCTGGTTCTGGTTCTGGTTCTGGTTCTGGTTCTGGTTCGGGTTCTGGTTCGGGTTCGGCTACGACTGGTGTGACCTCAGGCTCGGACACAACCTGTTTTGGGGCGCACGAAGCTGCAAACATGAACCCAAGAATCAGCAGTAAGAATGCCATAACTACCCAGAATCTCTTTGTCATCTGTTTTTCACCTCCTTTTGACAAAAATTGAAAGACAGCAATTTTTTTCAATATATTTTGGTTTTCTAATTATTTGAAAAACCGCAAAAAGTCAACCAACTTCGACAAATTCACTGCAAACTGTTCGGTTGCGCAGTATTTGCCTCAATAGCCGGAAAGGCGCGGCGACCAACTTGGGTCTGTCTGCTCACCATCAAGGACGAGCAGGCGCCGCTGGTTCGAACCGTTTGAGTTCATCACGTAGATCCTGGAGCGCCCCTCCCTGGTAGAACTGAAGGCTATCAGACTGCCGTCAGGCGACCATGTGGGAGACTCGTTATTGCCGGCCTCACTGGTTAGTTGAATCGGAGTGTTTCCTTCAATGCCGATAATAGAGATATCGATATGACCGTCTTCACTAAAAGCTGTATAAACTATGCAGTTGCCCCTGGGCGACCATTGGGGCGAGGTGTTGTATTTGCCTTGGTAAGTCAGCCTTCGGACTTTCCCATTCTCCACATTCTTTATGTATATTTGGGGAGAGCCTGACCGGTTGGAGACAAAGGCAACCTCTTTGCCGTCCGGCGACCATGTGGGAGAAACATCAATGCCCCAATAGCGAGTCAATCTTTTTATGATCTTGCCTTTGCCGGTGAGCAGATAAAGGGCCGGGTTGCCTTCGTAGGAAAGTGAGGCCGCCAGGGCAAAGCGTCTGGGCACCCATGCCGGCGTGATGTTTGTACCGCCAAGAGAAACGATCGTGCCCTGTCGCTCTTTAATGTGCCTGATATAGAGCTCTGGTTTGCCGCGCCCATAGTCTGTATAGGCCAGCCACCGGCCATCAGAGGACCATGCTGGAAACAGGGAGATCGCCTTGGTATTGGTAAACTGCCTGGGGGCATATCCGTCAAATTCAGCAATGTGGATCTCCTTGTGCCCTGTTGTGGTCGACACAAAGGCAATTTGCGTATTGAAAATCCCCTCATGACCTGTGAGACAACGTATGATCTCGTTACAGAACCGTCGGACCATCCGCCGTTGATCCTTCAGGTTGCCTGTATACCGTTTGCCGGTGATGAGGCGGCCACCGAAGGTGTCAAACAGGCGAAGTTCCACTTTAAGGAGGTCCCCCTGGTACTTGATTCCACCTTTGATCAGGAGTTCGGCGCTGATATCGGTCCAGTTCTTGAAATTGATCGTGTGCTGCATGAGGCCGGACTGTTTGGGATCCTCCAGGAAGCTTGCCCGGTCCAAAATCTTAAAAAAACCTGTAAATTCTATCGTTTCTGCAAGCAGGTCCGCAAGGTTACCGGCCAGCTCACCATGTTTCGGGCCCAGGTCCTTGAAGACCGGGACTGCGGTGGGAATTTGCCTGAGATAAGGAGCGGTAATATCGATGTAAACACGAGCCCGGCAAGGGGTGCTTAACCATACCATCAACCCCATAGACAGACCGAGCACAACAGCCACAGATGGTCGCAGCGTGGATCTTCCCATGATGAGATCAGTAACTCCTTTTCAACTCAGAAAGATTGAATCTAAAGCCAACCTCGTAATAAGGGCCAAGAAATCCTTCAGGCAGAGGTGGTAATGGATCCGATTTTTTCATTGCCTTAAAAACGGAGTCATCAAAATAGTTGTTGCCGGACCTTTTTTCGAACCAGATGTCTCGTATCCCCCCGTCTTTCAAAATTTTGGCAATGATGATCGCCTCCAGATCGGTGCGGCCCCGAGACATCTCTTCAGAAAAAGCCCAGTTCTTTTGAATCCGATACCAGATATCAGCATTATAGATATCGAGAAGCTCAAGGGTCTTCTCGGTCATACCAGTCTTGGCGGCGGTTCCGCCTCTCACCGCCATGCCGGTATCCCCTTCGACGCTCTTTTTTAGTTTATCAATGGCCTGAAGTACAGGGCTGGGCCTCGATTTAGGCGCCTCTTTTTCGATTCTTGCAATGGCACGTGTGATGACCTTGGATACATTGTAAGTCTTTTTCTTGAGCGACTGCTTAACCTGTAATTGTTTGGGTGCGAGTGAAACCGCCCCGGCATCCGCCTCCTTGGCCCCGGTTCTTAAGACATCGGCTGCTTTCTCCTGTGGCTTTGCGGTCTTGCGCTCTATTGGTTCCGCCTTTCCAGCCTTTGCGGACACCGGCATTTGATCCAAAGGTGATTTTGCCTGGAGTTCGCTCTTTGGAAGACTAACAAGGTCCACCTCAACAGCAGAAGGTATGTGGGATGGGGAGCTTGGTCTTAACTGCGGCAAAAAAACGACCCCGGCGAAAAACAGGATATGGCATAGAATCGAAAGGGCGGCCATGCCGATCCATGCACGGTCTGTGTAAGAGTATTGGTCAAAAACTTTCCAGTGGGCAACCATGAGATCTACTCGTTTCGCTCACGATCCAGGGTGGAATAGGCTGCAACGGCGGCAGTGCTGCAAGACTCCGATGGCGCCATGTTGCGGTCAAGGGTAACCCGGTCGAGCATTTATCGGCCCTTGCGGGTCTCTTTCAGGGGCTCTGTGACCATGCCGAGTTTTTCCACCCCGGCGCTCTTTACCTCAGAGATCACGCGTACAACTACCCCGTAAGGGACACTCTTGTCCGCACGCAGGTAAACCTTCTGGTCCGGCCGGCCCTCGAAAATCTTTTTCAGCTTGTCCTGAAGGGCCTCGAGGGACAGCTTGTAGTCGTTGATGTAGATCTGTTGAGCCCGGTCGACCGTAATAACCAGATGATTCTTTTCCGCCGGCAGCGACTTTGAGGTGGTCTGAGGCAATGATACGTCGACGCCTTGCATCATCATGGGGGCTGTGACCATAAAGATGATCAGCAGGACCAACATCACATCCACAAGGGGTGTTACGTTGATATCCGCCATGAAGCGGTCGCGGGTTCCCCCGGAAGCCATGCGACTACCCTCCCTTTCGCGTCATCAATTCTCGTTCAATCAGGTTCAAAAAATCGGCACAGAAACTATGCATTTCAGACTCCAGCACACTGACCTTGTTGGCAAAATAATTGTACGCCACCACAGCCGGTATGGCAGCAGCCAGTCCTGCGGCCGTGGCGATCAGCGCCTCTGAAATGCCCGGGGCCACGACGGCCAAATTGGCAGAACCTCTCAGACCGATTCCCCGAAAGGCATTCATGATCCCCCATACAGTGCCGAAAAGCCCTATAAAAGGGGTTGTATTTCCGGTAGTTGCCAGAAAAGGTATCGCCTTGTTCAATCCGGTCAGTTCCGTGTTAACGGCCCGCCTGAGCGCCCGCTTGATGTTGTCAAGGGCCACCTTGTCTTGGTGCAGCGCTATCCCTTCTGTCTTTTCGTCATCTGCTGTGGATGGCCGGGGGCTGTTCACCTTTTTGAGCTCAACATAGGCAACACGAAACACCCTGGCTACAGGGCAGTACCGGAGTCGTTTTGAGACCGCAAAGGCATCGGTAAGGCCGCGGCCGTCCCAAAAAAGGTCGAGAAAATAGGCCGATTCTTTCCATGCCCTCCTCATGAACCGGTATTTTGAAAATATAATCGCCCATGACGTTATGGAGAAACCTAAGAGGAGAAACAGGACAAGACGAACCATGGGGCCTGAATGAAGAATCATCTGAACTATGTCACTGCCGGAAGAAGCTGGCATCGCACTCATCCTATCATTGAAAATTGTTTTTTTACAAAAACTGAGACCTTAAGTGCCTCAAATCTCAACCTTTCGGGATTGCTTGCCCCGGGAAGCCGCACAAATCCAGAAGTTCGGCAGGAAGTTACATAAGGTTCACCAGGGTGTCAAGTAATTTTACGGTTGCGTTCATACAAGCTATTGTATAAATTTATATGAATAATGAAAAAGCTCCGTGAAGGGAAATTGTGCTATGATGAAAGCCATAGCTAATCTGCTGTTTGAAGCGAGAATCCTAAAAGATATCCCAAGGTCCGGTTTTCACTTCCTTGGCTCAGGCCGTGAATCAGTGGCTGAGCACAGCTTTCTTACGGCCTTTATCGGCTATGTTTTGTCTCAGATGCTCCCTGGGGTAGATCAACTCAAGGTACTGCAAATGTGCCTTGTACACGATCTTGCCGAAGCACGAACCGGTGATCTAAACTATGTTCAAAAAAGGTATGTTGTCGTAGACGAGCCCAAGGCCACGGCCGACATTACAAAGGATATCCCTTTCGGCCAGCAAATAAAAGGGCTTCTGGAAGAGTTTAAGGCAGCCGAAACGCCGGAAGCACAGCTTGCCCATGATGCAGACCAACTTTCACTCATACTGGAATTGAAGGCATTGAATGATGCAGGAAACAATGGTCCGTCTTCTTGGATGCCTCACGTAGTGGCGCGCGTGCAAACCGAGGTCGGTCAAAAGCTGGCGAAGCAGGTGCTGGATACCGAGTCGGATGCGTGGTGGTTTGAAGAAAAATATGATGACATTTGAATCTATCATCGGCCAGGAGAAGCCCATCGGCCTGCTGAGTCGAATGATTGAAAAAGACCGCATTCCCCATGCATTGCTCTTTACAGGCATTGACGGCATCGGCAGGCAGACAACGGCCAAGACATTGGCCATGGCCCTAAACTGCTTGAGGCCCGAGGGAGTGTTGGCCTGCGGAGAGTGTCGATCTTGCCGGAAGGTGATTTCAGGAAATCACCCCGACATCATTATTGTCAAGCCCAGCGGCGCCTTCATCAAGATAGACCAAGTGCGCGACGTGCGCAGGCAACTCAGATTTGCACCCCTTGAGGGGAATTGTCGCGCAATCATCGTCAATGATGCTCACAATATGAAGACTGAAGCCGCCAACGCCATGCTTAAGATCCTGGAGGAGCCTCCAGATGCCACGATCATAATCCTGACTGCAACCCAGACAATGGACTTGCTGCCGACCATTGTCTCCAGGTGTCACCACATCCCCTTCAGGCCGATCCCATTTGAAAAAATTACAGGCGTGCTGGTTGCAAGGGGGAGGCTGGATAGAGAAGCTGCCGGCACTGTTGCCATACTGGCCAAAGGGAGCCTGGGCAAGGCACTGGCGGCGGATGTAAAGAAATGGATGGCTTGGAGGACGGGCCTTCTTGAGGGCATTGGATCGATTTCCACCGAATCGATACAGCCACTTTTTGCCTTTGCCGATGCACTGGCACGTGATAAAGACAGATTGGAGGATGCCCTGGCTATGATCACCGTCTGGTTTAGAGACGTCCTCATGTGTAAAGTCTATCCCGAAAAGGTGGTAAATAGGGACTTTATGGACGATATTGAGCGTGCATCAAAAAAGCGCTCAATTGATCAAATCTTGGAAAAGATCACGGCGGTCTTTTCCGCGCAGACCGCCATCTGGAGGAACTCTAATCCTCGGCTGACTTTAGAAGTAATGATGATGCGTCTTTATGAGCAAAGTGAGCTAAAGTGCCTAAAGTGAGCTAAAGTGCCTAAAGTTGTGGAGCTTGCCTTCGGCAAGAAGAATTACAAAATTGGTCGGAATTGATAGAAGGTTGAATTATGGGCAAGATTGTTGGCATAAGATTCAGGCCGCAGTCTAAGATCTATGATTTTGATGCCGGACACTTTGTACTTTCCACCGGCAGCCATGTGATTGTAAAAACCGAGCAGGGGATGGCCCTTGGGACAGTGGTGATGCCTCCCAGACCTCCTGGAGAACAGGAACCCAAGGTCCACTTGAAGAAAGTCTATCGCCTGGCCAATGATAAGGATCTTGAGCAGCACAGGAAAAGTCTTGACCGTGAAAAATCCTCCCATTCTTACTGCCTGGAATGTATCAAGAAATTGGGACTTGAGATGAACCTTGTGTCGGTTGAAGGCCTGTTTGATGGGACCAAACTCACCTTTTATTACACGGCTGACGGGCGCGTCGATTTTCGAGAGCTTGTCAAGATGCTCGTTAAGGCTTACAGGGCGCGCATTGAAATGCGCCAGATCGGGGTGCGCAATCGAGCCAAGATGTGCGGGGGTCTCGGAAAATGCGGCAATGAGCTGTGCTGTTCCGCCTTTATCCGTGATTTCGATCCGGTATCCGTAAAAATGGCTAAAGAGCAAAGCCTGTCACTGAATCCGAGCAAGATTTCAGGGCTGTGCGGCCGACTCATGTGCTGTTTGGCATTCGAACACGAGACTTATTGTGACATCAAGAGTAAATTGCCTGCTTGCGGAAAGATGGTGTGGACGAAAGCAGAGCATGGAAAGATTATCCGTCAGAATGTATTAAAAAACTCCGTGACCATACAGCTCGACGATGGCCGGGAATTGGATGTAAGGTTGGAGGAAATCGTAGACGAGTCGGGCACGTCATAATAGCTAAAAGTCCGCCATAGTTTTCAGAAAAATAATTCCCGGTTTCAGTCATAGATGACAAATGACAAAATGGTAACAGTACGACAAATATAGTTTCAAGAGGATATCACATGCACGAATCGTTTTATGTTACAACCCCCATCTATTATGTGAACGCCAGGCCACACCTGGGTCATGCCTACACAACTGTTGTGGCCGATGTGGTGAGTCGATTCCACCGCATGTGCGGCCGGCAGACCTGCTTTTTAACAGGAACCGACGAGCATGGCGACAAAGTGGTACGCGCAGCCAAGCAGGAGGGGTTGAGCCCCATGGTCTATGCGGATCAAATCAGCGATCTGTTCAGGAAATTGTGGCCCGAGCTCAACATAGAGTACGACCATTTTATACGTACCACAGACCCCGCTCATGCGAAGGTGGTCAGGCAGGTGCTGCAAAAGATCTATGATGCCGGGGAGATTTACTTCAGCGAATACGAAGGCGCATACTGTTTTGGCTGCGAGCGCTTTTACACGGAACGCGAATTGGTGGGCGGCAGATGTCCCGACCACAAAACGATCCCTGAGGCAATTAAAGAGTCGAACTATTTTTTCAGGATGAGCCAATATCAAGACTGGCTCATCGATTACATTAGCACTCATCAGGACTTCATCAGCCCTGAGCGGTACAAAAACGAGGTGCTCGCCTTTTTGCGGGAGCCCCTGGAGGATCTGTGCATATCCCGTCCCAAAAGCCGACTCAAATGGGGCATCACTCTTCCCTTTGATGATCAGTATGTGACCTATGTCTGGTTCGATGCCCTTCTCAACTATATCTCCGGCCTGGGATATCCGGATGGAGAGAGTTTCAAAAGGTTCTGGCCCTCTGTTCACCACCTGGTGGCCAAAGATATTCTCAAGCCTCATGCCATATACTGGCCTATCATGCTGAAGGCCGCGGGGATTCCCCTGTATCGGCATCTTCATGTCCACGGTTACTGGAACGTAGATGAAGGAAAGATGTCCAAGAGCATCGGCAATGTAGTCGATCCGCTTGAGTTAAAGAATGTGTACAGCGCAGATGCCTTTCGGTACTTTCTCATGCGGGACATGGTCTTCGGTCTTGATTCGAGTTTCAGCGAAACGGCGCTGATTCAGCGCATCAATTCCGATCTGGCCAATGACCTTGGGAATCTGTTCAGCCGAAGCCTGACCATGGTCCACAAATACCTCAGAGGGGTTGTGCCGAAAAGTGACGCCGTGCCGGAGAGCAGCCTGGATCTGGACGTAAAATCGGAGGCCTTCAAGGATGTTCAAGCTTATCGCAAAGCAATGGAAGATTTTGCCTTTCACAAGGCTCTTGTGGCCGTTTGGGGGTTCGTAAACCGGGTCAACAAGTACATAGACATGACCGCCCCGTGGGAGCTTGCCAAGAGAAAATCCCAGCACAAACAGCTCCAGGTCGTGCTTTACAATATCCTGGAAAGCCTCAGAGTCATTGCCGGGCTCATCTACCCCTTTATGCCGAGGACTTCCCTGCTGATGCAAGAACACCTGGGTATGCCGTCTGCACACACCTTCCAGAAATTAGACGATCTCAATGTTTGGGGAAAAACAACACCAGGCACAAAGCTTCCAAAGACGCTCACACTCTTTCCGAGGATCGAATGGGAAAGGCTCCAACCCCTGGAGCAGGCGAGTGCCGGTCCAAAGGAGGAATTGGTTTCTGTGAAACCCGAAATCTCCATGAAAGTCTTTGAGCAGATCGATCTTCGTGTTGCCACGGTGCTCCATGCCGAGCCCGTGCCAAGGTCGAAAAAGCTTTTGAAATTGAGGGTCAATGCAGGAGAAGAACGGACCATTGTTGCGGGCATAGCAGAAAGTTACCAACCGGAAGATCTCACAGGAAAACAAGTGGTGATTGTGGCAAATCTCAAGCCGGTCAGATTAATGGGGGTCCTCTCCCGAGGCATGGTCATGACCGCATCCGACAACGGCGCCTGCCGGCTGATCACCGTGGACGGCCCTTCTGAGCCGGGCACACCCCTCAGCTGATCCGAATCCAAGAAAATCCCCTCCGGGAGTGTCACGTCTTGCACCTTCAATAATGTATTGATAATGGTTGCAATTCAGCCTCATAACGGACCCCCTGAGACGAGGGAATTGATCCCAAGCACAGATGCGCCAATTAGGATAGGTCGAGGGTTCTCAGTGCCGAGTGTGAATGTGTTGGAGCTGGCCCGTCCCACCACGCCCATTAATGCTATGTATCAATATTTTCTATGCTACAGGCCTGCCTTCATCGATATTAAGTATTGGATTTCTCCGTTTTTGTTTAATAAGTTTACTATACGACGCCGCCTGGCATCTATTTTGTCATGAATAGAGAGGTCTCGATAGGGCATATGAAAAGCTTTTTTGGCACTCGGTGGGGTATCATCTCGGTTGGGGCTGTTATCGGTGTGCTTGCCCCCGTTTTGCAAAAGTTGGGCAACCCGGGCAACATGGGCGTTTGCGTGGCCTGCTTTCAAAGGGACATAGCGGGGGCACTGGGCCTGCACCGGGCCGGTGTAGTGCAGTACCTGCGACCTGAAATAATCGGGTTTGTCCTCGGTTCCTTGATTGCGGCCTATTGCTTCAGGGAGTTCAGGCCGCGGGCAGGCTCTGCTCCCATTGTCCGTTTTGTGCTGGGCGCATTTGCCATGATAGGCGCACTGGTTTTTCTCGGATGTCCGTGGCGTGCCATGTTACGTCTTTCGGCCGGCGACGGCAACGCCATTGTCGGCCTCATTGGACTGATTGTGGGCATATGGCTCGGCACGCGTTTCCTTAAGGCCGGCTATGATCTTGGCCGCAGCAACAAGACATACGCATCTGTGGGCTGGCTTATGCCTCTGATCATGCTCGGGCTTCTTGCTCTCCTGTTTGTTTTTCCGCAGGCAAAGGGTGAGGCAAGAAGCGGGGTTCTTTTTTACAGCACCAAGGGTCCTGGCGCTATGCATGCGCCTGTGGCTGTCTCTCTGATTGCAGCTATCGCCATCGGTTTTTTGGCCCAACGCAGCCGATTCTGCACCATGGGGGCCATTCGAGACCTGGTCTTGTTTAGAATACCTCATCTCTTCTATGGTGTGCTGGCATTGGCTGTCTTCGCGTTTGTGATGAATCTGATCCTGGGACAGTTTCATCCGGGATTTGCAAAACAGCCCGTTGCACACACCATGCATGCGTGGAACTTTGCCGGCATGGTGCTAGCGGGCCTGGCCTTTTGCCTTGCAGGCGGATGCCCTGGGCGGCAGTTGTTCCTGGCGGGCGAAGGCGACGGTGACGCCGCCGTTTTTTTCCTGGGCATGATCGTTGGTGCTGCCTTTGCCCACAACTTTGCTCTGGCCAGCTCCCCCAAGGGGATTGGCGCCCACGGCGTTGCTGCCGTTATCATCGGCCTTTTGGTCTGCTCTTTTGTCGGGCTGACCATGAGAAGAAAGGCGTAACAAGGAGGATGCAATGCCGGAAACAGTCGATGCAAGCGGACTCTCTTGCCCGCAACCAGTGATTATGACCTTGAACAAGATCAAGGAAGTCGATAAAGGAGAAATCGAGGTTTTTGTGGACACGGACACCTCGAAGGAAAATGTAAGCCGTGCGGCCCAAAGCCAGGGCTGGGATGTGGCTGAAATTACCAAATCGGGCACAGGGTATAGAATGTTGATCAAAAAGGAGTAAAGAGTCTTGGGTTTCAAGATCCTCAAACGCAGGAAAACCACAGCGCGGAAGGGAAAAAGCCCGGATCGCGGATTTCTTTCATTTCACAATACCAGCGAGGTCATCAGGGTGGAATCCCTCTTAAAGGAAAATGGTTGGGATGTTCGCGTCATGGGGCCACCGCCCGAGCTTCGGACCGGCTGCGACCTGGTCATTGAATTCCCCTTGGTCGAGCAATTGAATATCTTGAGACTGCTCGAACAAAACAAGATTACGCCTTTGGAAGCAGTGCCGGTGGATGATCCTCTACTCAAGCCGGTAGAGCTGTTCAAGACTAAGGATTTCGGGCAACATCTCATGGTTCGAGCCGCCAACATGAAGCTCACCATTGACAAAGGAACGCTTGCAATTGTAAACATTTCCGGAGGAGGCTGCCCGGATGTGCCATACCTGGCAGAAAGTCTGGTCGGAAAAGAGATACGTCAAGCACCCCCTCCTAAAGAACTCGGCCACACCCTGTGCGGCTATGCCCTGCAACTGGCCTACGAGGAGTTGATGCGCCAATGCTCGTGCTGATCGGAACCGTCCCTGACAATGATTTTCCTCTGGTTTCGGGAACTGCCGTACTCAATGGTAACTCCCTGTGGCTGGAAGGCCACGAAATATCAATAAAACGCGGGACACCAGCATTGATCGCCGCAGCATCCATGGTGTGCGAGGCACTCGGCATTGACGCCCCCTTTTCCTTTCTTGCAGGTGATACCGGCCTGGGAGACGGCAGCAGAAAGCTCTATGAGCACCTGAAAGCCGGTATTGCCTCCTTAGATGCCGGCGTTATCTGCTTTCATTATCTTCAGCCCGATGTGGACCGGCACAACCGGGTCTTGTGGGCACTGGAAGAAAAGGGCAAACTGCCTGTGCTCATTGCAGACGCGGGGTACATGTACGTTGCCAAGATGAGCGGATTTGCCGGGACCTACGATCTTTTTACACCGGATATCGGAGAACTTGCCTTTTTGGCGGATGATGCGGCCCCTCACCCATTCTACACCCGAGGCTTTATACTGCATGAAGAAGAGAATGTCCCCGGCCTGATCAAAAGGGCATTTGAAGGAGAAAATGCCGCAAAGACACTATTGATCAAGGGGGCAAGAGATTATATATGCACCAAGGATGGGATCCTCGCCACTGTTGACGGCCCGCAGGTCGAAGCCCTTGAGCCGATTGGGGGCACAGGGGATACGCTGACAGGCATGGTGGCAGCCCTCACGTACGGAGGATACCCTCTGGCAGCAGCAGCAACTATGGCCGCCAGGGCAAACCGCATGGCCGGCGACCTTGCCCAACCCACACCTGCCACACAGGTAGCTGAAATCATCAGGAAGATTCCAAGAGCTCTCAAGGCGGTCCTGGATGGGACGGCGAACGGCCGCGAACAAACTTGCCTCGCCGATAAGTATGCCCACGGATAAAGAGCCGGAATTCGTTATTCGTAAAACATGCCAAAGGCTAATTTCAACTTAACAGAAAAAGTCAGGGCCTCGGGTTGAGCAGCAAAGATGAGTCCGGGGGACCTGGAAGAGGTAATAAGTGGGCTTCCTGTCATCAGTGACCCGAATCTCCTTGTGGGCATTGAGACCGCAGATGATGCCGGCGTCTATAAGCTCAGCCCGGATACGGCCCTGGTGCAAACCCTCGATTTTTTCACTCCCATTGTTGATGACCCCTATCAGTTCGGCCGCATTGCGGCAGCCAATGCCATGAGCGATGTCTACGCCATGGGCGGCAGCCCGCTTACTGCGATGAACATTGTCTGCTTTCCGAGCAAGGATATGCCCAAGGAGATACTTACTGAAATCCTGCGTGGGGGGCTGGACAATATTCATGAGGCAGGTGCAGTCCTGGTTGGTGGGCACAGTGTGGATGACCAGGAACTGAAATACGGCCTTTCTGTGACAGGGGTTGTCCATCCCGACAAGATCCTGAAAAATAAAGGCGCCGAGCTCGGAGATCGGCTCATACTGACCAAACCGATCGGAATAGGGGTCATCGCTACCGCCGTTAAAGGAAAGCAGGCCGACCGGGTCGCCCTGGAGGCCCTGATCGAGGTCGCCTCGGCCCTCAACGACCGTGCCTCACAGATTATGCAAAAATACGAGACACATGCCTGCACTGATGTGACCGGCTTCGGCCTGGGAGGGCACCTTTTGGAAATGGCCGGGGCATCTGATGTGGAAATCGCCATCCAGGCTGAAAATATCCCCGTCATTGCCAAGGCAAGAGAGTATGCCTTGATGGGCATGATACCGGCCGGAGCTTATGCCATCAAGCATTTCTGCGAGCACAAGGTGGAGATCAAGCCCGCGGTCGAAAGGGTTCTCACAGACCTTGTCTTTGATCCACAGACTTCAGGGGGCCTGGTTATCTCCATCCTGCCGGATCATGCAGATGCCTGCCTCCGTGAATTAAGGGACGAAGGGATCGAATCGGCAGCGATCATCGGCGAGGTGATAGGTCGTCATGCAAAGGGGAAATTACAAATAAGATAGTCTGATCCTTGCCACGCCTGTTTGTTGCCCTGCCGGGCCTAAGTCTTCTTTGAGTCGATCGTCCCTTGTTCACAGAACACATTCAAGCATTCGAATTGGGAAAGCTCACCCCAGGTCTCATCCACAAAGATCCCTTAAGCCCATGAAGTGATCCGGACAGCAACCCTGCCAATCGACAATTTTTCTTGAGTTATTCGTGATTTTATTGTAAAATCTTGTACAACGATCCTATGAAAACCGATAACATTCAACTGGCAAGACTTGTAAATATGGAGGACCCTCAGAGTGTTCTCGATGAGGTAAAAATCATTGCTTTCATGATATTTCCGAAATTGGACTTTGAGCCTGTCAACCGTGTGTTCGCAGATGTAGTAAGACTTTTCCAGGGCAAATATCCAGGATACCGGCAATGCAACACCGAATATCACGATCTGCAACACACTACTGATGCCATGTTGGCCCTGACAAGACTGATCCACGGAGCGACCTTACAAGGAGAGACCTTCTCCGAAAAGAACGTGGCCCTGGGGGTAATCAGCGCACTGCTTCACGATACGGGATACATCCAGACATTAGACGATGATTCAGGCACCGGCGCCAAATATACGCTCATCCATATCGAGCGCAGCATTGAATTCATGGACAAATATTTCAGGCAAATCGACTTTTCCGTAGAGGATTTCGAAAACTGCCGGGATATCCTTAATTGCACCGGACTCAATACAAACATCAGCGAGATCCGGTTTAAATCAAGGGAGATCGAACTGTTGGGCAAAATGCTCGGCACCGCCGATCTTTTGGGCCAGATGGCAGATCGCACCTATCTGGAAAAACTGCCTTTTCTTTTTAATGAGTTCATGGAGGGAAATGTTGTCGGTTGCATCAGTGAACGGGAGTTGCTCAAGGAAACATTGGGATTCTATGATATTACGAAAAAGAGGTTTGCCGGCGAGCTAGGCAACGTGAAGAAATATATGATCCACCATTTCAAAAAGCGCTGGAACATAGACAGGGAATTGTATCAGGATGCCATTGATAAGAACATAAATTATCTGAAATATATTTTGGCAGATCATGAAGAAGAACATCGTAACCATCTCAGACGCAACGGCGTCATGAAAAGACTAGACGAAGAAGGCATGTAGACTGGGAGATACACATGAGATGGGGACCATTTATGAAGGTCCTGGTTTTTGTCGATGGCTCCGAGCACTCTTTCTATGCAGTAGAAACCGCCGCCAAAATAGCCGAAGAAAAACACGCATCGGTTACACTTTTGGCAATAGCCCTCCGCTACACTGATTCTGAATCTGCGCAATCATATGATGAAAAGCTTGAGGCGGAGTCAAACATTGCTCTTATGAAAGCAGCTGAGCTGATGAGGGAAATGGGGGTAAGTCCAAAAATCTTGTTGTTGAGAGATGTGACGCTTTTGAATGCCAAGGATGAAATTGTGGCTATTGTCAAAGAAGGAGGCTTTGACCTGGCCGTCATCGGAAGCCAACTTTTGACAGGCTTAAAGAAGCTGCTATTCGGCGGCATAGACGTGGCGCTGATAGACGCCGTGCCTTGTTCGGTGTTGGCGGTCAGAACGCGCCTGGAAGATTAGCCCTGGGGAACAATCCGGCGAGGCAAAAAGTCTCTGCGTCATCTTTTTTAACTCCAGCAGGTGTCTATAGCACTGAACCATCCAGCCTTACGATTCCTAACAAAGAACTTGTCGGCTTTGCGAACAACCAACCATTTCCAGCCTTAACATGTTCTCCATGGTAAGGAGGAATACTCATGCATGAACGAGATTTGATGCGTATAAGAGAAAAGCTCCTGGAGCGTCGCCGTGAGATCTTTGAACGGCTTAGCGGGTTCGAGTCTGATTGGCAGGTGCTCGCCGACCGTGATGTCGAACTGGAAGAAGAAGCCCAAAAGGCTGATATGACAAGCCTTTTCGACCAGCTGGGTGAACGTGGACAGAAGGAGCTTGAAGAGATCGATCTGGCACTGTGCAGACTGGCCGTGGGGCGCTATGGGCTCTGTGAAGGCTGCGAGAAGCGGATCTCGTTGAAGCGGCTGGATGCGCTACCTGAGACGCGCCTGTGCCGAAGGTGTGCCGGCGTGTATGAGGAAAAACAAAAGAGGTTGCCTTCGGCCCGTGAGGTGATTGCGCGTGCGAAACTGCCCGTCGAGTATAAGGACCTGAACGACAAGGAATTGGAAATGTTGGTTTTGGAGCATCTCAGCAACGACGGCAGGGTTGATCAGGAAGAGCTCAAAGTTTCCTGTCGAAATGGCGTGCTCTACGTGGATGGGTTTGTCCCGAGCGCGAGCGAACACTCAATTCTGTTGCAGATCCTGACCGACGTGATGGGCTTTACCGCCGTGGTCGATCGCGCGCAAACCAGCGAATTGAAGTGGGAACGGGAGGACCGCGCCCCAGGCAGGGCAGGCTCCCCTCTCAGCAAAGATGAGGACGAGATTACAGATGATTTGTTTGAATCCCAAGAAAAGGAGACCCCTTATATGTTTCCAGACCGCCCATCGCCTGAAAAAGAATGAGTATTTCTTGTGCTAGCTTTATGCGGCCCTGTTGGGCATTGGCCGACTCTGCCGGTCAATGCCCGATCCATCCGTCATGGGGCCGTCATGGGCAAGGACGGGACCCAAAGGAAGAAGAATACGATGAAAATTCCATTGCAAATTACTGCCCGCCACTTTGATCTTACCGAGAGACTCGAGGACGTCATTCGCGAGAAAGCAAAAAAATTGGACCGCTATTACGACCAAATCATGAGATGCAGAATACTGGTCGAGGCTCCTCATCGGCATCATCACAAAGGAGTTCTGTACAATGTGCGGATCGACATAACTGTAGCCGGCGGAGAGTTGGTGGTAAAAAGAGAGCCACATGAAGATCTTTATGTTGCCATACGAGATGCCTTTGATGCGGCGCGACGCCGGCTCCAGGATCACGCCAGACGGCAACGCGGGGATGTGAAACACCACGAAGAGGCGCCTCATGCACGTGTCAGCGCGCTGTTTCCGGAAAAGGGCTATGGGTTCCTGACTACGCCGGACGATCGGGAGATTTATTTTCACAAAAACAGCGTGCTGGGGGACAAGTTTGAAGACCTTAAGATTGGAACGAAGGTCTGTTTTGTGGAAGAGCCGGGAGAAAAGGGCCCGCAAGCCAGTACCGTGAAGGCGGCAAAGGTGAGTTAGTGTCCATCCAGAAATGAGATAGTTTTCGCAAGGTCAAGGAAGACGAAGATTTTAACCGGAGGAATACATTG
>JABXJW010000001.1 GCA_013375395.1 Desulfobacterales bacterium
TGAAAGGGTGAAGGAGCTTGGCCCGGCAAAACACTTGATTAAGAAGACGGCGTATGATTCACCGCCCGTTCGTTTCACTCACTCGAGGCGCGAAGTTCGCTGAGAATCCATTTTTTCATTTGCCGGGAGATGACGGCAAATGAAAACGACTCCACCGCTTTTGGCGGTAAAGGCACGTTTCGGGCAAGGGAACGACAGATCTTGCAGGCATGATGGCTCTGGGGATGTTGCCCGAAGGGCTGAGCGTTTTTCCCTGATCGACATCTCCCGATCAGGGAAAACTAACCCTCCTCTGCGCCCTCAGCGTCTCGAACGAGCGCAGCGAGTGGGCGGTTAACAAGATAGATTTTGCAATAAAGTAGGAATACTCCCGTGCTGAACTACACCTCAAAGATTCGCGAGACTGCAAGGCGGTTGCTCACAGATCAACAAGTGGACGCTGTGATCGGATTTAGGCGGGGCACCGTGCCCATGATGTCTCAGCCCGTGTTGATCACCAGGCCGGAAGATGCCGACACACTCTGCTGGGACAGTTTCTGCGGGATGAATCTTGCCAACTATCTGCCCAAGCGCCAGGGGCGTATCGCTGTTGTGGCCAAGGGGTGCGATTCGCGAAATATAGTAGTGCATATTTTGGAAAATCAGATCAAGCGGGACCAGCTCTTTGTCATGGGGATCCCCTGCAAAGGGATGGTGGACCGGCACAAGGTTGCGAATGCCTTGAAGGGTCAAGAACCCCTTAAGGTGATAGAAGATTCCGAAAAGATTACGGCAAAAGGAGAGGGCCTTGAGGAGTCTTTCAACAAGGCTGATGTGCTCCAGGAAAACTGCACCATCTGTATCCACCGCAACCCGGTGCTCTATGACGAGCTCATGGCAGAGCCTGTAGATGAACAGGAGGGCATCGAGCGGAATGCGGATGTGAAAGACGTTGAGGCGATGAGCACTGATGAGCGCTGGAAGTACTTTTGCGATTTGGTAGCTTCGTGCATCCGCTGCTATGCATGCCGGGATGCGTGCCCCCTTTGCTATTGTCCCACCTGCTTTGTGGATGAATCGCGGCCCCAGTGGCTGGGAAAGAGTATTGATCCGACGGATACCCTCACGTTTCACTTGCTCAGGGCGTTTCACTGCACGGGTCGCTGCACGGATTGCGGAGCGTGCGAGCGGGCCTGTCCGATGGGTATCAGGGTTCGGCAGTTTACCAAGAAGCTGGAAAAGGATGTGCTCGAGCTTTTCGACTATGAGGCGGGCATGACTCTTGAGGCAAGACCACCGCTTGATGCATACCGGCCGGATGACCCAGGAGATTTCATTAGATGATATTTATGACTAAATCTCTGCGTTCTTTGCGGCTCTGCGGTGAGACAATACAGGTAAAATGAAAGTGCTAAAGATCGCAAAAGAAAGGTTCCCCGATTTCCTGGACAGCCTGAAGGACGCCTACCGGCTCTTCGGCCCGGTGCGGCAGGAAGACAGAGTCGATTTCGTGCCGATCGAAAATGCCGCTCAGATAGATCTTTCTTTCCAAAACAGCCTTCTTTCTCCCAAGTCTCTATTTCTTCCTCAGTCCGAGCGGATGTTTGAATACAGCTTGGACCCTGCCGCAGAGGACGCAAATATCCTAAAAGAAGCGCCAAAAGACTACTTGCCCCGCGCCGTTATTGGCATCCGCCCCTGCGATGCAAAGGCTTTTGAGCTGGTGGATGTAAACTTTGACACGCAACAACACCGAGACCCGTGGTGGGTGGGTTCCAGGAAGGCCGCCACCCTGGTGGGACTGGCATGCACTGCGCCCTGTTCCACCTGTTTTTGCACATCAGTGGGCGGGGGGCCATTTGATGAGGCAGGGCTGGACGTTTTGCTGGTGGACATTGGCGAGGCCTTTTTGGCCAAGGTGCTTACAGAAAAAGGGGAGAAACTGTTTGGTGTTGCAAGAACCGCAACCCCCTCCCAAACCCTAACCATTGAAGCCGGCGAAGAAGATCTGATTCAAAAGGCTGTCGCCCTGCACGATCAAGCAGAAGCCAAGATCGTTTCAAAAGTGAACACATCCAGACTTGCAGAACTTGACACCCTGGCGCTTCACGGGGCCGACTTCTGGGAAGAAGTGCAATTTGCCTGCATCAACTGCGGGGTTTGCACCTATCTTTGTCCTACCTGCTGGTGCTTTGACATTCAGGATGAGACTTATGGCCGTGCCGGTGACCGGATTCGAAACTGGGACTCTTGCATGTTTCCCCTTTTCACTCTGCATGCCTCAGGACACAATCCTCGAGGAGAAAAGATCCAAAGAGTCCGCCAGCGCTTCATGCACAAACTGAAATACTATGTAGACAAATACAACAACGGAGTTGCCTGTGTCGGTTGCGGCCGCTGCGTCCAGCACTGCCCGGTGAACATTGACATTCGCGCGGTCTGCCGGATGATGAACGAGCATAAGAGTTGAGTTGCGGGTTACGAGTCAATGTCATCAACTTAAGAGTCCAATCTCCCCCCTTTGCCAAAGGGGGGTCGGGGGGGATTTTCAGTGGTCATATTCCTTAAGTTAATGACATTGGGTTACGAGTTGCCGGTCAACGTCTGGTGGTTAGCACTATCGTAGGGGGCCCCAAATGATACGAATATACACTCTTCTCTGGATCGGACTTTTTGCCCTTGCCGTCTTAAATGGGGCAATTCGAGAGATTTTTTACAAAGAGGCTCTCGGGGAACTCGCTGCTCACCAATTATCCACCCTTACAGGCTGCCTGCTCTTTTTTCGGGAGCATCCGCAGTTTCTGACTAAACCGTTTCAGAACCAAAAAATGTACCCTGAACCGGATTTCCTCGCCTGTTCTTGAGGTAAGCTCATCCTTATTTCATTCAAAAATTGGGCTATGGCGTCCTTAAAACCCTATCGGTCAGAAACTCCGGATGCTCCCATCTTCTTGTCTGAATCGATGTAGCTCCAGGCACGCTTCAAAGCCCCTGCAATAGTCGTACAAGTGGTCCGGCTAATACGCCAAGGGCTGAAAAGACCTCCTTGGCCACCACAGCAATACCTTGATCCTTCATAGAGAAACTAAGGAAACCAAGCGTCCCGGATTTCTACACAAAAATGGCCTCCGCTACGGCTTGCCTGGGCAGTTCATATTCCACGGGGGCCTGGGTGGAGTGTTCGCGCGTACCGACCGATCGAGCAACCTTGGACATAACAAAGTCCACGGCCCGGTCCACCAATTCAAAGGCGGTACCCTTGAAAACCTAGTAGGACGGTATGGGCTTCCGGTTCCCTAATCACCCACAATTAAACAAAAGCCATGGCACAAAAAGCTGCATGTGATCCGTGACCAGATCTTCCGCCTCTTACAAGTCCGGCCACAGCAAGAATTCATCCATGGCCGCTATCAGGGCAAGATGGACAAAAGCCTTTTCAGCAAAGACCATGAGTTTGTCGATCAATCGGTCATGGGCATCGCCGAGCCGTCACCAAAGCAGATCATCTGGTGGCCTTGCCTTGTTCAGGCAACACTTCTTATGTTTTTTGCCGCTTCCTCTATTAACCATCCAATCCCACATTTTTCAGGCGTCTGACAAAACTTGGTTTCCGGCTGTGTTTTTCGCGAATACTTCTCAACCTTTCCTTAAATATCTTGTCCTTACTAATCTTTTTGCTGAGATCGCGCAGGTCAACAAGTAATGTAACTGCTTCATCATAATTGGACGGCAGAGTTGTTTTAATGAGTTCATGTACTTTTTCCCAAACCATATCTTCACTTTTGGCAAGATCATTCAGGTGTTTTTCGCAAATGATCACCTTTTCCCGTTCTTTTCGAGCCCGCTCTTTGGCTTTTTGCTCAGCGATTCGATGTTCTCTTGCGGCTGCGGATGCCTCTGCTTGTGTGATCAGTTCTTCAACTGTGCGAGGCTTCTTCCCCGATGCATAATTATTTTCAACCGAGACTATATTTTGAAATCGTTGCATTAATTCAGTTCCAAGATGAGGATCACGGCCTTTGACCAGACGGAACAATATTTCATCTTTTTCACTTTCAGGGAAATTGTTGATCCAGCATTTCAACTCTTTCCGATCCGTCTCCTTGTTTTCAGAAGCGCTATTTTCTGCTGCAACAGCGATAAAGTCTGTGTCGATCCGCATAAAGTCGACAAAGCTTTTTAGCGGCGCATTCAGGTTATCTAAATTTGGCGGTACCGGCGGCTCCGGCTCGTCGTCTTCAAAATCACCTGCCTGAGCACAATAGAGCCAGCCAAGATACAGGCATCTGTAATCACCGCCTATGATGTCTGATCGCAGTGAGATTAACGATGAAAGCCAGCCTTCGCCTTCCTCCCATTCATAATCATCTGTTTCGGAAGTAAACTCCAGAATCAAATATTCCCCTTTTTCATATACGGCCGCACTTTCTCCAATACAATATTCTTTTGTCAAATCAACATTGATCAATTTTCGCGGAATCCGCAACATGAACCTATGTGTCCCCCAATTGGCGACATAAAGAAAGGTATCGAAATATTTTTCCATCAATGACAATGGATTACCCCTAAAATCAGCCCAATTGTACGTGTTCACAAAGCTGGTGGGGGTGATCTGCGCTCTTGAAGACAGTTTTCTGAGCGCCTGAATGCCTTTTTCGTTTAATGGCTTATCAATTGCTTGAAACTCGTAATATTGATATTCACTCATGGTTCCTCAACATTGACCGGTTTTGTCAAATGTGCAGGTCTGGTACCTTGCTTTTTGCTTAGCACAGGGCTTTCCGTGAACCATACCCTTCTTGCCGTCCGCTGGATGAACTGGTTACCTATTGCAGATTACCAATGGTGTGCCAAAATCAACCCTGTCTCCTCAAGGTTTTGAAGCAAGTCACGTCTTTCTCTTGCGAGGACCTTCAGACGGCGCTTCTTGTATGGCTTGACTCGCGCGACTTCATGGACAATGCTTGCAAGCTCTGCGATTCTTGGATTGGAGGATGACGCGAGCACCCTTAGTCTGGAAACATTCTTTTTCGATATGTGGGATTGCTTCAAGTAATTGAAAATTTCCTCTTGCTGCTCAATAACGTCCCGTTCCTCTTTTGGCTTGCGGGCGCACTCCTTACACACATGAATCCTATGGCCTTTACCCGAAAACTTCTCATTGGGGCGGGTACGCCCGCAAATCCTGCAATAATGTCCCATAATACTCTTGTATCCTTAGAATTGATACCCGCTCTTGTTCGTTATATGCATCGACTATGATTTCCATAGGGATTCGATGCTCTCGATCCTTATCTTCCTTGACCTCAGACATTAAGCCTCCATGGGCTTGTGTTGGATTTCTTCCCATGTGCCAAGCCGGAATGCCGGTTCAGCCCGGCATTAGCGAAAGCTATGAATCAAAGCGAGCCCCCCGTGCTTCAAGACGACTTCGGAATCTGTAGCCCCTGTAACGTGTCTCGATGGCATCAACCATATACTTGCAGTCCTCCTGACGTGCTCACTTGCTGGAGCTGAGAGGCGGCGAGTTTACGAGCCGTCCAGCTCCAGCGACGGGTTAGCTGGCAAATGTATGAGATAGGAATTTTGTATGCTATTGATCCTGCTCACAAATCCCAATAAATTCAGGAAGGATTTTATCAAATCTTGATACAGCTCATGAAAGAGCATCAATGAAGCCAACAATGGCTTTGTCCCAATCGGCTCAGCCATTACGGCATCGACGCCTGACGTTAAATTCAAGCAGCCCTGCTCCCTTGAATCGCCATAGGGCAGATACACCCCAGCCCAATTTGGGTGTGTGAATTCACATAATGAAAAATAGAGCTCTTCGAATGCCTTACTTCTTTTTCCCACATGTTGAACTTCGGTTAGAGCATTATAGTGCTTCACCGTACCTGTTCCATCACGGCTACCGAAGAGAGCCTGCATCAGAAAATCGTCCGTCGTATCAATAACGCCTGTATTTAGAGTTTTGCTTAACTTTTCATAGCAAACATAAAACATTGCCACTGTTTCCATAACAGCTCTAGTAAGGATAAACGCGGGTATGTATTTGCCGTGCTCGTATTGCTCATATGCAGCTCTGCTGACATCAACAAGTCGATATTGGTACAACTCTCGGAGTGAAATGAGTTTGAACGGGACTTTTGATATGGAACTGGTATCTTCCTTAGTGACTTTTCTCAGGCCGCGGGCTGAAAAGGCTTCTATCAGGTTGCCTATAGTTTGAAGAGTCTCCAACATTTCAATTTACCACAGGTTAGCCTGTTACCCCGAGTAGTTCTCTAAAATCAGATTCAATGACTTGCTTTATCTTCTTATTCTGAGATTCAAAAGTATCTCGTTCTTCGTAAAAAGCTTTTATAAAATCATTTATATTTTCACGCTTTGATTGGTAATAGATATCAATAGAAAGATTGAACAGCAGGGTGTTTAATTCCTTTATCTTATTCGTAAGATCTTCTGAGAAATAGATTGCGTGATTCTCAACGAATGAATGTAGGTCAAAAAACGTATCAATAAGATTATCTGTCTTTTTCCTCAACTCCTGATAATCGTCCATTTGAAATTCAGCTATAAGACAGGCTGCGGATTTTTCGAGGGCAACGATTTTCTTGTAGAGCTGTTCGATTGCGTCTGCTCTTCGATCATGAAGTTTTGAGAACCTAATTTGATGTGTCAAGGCTTCAATATTAAGCGATGATTTAAGTGTTTCGAGTTATTTATCGGCCCCCCTTTTTAAGTCCAATTTATATTTTTCTATATCTTTCGTGAGCAGGTGAAGAATTAACGACCGAACAAGCCAAGCGACAACAGTTAGTAAAACTGCCCCGCCACCGACGAATTTGAGCAACTCTATCCACATCATAGAATTTATCCTGCCAGGCTAACGCTGGAGCTGAGACGCGGGAAACGCGTCAGCGTTTGCCCGTCGATTCTCCAGCGACTTGTTAGACCTTAAGCCTTCGCTTTCATTTGACATCTCTTAATTATTACGATTTCTTCAAAGAGAGTGGGTAGAGTTATTGTTGCGATGAAAATGGTTAATATTAATCCAAGAAGCCCTTCAGTTTTGATAAAAAAGAAAATTATGGCGATAATAAAACCAACAATCATCGCAGAAAATATCACGTAAGCTCTTTTAGCCACCGAATCTTTCCCAGAATATTTATCCCATTTTTCTTCATCAATTTCATGAGTCGCCGCTGCTCGTAACGATACAATGCTTTTCAAAACAAAAAAGACGAAAAGAGAACTTAATACCAAGGCTCCAGGTAAGATGAAATTGAGTAGTAGAATAGGCGCAAGAAATACATATGCGCCGTACTTGAATCCATTTGCGGTCTTCATACTTGGATACCAAAAAAAGTTTATCATCTTTTTTATATTATGAGGTCTAACCAGTTAGTATATAGTTTCTAAATAATACCAAATATTTAAAAAACTTGACACCGCCGTTTTGAAGTTTACCAGGGTTTTCTGGCTGGATAATTATCATTTTGTAATGTTATAGGGAAATCGGATAATTTCATATGATAAAGACACCTTCAGAATTAAAGACTCAACCCTGGGGCTTTTTGAACTATGGGGGTCATTGACCGGTACGCTCCCCGCAAGCCCCGCCCTTCAGGGAGAGGCTTCACTATTTTTTCCCCTTCTCAGATACGGAATATCCGGTCTGCGGCTCACAGACTTCTATCTGATCAGCAGGCACTTTAACCACTTTGCCGTCGCGCCAGATCACAATCGAATCTCCGGTGCGCTTGAGATCGGCATAGGTTAGGAAGCCCCTTCTTGAAACGGCGGTGGACAACGTCCTCCGGAACATTGTGCCCGCCTCTCCGTACACGGTCTCCGATACGTTCGAGGGCAATATCGATACTGGAAATCCACTGAAAAAAGATGATTCTTGGGTCCCGAGCTTCTTCTTTTGTTTGCTTTTCTTTTTCGAGTTGGCAATGGAAACAAAATAGGAGCTTACGCGGCGGGCTTCTGCGATCTCGTTGGTGATGCCCTCTTCGGAGAAGAGAAAGTGCCTTCTTGGTTCTTCAAAGGGTGAGTTGATGACCGGGTTTTCTATGACAACCTGTTTCATTCATCCTTACCCTATGTTTGTGTAGTGGGTACGCCGGGCTGGGCCTTGCACCGCAGTATCCGGGACGTAAGATCATAAATCGCCCCTCCCAGCACATCTACATCACGCGGACCATGGCCAGGCTGAGGAGATGCATGACAAATTGGGGCTTAGCTCTATTTCGGACCCTCCTTGCTGAACATCACGTACCACTTTGATTCATCGGTCACAAGGGAAAACCGCCTTCTTGCGCGGCAAGTCCGGCTACAGTAGCGCCCTGCTTTCGGGACTCGATGGCCCGCAGAATACGCCATTGCCCGGCCAACCGGATTGTATAGGAATTTCCCTTGGAATCTGAACGCTTAAGAATATTCAGGGTAATGGAGAATTCCGGGGACATAATATATATCTCTTGTGTTTCGTGTTTTCGATCTCAGTCAGCCGGAACAGGACACAATTAGCTGCCCGTAAGTCTTTCTCCTTCACGAACAAAACTCATCACCGCCAATAGTGACGGCTTCGTAAAAAGTCCAACTTCTACGTTGCGCTGCATCCTTCGTCATTGCGGCGTACCATAAGTAGGCATCATTCCTCAGGGTTTGCGCGCCTTGAATTTGGAGCTTTTTACTTTGCCGTCTAATTTGGACTTTTTACGAGACCATCAATTATGCTTCAAAAAATGGCTAAAATATGAGATGGGATCTATAACTCTCACGCGATTCTTGTCATAGGGTCGTTTGATTTTGCCAACGATCTGGGTAGCCTTTTTGGGTCTCAGCCGCTGAGAGTAATAGAGAAGGGATTTTGATATGTTCTCATCAGAATGCTTGACCTCGATCAACTCCTCCAATTCACCTTCTTTTACAATAGCAAAATCGACTTCCCGGCCCTCCTTGTCACGGATGTATCGCAGTTCATAGCGATAGCCGTCCCGGTCTTCAAGAAAGTGCAATCGCTTGAGCAAAGACGTGGCAACAAGGTTTTCAAAACGAGCGCCCTCGTCCCCAAGGACATCACCATTATCGAAAAAATATACTTTGGGAGGCTTCAGCACCGCACGAGACAAAGACTTGGTGTAGGGGCGAACACTGAATACAAGATACATCCTCTCCAACACTTCCAGCCACGACTTAGCTGTCTTGTGAGAAATCTGCAAGTCAGTGGCAAGGTTGGATAGCCTAATCAGCCCTCCCACCCGATGTCGCAACGAGTCAAGGAACAGGCCAAGCAGTTGAATGTTGCGAATGGATTCCAGATCGCGGATATCCTCCCGCAAGACTCTATCAAAGCGCTCTCGTCGCCAGCGCCGTGCCGCTCGTTCATCTCCATCAAGAAACGGCTCGGGGAAGCCGCCGACGGTCATAAGGCGATCAAGAGCCTTCTTGGCAGAGATGCCTTTTGGGATTTCATCCAGCGTAAACGGGTGCAAACGCCAGTAATGATACCGGCCCATTAGTGAGTCGCCTCCTCGACGATAGATGTCGAGACGAGCAGAGCCCGTGATGAGAAAAGAATGGATTTCGTGTGATACGTCGTAAATGCCCTTGATCCATCCCTTCCACCGGGGGAATTTGTGCAATTCATCAAATACGAGCAACGTATTATCCGTACTCCATTTTTTCTGTAGAATATCCTGCCGATCTTCATCGAAATCCCAGTTCAGGTAGCGACCGTCAGGGAAGGCCTCAGAGAGGATAGCTTTAGCAAGTGTGGTTTTACCCACCTGACGAGGGCCTCCCACGAAAACCATCTTCTTTCCCAAATCTTCAAGAACATACGGTGCAATATATCGCATACGGCTATTTTAGGCTGTAGTCCAAAATAGTCAAGGCTATTTTGGACTACGATAACAATCAGACTGTTTTGGAGTATGCTTATGCGGTTTTGTATGACGGCTTACGACATTCCCGCTCAATTCGTTTGGAATGCCCTGCCCGAAGCCATCCTTTCACGAGTCGGCCGGACTAAAGTTTCTTAGTATAAACTCCGATAAATAAGTGAGTGTGTGTGTAACAAATTCAGGGGGAGACAAAGATGATAGACGGTATTTGGCCTGCAATATCAGCGTTAAAGACCATAGAGAAAAAGCTGGACGTTTCCGCCAACAACACCTCCAATGTCAATACACAGGGATTCAAAACCAGCAGCGCCAGCTCACAGGAGGCATCCCCTCAAGATGTCTCTGCCGCCTGCGGGACATCACAGGTAGGACAAGGAACAGACCTGGCGGCAATTTCGCAGGATTTTTCTTCCGGAATGTTCGAATCTACCACCTCTCCTACCGACATGGCTATTGGGGGTATTGGATTTTTTATGGTCAAGGACACAGGAGGCGGGGACTACTTTACAAGGGACGGCCAGTTTCACTTTGACAAGAACGGCCGGTTTGTGACGGCTGCCGGCCACGTAGTCCAGGGGTGGAAGCTTGACCCGATTGCCGGCCAACCGCAAGGGGCAATCCGGGGTGTGACATTGTCCTCATTTACTTCTCCCCCGCAAGAGACGACTCATGGAAAAACGATCATAAACCTTAATTCAAATGCTCAAGACAAGTCACCCGGCTCAGACGCTCTTGCAAGTGCATGGGACGGAGACAATCCCGATGGGAGCTATATCGGCGACAATGCATACGAATACCGCACATCAATAAAGGCATATGATCGTGTCGGCGGCACACATGACATTACATTCTATTTTGACAAAGCATCTGCCCGTTCTACATGGGAATATATCGTCACTGCCAACCCGGACGATGACCTAAGATTGGGGGCTGCAGGCGACGACCTTGGATTATTGGCCAGGGGAACCTTGACATTTGACGATTCCGGCGACATTTCAGATATGACCATGGACATTGATGATGGGGCCGGCAACTGGATAGCTCAAGATGTTGCCACGGATCTTGCCAATGGTCGTTTCACGTACCATCCAGACTTTCTGGGCGCAGCAGACGGCTCCACTCAAATGTCTATTCAGCTCGATCTCGGCTCTTCTTATGATGGCTCATCATGGGTTAAGGACTCCCTTTCCTCTACTCAGCATGGCGCGGCGTCGAATGCCGTCCATTACTTTGCAGACGGATACGGGGCAGGCGATCTTCAGTCGGTCAGCGTCAGCGGGGACGGAGTCATTAGCGGCAACTATTCCAATGGTCAAGCCTTGAACCTGTTTCAGGTGGCGATTGCGAAATTTAATAATCCGCAGGGCCTAAATAAAATCGGCAATAATCTGTATGCAAAAACCAGCGAGTCGGGCGACGCCATTGCCGGCCGGCCGGGGACAAACGGACTGGGCGGTATTGTCCCCAATGCACTGGAGCAGTCGAACGCTGACATGGCAAAAGAGTCCGTGAAATTGATACTGATGAGAAGGAGTTTTCAGGCAAATCTTGATGTGATTCGCACCAAAGACGAAATGACAGGAGATCTGGTCAATATCATTTCGTGACGGAAACACGCAGGCCCTGTGGCAAAGATCAAACAATTTTCAGGACTCAATGGATCTGCCTGCTGCGGGTTCAGTCCGGCCAGGAGATATGATCCAAGCCCTTTTCCGCCAAGAAATCGTCGCAGTATGTCCTCTTCGATCCCTTCAAGGCAAAAGGACTGCTGCGTCAGATCGATCACCAAGATCCTGCCGTAAAATCCGTACATGCTCTCCAATAAAACCTCTTTTCTCGTCGGTAGTTTACCTTTCGGGGCAAGTGAAATGCTGAACGTAGGCCCACAACCATTTCCACAGAGAGGTTCGTTATTCGTGAATCGTTATTCGCGGCTCGTAACGTCTTCCGTTCGATGGTTACCGGCACAAAGCGAAGTTTTTGCGCTACACGAACTGCGATTTCCCGTTCCCGGTTCCCGGTTCAGGTGTATCCTTAAATGCATTGGGACCGAAGACAATCACTAGGCATAGCAGCGCTACGTCAAGAATAGAAACCTGCGGAGAACGCAGTATCGGGACAAAAGATGCCATTTCTGGATGGACACTAGTAATCTTCCCCCAACATATGCACATTGCCTATTCGGGTGCGCCGGAGGCCGGCCTTTTGGGCAATTTCCCGGCAACGCAGGGCATGGCTTCGGGAAGTTGTGGGAAGGTCGTGTAAGTAGAACTGCGGATAAAACGCCAAAAGGCTGTACGGGATGTCCGGATTCAAGCTGCTGATGTATCGGGAAAGACCGTCGACCTCTCGCTCATCCACGTAACCGGGCACCAAGAGGGTGCTCGCGATCAAAAACGGGGGCTCGGGCCGCTGCCGGACCAATTTGCTCAACTCCTTGAAATTATCCAAAGTATTCTTGTTTGTCACCCAGCACAGGGCCTTGTGAAGTCTCTCATCCCAGGCCTTGAGGTCAAACTTGATGCAGCCGCCTGATTGCAGGGAAACTTGGGCCATCATGTCCAGATAAGGCCGGCCGGCGGCGCCGTTTGTCTCCCAGCATATCCTCAAGATACGGTCCGGATTTCTCTTCAAGGCCACCCTGGACGCCTTTAAGGCATGCAGGACCTGGGGGCCGGGGTCTCCTCCAAAATAGCAGATACAGCTCGTCGCCTCATCTACGGCGCCTGCCAGCTCTGTTGCGCGAAGTTTTCTTTGGGAAAACGTTTTTTCCTTAAAATGGTAATTCTGACAGTAGAGGCAGTTAAAGGAACACGCATGATAGAACACAGCCAGGTTCTTGTAGCCGCGTTCAGGGCCTCTCGTGTAGGCATAGCGTGGGTATCCGCAGCCGGTGCCTGCCGGGCACACGAAATCGGCCACACAATTGGTTGGAAGGGGATCATAGTAGTAGGAAAGGTTTCCCTCATGGGGCCGCCCGCCCACCAGTTTGCCGTCCCTGACCCTGCGAAGACCGCAGAAACCGGGCTGGCCCTCCGGGATACTGCACTTGTTTGCACAAAGGTTACAGGAGACGCCATGCGGATCATGAGGAGGTTCTGTCGGAAGGCCGTAAGCCTTGCGGCTTTTGGCATGCACTTTGGCGATCTGTGGCCACACCTCGGAAAAATGACCGCGGATGCAATCTGCACAAAACCCGATGACATCTGAAATGGTCTTGCCGGACCTTTCACAATAGCCGCAAGTGCCCATGTATCCAGGCTATCTCGCCCCTGCTCACAAGTAAATAGTAAAGCGTTGCTTACTCCGCCTCAATATGGCTGATTTCAAGCTCTTTTCCGCAGATAATCTCGGCCGCGATTTCGCCACATTCCGGGCAGAGAAAAAGGGCACTATCCACCTTGAAGTCGATGTTGCAATTCCGGCAGCGCCCCACGGCAGGCACGACCTCTATGTTAAGCTCGGCGTCTTCTGCCACCGTTCCCTTTGTAATGACCTCAAATGCAAAGCTCAGGGCTTCCGGGACAACGGTTGAAAGGCTCCCTATGCGAACATGCAACTGGGTGACCCTGGAGACCCCGTGCTTGTCGCTTTCATCCTCGATGATCTTGAGCATACTTTGGGCAATGGAGACTTCGTGCATCGATCAATATGGTCTCACAAAAAGTCCAAATGGACGGCAAAGTAAAAAGCTCCAGATGCAAGGCGCGCGAGTCTTGAGGAATGAGGCGTACTTAAAGTACGTCGCAATGACGAAAGATGAAGCGCAACGCAGCAGGTGGACTTTTTACGAAGCCGTCAATCAAGAAAACCTTCTTCGATCATGATCTCGCTGTCTTGGCGCAACCGAGCGAACCATTCCTCCATAAGCTTCTGCTGCTTCTGAAACATGACGCGAGATTTGATCTCTGATTTGCGTGCTTCGAATTGCGCTGGATCTGCTTGCTGTCGATCCTTCAAACGAATCACATAGTAGCCTTGCCTCCCTTTGATCACGGATTCCGGCAAAGGGTTCGAGGGGCTGAGCGAAAAGGCAATATTTCGATCGCCCTGCCCAAAATCGAGTTCGGGAATCGATGCAAATCGCTTGAAAAAGTCCGTGCTTTTTGCCTTTAGTTTTCGGCTGTCGGCCTCTTTTTGAAACTCGGCGCCTTTCTTTATGGCGCTCAGGAATGCCTCGGCATCCTTTTTGGCAAGTTCCTCTTGTCTGGTGCGGAGCAGGTCATGGCGAACCTTTTCCTCCACCGCCTCCAACTTGGGAATCTCGGCAGCCTTCCTGTCAATCACACAAACAATGTAGTATCCGTCTGCCAGCTCCAGGGGCTCGCTCACCACATTGTCGCCAAGCTCAAAAGACACCTTGGCGACTTTTCCGGCTTCCTTAATCCCATCCACAGGGCCGGTTCGGGAAAAGAAGCCGGTCTCGCGCACCTTAAGTTGACGGCCTGCCGCCACATCGGCCATTTGCTCGGCCCCGTAACACGCCTCATAGATCTCCTCTGCCTGATCATAGGCAATGTTTCTTGCCGCCTCTTTCAACAGCTTGGTGCGAATCTTGTCCGCTGCTTCGGAAAGGGCCGGCTTCTTGGCTTCCTGGACTGCCTCTACCTTGATAAGGTGCCACCCGAAAGGTGTCTTCACGGGTTCACTGATCTCGCCCTGCTTCATGGCAAAGGCAGCATCAGAGAATGGCTTCACCATCTCATCTTTGGTAAAAAATCCCAGATCGCCACCCTTGCTCTTGCTGCCCGGATCATCAGAATATTTCCTGGCCAGCCCGGCAAAATCCGCCCCGGACCTTGCCTGGTTTAACACCTTCAGGGCTTTATTGTGCGCATCTTCGGTTTCTTCCTTCTTGGCATCCGGCGCCACCCTGAAGAGGATATGGCGCGCACGAAGCTTCTTTGGTGTGGCATAGTCTTTTCTGTTGACTTCAAAGTGCCGGGTGATCTCTTCTTCTGAGACCTCGGCTTGTGATTCGAATTCCTTGAAACCAAAACGCAGATATTGAATCTTCACTCTTGGGGGTGTTTTGTAGGAATTCTTGTGGCCGGAAAAATAACTTTTGATTTCTTCTTGCGTCACTTTCACATCCTCGTACGAAGACGGGGCAAAGGCCACATAGTCAAGGCTTACCCTTTCTTCAAGCCACTTGAAGTTTTCCAATGCCTCGCTGTCTGATACCTTGACGCCGCCCAAAACCAGACCCTGCAACCTTTCCAGGAGCAACTCCTCCTTTTTTCCCTCCTCGTACATCTCGGGATTCATGCGATTGCGGGCCAGGACCCGTTGATATTGCTTTGGATCAAATTGGCCGTTTGTCTGAAAGGCGGGTACCTGCCGGATGGCTCCGGCCAGTTCCTCCTTGGTTACACGCAGTTTGAGCCGGCTCGCCTCCTGGAGAAGGAGCCGGCGGTTGATCAATTGGTCAAGGGCTTTTTTCCTGAGACCAAGGGTCTCCATAAACTTTTCGTCCAGGACACCCCCGAACTGCCTGCGGTACTGCTCCATCAACTGATCATGTACACTGCGGTACTCCCCCAAGGAAATGGCCGTACCATTGACAACTGCAATGCGGCTTTTTCTCTGTTCCCGGTAGCTGCCGACACCCCAGAACACAAAAACCACTACAATGGCGCCAAGGGCCACTTTAATCAGCCAGGAGCCGGCATGTTTCCTCATCAAACTCAGCATAATAACCTCACATAAAATCGCGTAGCGATTTTATAACTTGAAATGGTTCAGAAGCCCGCCTGCAAGTACCACACTTCTTTCTCTCTCATCCAGATCGATGCCTGCCTCAAAACTGTTCCCCTGCGTTGCATTCACAACACGAATCGTTGTCTCCCCGCCTTTCAGCAAGCTTGCAGCCCGGTCCACAATGAACTGATCGCCTGGCTGGATCCGTTCAAGATCCCCGGCCTTGGAAAAAGTCATGGGGAGTATGCCGAAATTGATGAGGTTTGCACGATGGATCCGGGCAAAGGAGAGCGCGATCACCCCCTTGACCCCCAAGACCATGGGAGCAAGGGCGGCATGCTCCCTGCTTGAGCCTTGTCCGTAGTTTCTACCGGCCACAATAAAGCCTCCTCCCTTCTCCGTCGCCCTTTTTGAAAACTCGGGATCACGCTGCGAAAACACATATTGTGAAATGGCCGGGATGTTTGACCGCAGGGCCAGGATATGGGCGCCCGCAGGCATGATGTCGTCTGTGGTAATATCATCGTCCAGGCGAATCAACACCTCGCCCTTCAAGGTCTCCGGCATTGTGCCGGCCATTGGAAGTGGCTTGATATTCGGGCCACGCACCACCTCCACGGCGGAAGGATCGGCAGGGGGTTGAAAAAACAGATGATCCATAGCCGGAAAGACTTCTGGCATGGCGACCTTCACCGGCTCGCTGAACGATCTGGGATCAGTGAGTTCGCCCTTCAGGGCGGAAACAGCGGCCACTTCCGGGCTGCACAGATAAAGCTTCGCACTCAGGGTTCCGCTGCGGCCCCTGAAGTTTCTATTGAAGGTCCTCAGGCTTACCCCATCCGTAGGGGGAGACTGTCCAATGCCGATGCACGGCCCGCAGGTACATTCCAGGATTCGTGCTCCTGCCTCTATCATGTCCTTCAGGGCGCCTGTCTCTGCCAGCACGGCCATCACCTGCCTGGAACCCGGTGATATCACAAGGCTTGTCCCCGGATGCACGGATCTTCCCTTCAGGATAGCAGCAACGGTCGCAAGATCCTTGTAAGAAGAATTAGTGCAACTGCCGATCGCCACCTGATCAAGGTTCAGCCCTTCGATCTCTTTTACCGGACAAACACGATCCGGCATGTGAGGCTGGGCGACCATAGGTTCCAGTTTGCCAAGATCAATTGTTATGACGTCAAAATAAGACGCATCCTGGTCTGCCGAAAGGGGTTTGAAGCTCTTTTCTCTTCTCTGGGATTTAAGAAAGGACAACGTCGCCTCATCACTCGGAAATATGGAGCTGGTAGCCCCTGTTTCCGCCCCCATGTTGGCAATTGTAGCCCGCTCCGGCGCCGAGAGCGTTTCCACCCCAGGGCCGCCATATTCAAACACCCGCCCAACGCCGCCTTTAACCGAAACGCGGCGCAGCAATTCCAGGACGATATCCTTGGCTGTCACCCAGGCAGGCAAGGCCCCTTCGAGGCGGACCAGGACCACCTCAGGGCAGGTCAGGCCGAAGGGCCGGCCTGCCATTGCCATGGCCACGTCAAGGCCGCCGGCCCCGATTGCGAGCATTCCGATGCCCCCTCCCGCAGAGGTGTGGCTGTCTGAGCCCAGAAGGGTTTCGCCCGGAACGCCAAACCGTTCCAAGTGAACCTGATGGCATATGCCGTTGCCGGGACCGGAAAAGACAATTCCGTACCTGGCGGCAAAGGACTTGAGAAATCGGTGGTCATCACTGTTTTGAAAGCCTGCTTGGAACGTATTGTGATCAACATAGCCGACCGATCGCCTGGTGTGCACCCGTGGCGCCCCAAGGGCCTCAAATTGCAGACAGGCCATCGTGCCGGTGGCATCCTGCGTGAGAGTCTGGTCAATCGGAAGCTCCACTGGATCCCCTGGCCGGGGAAGGGGGTCCAACCCGTGAGCCTGTACGATCTTTTCAAAAAGGTTCTTGCCTGACACAACATCCTCCAAGCATATACTGAAATTTGACGGCTTCGTAAAAAGTCCAACTTCTGCGTTGCGCTGCATCCTTCGTCACTGCGGCGTACCATAAGTACGCCTCATTCCTCAGGATTGCGCCTGACGGCTTAAAAAGAGGTGCGCGCCTTGAATTTTGGTCCGCCTTCGGCGGATTACTTTGCCGTCTAATTTGGACTTTTTACGAGACCATCAAATTTGGCTATCACTATGCAGGTGGCCCTTAACACTAAAGGCCGGGTTCGTCAATGCCGAGACCTGCTCTGATTTTCCGGTCGCTTGCTTTCATGGCGCCCCTCCAGGATACCTGGTCTACTAAGCTTTTGCACAAGAGTTTGAAAAATGTTATGATACTAATTTCATATTTGCAATAGAATTGTCTGGTTGATAAGTATTGTAAAAAAGTAAATTTTTGGTAACAGTTTAGGTCTTTGAAAACACGGTCGCTCCAATGACGATCAGATTTTGAACCGTGTAAAACTCGGGTCTAAGTGAGCCTAAAGAAAGAACGGTATTCACTTGTTAAATTGTACTGAGAAGGTTTGCTCATTGACGAATGCGTGGGCACGATCCTCTAACTTCCCGTTCTTTCTCGATGCTCACTAAGACCCTCAGACAGTTACCCTGTTCAAAATCTGATCGTCATTGGAGCTCCGTCGAACCCATTTGTTTCATTAGGAAAAGTTGCCGAGATGGTACCGTTAAAGCTTGTGATCATTGAAGATGAAGAAGCGCACTTTCAGCTCATGAAACGGGCTATTGAAAAGGCCTATCCTCTTGCCTCGGTCGATTACTTCGCAAAAGCAGAGGCTTGCCTTGAAAGGCTTGACGAGATCAGCCCGGACGTCATTATCACCGATTACCTCATGGACGGCATGAATGGTATTGAGTTCTTAGAATCTTTAAATAGAGAGAAAACCGATATCCCGGTCATCATGATCACCGGCCAAGGGGATGAGAAGATCGCGATCCGGGCGATGAAATTGGGGGCATGGGATTATTTGGTAAAGTCCGGCGATTTCTTTACCCTATTGCCCGGTGTCATTGAAAAGGTGGTCCGCGAGCGGAAACTAAAGGCGTCCCTGCAACGGTCAGAGAAGAGATTCAAAGAGATTTTTTCACAGTCGCCCGTCGGCATTGGGCTGTATGATCCAAACGGCATATTGGTTGATGCCAACAAATCTTTTCTCAACATATTCAGTGTATCTGACCTTGCTCATATGAAAGGCATAAAACTGCTTGATGATCCAAATATGTCACCGGAAGTGAAGGCAAGACTCCTTAAAGGGGAGACGGCAAGATATGAAGCCCCCTTTGATTTTGACATGGTCAAGAAACTCAAATTGTACGAAACAGCAAGAACGGGAACTGCTTGCCTTGACGTTGTAATCACTCCCATGGGCTCTGGAACAGATCATAGTGCAGGCGGATATCTGATTCAGATTCAAGATATCACTGAACGCAAGGTGGCGGAGCAAGAGAAAAAGGAACTCCAAGCCCACAGGATGGAAATCATTTCAACCCTGGCCAGCGTGATTGCGCACGATTTTAACAATGCATTATCGGGGATTACCGGAAACATAGAACTGCTCAAGATGAACCTGACCGCCAAGGAAAACATAAGTCGACATGTTGAAGCGATGTACAATGCCGCCCAACGGATGGCCCACCTGACCAATCAATTGCTGGCTTATACACGAGGGGGAAAGTACTGGCCAAAAAGCATATCCTTAAGCAACTTTGTGGAAGACTCGCTGCCGATGATCCAGCACAAAATCGATCCTGCCATCCGCGTGGAGACGGATCTTGCGGAAAATATTCTCAATATAGAGGCCGATATGACCCAAATGCATATGGTGCTGTCGGCAGTGTTGACAAATGCGGCAGAGGCTATAGAAGGCACGGGTTGCATAAAAATAGTCACCTCAAACGAAGAGATCGACGAGGAGTTTGCAACACACCATCTCAGCCTCAAGCCCGGGCCATATGCCTGTCTTACGGTTCAGGATGACGGAAAAGGTATGGACGATCAAACAAGGCGTAAGGTATTTGAGCCGTTTTTCAGCAGAAAATTTCACGGTCGTGGACTTGGCATGGCCGCAGTGTACGGCATCGTCAAAAACCACAATGGCTGGATTTCGGTTGATTCCAAATTGGGCAAGGGGGCCGTGGTCAGAATATATTTGCCCGCCGTCGAGGCTCGGGCAAAAGAAGCAGAAAAGCCAAAAACCGAGTTGGCCAAGGGGACAGGCACTATTCTGGTTGTCGAGGATGACGGGGGTGTCATGCATGTAACACGGACAATACTGGAAAAGCTGGGTTATGATGTTTTGACGGCCGGAACAGGGATGGAGGCCGCAAATATCGCCAGGACCTTTGATGGGGATATTGACTTGGCCATTCTCGATATCGGGTTGCCCGACGTGCGAGGCGACACGGTGTATAAACTCCTCATGGAAGCGCGCACGAACCTCAAGGTGATCGTTTGTAGCGGTTATGCCGTTGATGGCCCTATTCAGGAAATCCTGAATTCAGGTGCTCAGGGCTTTATAGAAAAACCTTTTAGCTTTGCAGGCTTATCAGCGGAGATTAAGAAGGTATTGGAAAACGCATGAGGAAAATCGGACAGCGAACTCACCGCGTTGTACAAGGAGCACCGCGTCTCTTCAATGGCTTGCCCCACCTTCTTCCCTGCGCAGGGGCACTTGGGTAAAGACCGAATCATCTATCGCCACCGGCCCATCGTGATCCATAGTCGACAGTTCGTTCAGAGCTTCACGTATTTCCCGAGCCCCCTTGTCAAAAACGCGGCTCACGGCGTGGTACTCCTGCTTAACTTCCCTGAGCGAAAATCGCCCGCCCGTCTTTTTCAGGTAAACATACACAAGGTCCCGGACCGCCTGCCAACTGTCGCGCCTGGTCTGATTCTCTATCGGCGTCAGCCTGTCGAAATCATTCAGACAATCGCGGTGAAATGCGGAGACAAAGTATTTCTTCAGCACCGTCATCCAGAAAAACACGACCACCAGTGCGACAACCCCTCCGGCGCCGACCTGCACACGCTGGTCTATGCCGGCAAAAGCACTGGTCATCATCATTGCAAAAGCCGCCACACTCCCACACAGCATGCTGACAACAAATCCGGCCAGTGCATGCTTGATGCGAAGCATGCGAACACCCCTGCGATAGCCAATCAACGCTTCGAGCAAATGAGAGATGCGTTCTGCGTGGGTCTCAACGAATGTGGCCAGATGATCGAGGCGGCGGCAGGGGGCCTGCAAAATGGCCTCTTTCAATTCCTCACGCTGGTTTTCGAGGTAGCGCAGGTAACCGGTATCGCGCCCCGATCCGTTAGTGGAACCGGCCGTAGCATGCGGCGAGTACGTCAGACGAATCAGCGGGATGTCTTTGCGCCCGGTGATTTGTGACAGGTTCCAGCAAAGGGTTCCGTACACGCGTAGCAGGTCGATCAAGGAAGCGCATTCATCAATGCGATTCAACACAAACAGAACCCGGTCCTCGAATGTGTGGGCCGGCAACGTCTCCCTGATGCTTACATATGCCTCGCGGATCGTTCCCGCCTTGTGGGGGTCAAAAATCACAAGTACAAGATCGGCAATCTGTGCCAGGTCGCCGACCACTTCCTGGTAATTGTAACCGCGATCCCGTTCGGTAATGCTATCGAGCATTCCGGGAGTGTCGATGAGAACGAGGTTTTCCAAAAACGGCGAGTTGACTTTCTTAAGGCGAAAGTGCGAGGCGAATCGCTGTCCGTGTTTTTTTAGAATTTCAAAGGGGTACTCCGGGCTGTTGAGCAGAAACTTGCCGTCCCGCTCCTCGGTAATACGCACCGTGCTGTCAGCGGATGCCGTATCTTCATAGGCAATAACCGTGAAAGAATCGTCCGTGGGCGCCTGGCCTGTAGCCTGGATGTCTGCCTCGAGAAATTCGTTGATCAGCGTTGACTTGCCCGACGAGTAATTGCCCAGCACCAGCACCAGGGGGCGCCACTTTATATTGGCCTCGAGCGGCACCTCGCTGTATCCGTAGCGCAGAGCCACCGGCGTCAAGTGGTCCGACACCATCTGGACTAGTTCCGCCCTGAGCGAATTGATATAGTTTTCTCGATACATTAACTTCTCCCGTAACAGACTAATATAGTTCCAGGGACCCCATCATGAATCTTTGGCCGGCCTTACGTTTTGCCATGGCGCCCCTCTTCCGTCCCCCTGAAATCCGGCAAAGCAAATGACATCGGCAAACACTACGAACTAGTCTGCAACCACCGGCTCCCTGAGAATCATGCCAATGGCGTCAATAGCGCTCCTGGCGATCGCAGGATAGACTTTCCTCAAGGAGGCGATCTGTCTCAGGTTGTCGGCTGTCCTGGAAACAAGCATGGAAAGGTCTCCTTCTGCCATCCCGGCAATCTCCAGGGCCATCTCCCAGGGCTTCCCATTGGCCCATGCATAGATCGTAGCAGCGGGCCACAAGGCTATCGGCTTCACTTCAAATCCCCGCACCACCTTGCGCTCCATGAGGGGGGTGAGCGCTTTTTTCATCTTCTCGTAGGCCGTCAGAAGCCGCTTGGGCACTGAGGATTCATCGAGCCTTGTTTCCATTTCCCGATCGTGTACAAAGGGCGCCACCAAGGCAGCCAGCAGGGCAGGATCAGTACCAGGCAACAAGCCGGCGCGAAGCCCTTCTGCAATCATCAGCGGCTGATCGAGCCTTAGTTGGGCAGCCCAGTCGCCATCAGGGGTTAGCCTGTTGTCTTCTGTGACAAAGCCTTCTTCTTTCAAGAATTCAAGGCGCCTTACAAAGTCGTTCCACAGTCGCATGCGCACGGCATTTGCATTGTCCCACATAAAGGCGAAATCTTCAAGCACCGGCCTAAAAAACCGTTTGGACTTTCCGTGACATGTTTTGAAGTGACGACACCGGCTGCAGATCAGCCCGTCAAGCTCCTGTTCAAGAAAAAGCGCGCGGCCCCTGAGAGGTTTCAGTTCCGAAGACTCCTTTTCTCCCAGAGGCAAAGCATCCAAGGCCCGCGGCTCCTTTGTTTCATGCACGATTCGGGCCAACAACCCCCTGATTTTGTACGGATCATCCAGGGGCGGCATGTCCAGCACACGGTCCAGAATCTGCGAAACCCTTTCCGGCCGAAACCACCTCAACATCAACCTCCCGGCGCGCGCACGCATGTTCCCTTTTACACGGCAAGCCAGCACGCCAGCCTCATTCCGCCTCACCTGCCGTTTGACCACACAGTACATCCTGCCGCGGCGATCCAAAAAGAGCCGTCCGGGTACAAGATTTGCCGCCTTGGAAAGCCTGGATTCAAGCCATTTCAGGCTGCGCCTCAAATGGGCGACCTCGCCGATCATAGCCGCCCGCTTCCTGGTCAGATCCAGCACCATCTCAGGCCCGGCACACAGAGCTTGAGGCAGCAATGCCATCAAGCCAGAACCCGCCTGTCTGAGCTTTTGATCGAGCCCCGGCTGTTGGCGCAGCACATTGAGGTATGTTGCAAAGGACCTGTGAAAGATCTTTTTTATCTCCTCGGGGCTGTGAGATTGAAGGAGGTTTAAGACCATAGAAAAATCGACCTTGATTTGACTCAACACATCTTCGGGCGGGGTGCTGCAAAGATTTGCAAGAAGGCGCACGTCCATGAATTTTCCGGGAATCACTATGGCAAAACCGATAAAGTCCTTTCCTCGCCTGCCGGCCCTGCCCGTCATCTGATGAAACTCGGTGGCGTTCAGCGGCACAAATTCATGGCCGTTGTATCGGTCCGAGTTCAGGAACACTACGCTTCGGGCCGGGAAGTTGACGCCAGCAGCCACTGTGGATGTGGCAAAGACCGCATCAAGCAAGCCCTCGGTCATCAGGTGTTCGACCAGGAGTTTCCATGCAGGAAGCTGACCAGCGTGGTGAGCCGCCACTGCCGCAATTCTCAGGTGCCGCAATTGCCGGTGGTCTGCCAGGCGAGGATGCCTTTCGATCAGCCCATCAATTCTTTCGTTCAACTCCACACTCTCTATTGCCTCCCGGCTTAAACTATCGACGCAGCGCTCAAGGGCGGCATCGCAGTCTGCCCTGGATTTGAGAAAAAATATAGCAGGAAGCAGATCGTACTTTCTCAAGACACCCATGACCTCCCCAAAGGGGGGAAGGCGTCGCGGTGTGACAAGTAGCGGTGGATTGGGGCTGTTCAGATAGGCCCGGACCTTGCCGTCGATCCCCTTGGAATCTATGAGTGGGAGCAGCCTGCCTGAAGGGTGGAAAAACAGGGGGTAAACCGGCACAGGCCGGCCTGTTTCTTCCACCACTGCACACGTCTTTGAACGTATCGATTCCAGCCAATCTGCAATCTCGCGGGCATTCTTTACGGTAGCAGAAAGGAGCAGGAGGTGGACTCGCACAGGGAGATAGATCATGATCTCCTCCCACACTACGCCACGATCTTCGTCTCCCAGGAAATGGGCCTCATCCAGGATGACGAGGTCTGCCGCCAGATCCATGCCCTCGTGCATGGCATCATAAAGCTGATTGCGCAGAATCTCGGTGGTCCCCACAATAATGGGAGCATCGGCGTTCTCCCTGCGGTCCCCTGTCAATATGCCCACATGTTCAGGGCCGAATTCCTCGCAGAACTCAAGGTACTTTGAATTGCTCAGGGCCTTCAAGGGCGAGGCATACCATGCGCTGCCGCCTTTTTTGTGAACACGACGGATCGCCTCCTGGGCGATCCAGGTCTTTCCCGAACCGGTCGGGGCTGAAACCAGGCAATCCGTGTGGCGAATAGCGGCTAAGGCTTTCAGTTGGAATGGATCTGGTCTGAAGGGCTCTTTGGGGGGGACTCCGATCCTGGCAAATACATTCTTCAGCCGGGCATCCGCGCCCGCCTTTATCCGGGGAATTTCCCTCCCGTGAGCGCTCGGCACTCGCCGGCCGGCAGGACCGCCCCGCAGCATCTTTCCGATCGAACGTTTTGGCATATCTACAATCTGTTGACATTGTAGATATTTTTTTGTTTGATTGCAAGCTCGGATATTCCATCCAGGGCCCCAGGATCTGGACCCAAGAATCACCCTTTTACTATTGAAGAACATTGGGATAAGTGGTAGAAGATGTCCTCGGCTCAACATCGCATGCCATGGCTCAAAGAAGGGGTTTTGTATCATTTTGGCCTTATGAAACCAATGGGTTCGATGGAGCGACTGTGTTTCCAAGGACCTAAATTGTGACGGGGGTTTCATATGCGGGCTGTTGTTCAACGGGTGAGTTCCTCCGGGGTTCGGGTCGGCGATAGAACGGTGGGGCAGATCGGCCCGGGGCTCCTCGTGCTATTGGGGATTTCGGGCTCTGACAAGGAAAAAGACGCAGACTACCTGTCGGACAAGGTCGTTCACCTGCGGGTCTTTGAAGATGATAA
The DNA here is from genome assembly GCA_013375395.1 of Desulfobacterales bacterium. GTDB lineage: Bacteria > Desulfobacterota > Desulfobacteria > Desulfobacterales. The sequence goes on from JABXJW010000001.1 coordinate 25,006, forward strand.
CGGCAAGATGAACCGCTCTCTCATTGAGACAGGCGGCGAGATAATGGTCGTTTCCCAATTTACCCTGTTGGGCAACTGCCGGAAGGGTCGGCGGCCATCCTTTGTTGAAGCAGCCCCCCCTGAGAGGGCTGAAAAGCTTTACGAATACTTTGTTGATCAGATTAGATCGAAAGGGGTGACCGTGGCCACGGGACGGTTTCAGGCAAAGATGACTGTGTCTCTGGTCAACGACGGGCCCGTCACGCTGATCCTTGAAAGCAAATAACACCTGCTCCGGACGAGCCGGAGAAGCTCAAAGCTCAAAGCAAAATTTGAATCTTAGGCTCTTAGCCTCTCTTCCTTTCAGCTTTGACCCTTCACCTTTTGTCTTTCATAGCACGAATTTCATAATCAACTGATCAACAGTTCAGGGAGTAAGGAACACAGCTCGTGGGCCGGCAAGAACAAGTGCTTCCATCATGCATGATATATGTGGATAAGGAGGGGTCTTGGTTCCACAAGGGCGCCCCCATCATCCACCGCGAACTCCTCTTCCTCTTTTACCGATGCCTTCGGGTGAACGAGCAAGGCGACTACATCATCAAGTTCAAAGACCAAGTCTGCCGCCTGGATGTTGAGGACACACCATTTGTGGTCCTCAGGACCGACTTTATCCGTGCCGGAAGTAACGGCGAGAAAGACCTCTTCATCCTCCACCTGATAGACGATACCAAGGAAGAGCTTGTGCCCGAAACGCTCTCGGTCGGCCCGGACCATGTCCTTTACTGCAAGATCCGGGGAGGCAAATTCAGGGCCCGTTTTTCGCGCCCCGGTTATTACCAGCTTGCCGAACACATCCGGGAAGAGCCTGAGACCGGTCGATACTTTGTTTTGCTAAGCAACGAGAAGTATTACCTAAAAACTGACAAGTAAACGCATGCACGACAGGAAAATGACAACAAGGCTGTGGGCAGCGCTTTTACTCATTGCGGTAGCGACCTGGTTTGGGTGTGCGCCCAAGTTGCGGGCGTATCGCGCCACGCCCGCCGAAGTCTCCTCCGCAGGCATCCGCACACTGGCCGTCCTTAGATTTGACGGGCCGTACGGAGAGACCGTGCGCGGCCATGTTTACAATAGACTTGCCAAGGTTGAACATTTCAGGCCTATCGACGCCCTTAAGGTTCACGGCCTAAACAACGTGATGTATGACCAGGTGGATGATCCCGGGTTTTTGCGTGCCATTGAAAAGCTGAAGGCCTATGCCGTACTGGCGGGGAGAGTCACTTCCAGAATTCACGATATTCATGGCGCCGATCAAGTTGAGTCGCAGGAAGGAACCGGTCATTACAAGAAGGGAAAAGACCTGTCAGGCCGGTGGGTTAACGTGGAGATCAAGCGGGCTGTGGTCAAGCCCGTGCCACATATCATTCGACAGGCATGTGTTGCCACAGAGTACAAGCTGTTCGATCTGAAGACCAAGCTGGTCATTGCCTCCGGGAAGCTGAAAGAAATCTACGATGAAAAGTTCGGAGGCGACAAGGAGCAAGCCTCCTGCGAGCATAAGTTGAGCGATCTGCCCGCTCAGGATAGTACCATGGACGAACTGGCCGCCAAGCTGGCCGCCAAGCTTGTTGAGAAGATATCCCGGAGGCTAAATTCGAAATCCGACACGGAGTGAAGGTGGCTAGAGAAAAAACGGCATCCACTTGTTAAGTTGTACTGAGAAGGATTGCGGAGACATATGAAAAAGAATATGAGCAAAAAAAAAGTGGAAGAACTCAGAAAACGGCTTGTACGCAAGCCACAACTTGTGTGGGATGTCGCAAAGCCGGCGGAAAAAAAGAAGGTCTTTGAGTTTGCCGAAAGGTACAAGGGCTTTCTTGATGCCGCCAAGACGGAACGCGAGGCAGTCCGGGAGATCGAAGGTTTTGCCAAGAAAAAAGGGTTCAAGGATATCACCAAGGGCGACAGAGGAAACAAATTTTACAAGATCAACAAGAACAAAAACATTGCCCTGGCCGTTCTCGGTAAAAGGCCCCTTGTAGCGGGCCTCAATCTCATAGCGTCTCATATTGACTCCCCCCGGCTCGATCTCAAACAAAATCCCGTTTATGAAGAAGTGGACCTCGCCTTTCTTAAGACCCACTATTACGGCGGCATCAAAAAGTATCAGTGGCTCGCCCGCCCTTTGGCTATCCACGGCACCGTGCTCAAAAAAGACGGCAGCAGTGTGAATCTTGAGATTGGCGAGGCCGACGATGACCCCGTGTTCACCATTGCCGACCTTCTTCCCCACCTTGCACGCAAGGTCCAGACCGACAAAAAGGTATCAGACGCCTTTGCGGGGGAGAAGTTAAATGTCCTGGCCGGAAGCCTGCCCCTTGGCGACGAGGAAACCAAAGAACGATTCAAGCTCGCGGTTCTCGAATATCTCTTTTCAACATACGGTCTTATTGAAGAAGACCTGATAAGTGCTGAAATAGAAATCGTCCCTGCGGGAAGGGCCCGCGATGTGGGCTGGGACAGAAGCCTTGTCGGCGCTTACGGCCAGGACGACCGCGTGTGCACCTATGCCGCGCTTGAGGCCGCAGGAGAGACCAAGCCCCCCCAGACAACGGCGCTCGCCCTTTTCATGGATAAAGAAGAGGTCGGAAGCGACGGAAGTACAGGGGCAAAATCTCGTTTTCTGGAGGACTTTGTAGCGGATCTTTTGGAAACCACCGGCCAGGAGGCCAGCGCAAAGGCTCTCAGGTCTTGTCTGATGGCCTCAAAGGCCCTGTCGGCAGACGTGAACGGAGCCCTGGACCCGGACTACCAGGAGGTCCATGAAAAGCGCAATGCAGCCAGGATAGGATACGGGGTTTGTATCACAAAGTTTACCGGCTCCGGCGGAAAATACGGCTCAAGCGATGCCAATGCGGAGTATTTGGCCCAAATACGAAAACTCTTCAACGAAAACGGAGTGGTCTGGCAGACCGGTGAATTGGGAAAGGTGGACGAAGGCGGCGGCGGCACGATCGCCAAGTTTCTTGCCATCTACGGCATGGAGGTCCTGGACTGCGGCACGCCGCTTCTTTCCATGCACTCTCCTTTCGAGATCGCAAGCAAGGCCGATATCTACATGACCTATAAGGGATATCGGGCGTTCTTTGGCAGCAAATAGGTTCAGTACTCCTTTGGCAGGGTGTTGAGTCTGGCCAGGCTGAAGACAGGCCCGTCCTTGCACACGAACTCCTGGCCCACATTGCACCTTCCGCACATACCGATACCGCATTTCATCCGGTTCTCCAAAGACATGATGATGGCCTCGGGCTGAAAGCCCACCTTTTCCAGCACAGGCTGGGTAAACTTTATCATGATGGGTGGGCCGCATACGATAGCCATACTGTTTTCGGCACTGGTGATTTTCTGCTCGCAGATGCCAGGCACAAAACCGATGTGGTACTTGCAAAAAGGATCATCGCTGCAATCCACGGTAATGTGCATATGAACGTCACTGCGCTCCTGCCAGGCAGAAAGCTCATCCTTGTAGAGGAGCATACCCTCGCTTCGCGCGCCGTAGACCACGGATATCTCCCCAAAACGCTTGCGGTTCTCAGGGTCCAGCATGTAGACGAGGGTTGAGCGAAGCGTGGTGAAGGCAAAGCCGCCGCCGATAAGGACCACATTCTTTCCTTCCATCTCCTCAACAGGGTACCGGTTACCCAACGGTCCCCTCACCCCCATGATGTCTCCTTCCTTCATGTTGTGCAACTGTGTGGTCACAACACCTGCCTTGTTCACAGTAAACAGGAGAAATCCGGACTCCGTGGGAGATGAAGCAATCCCGATGGGGCACTCTCCCTTGCCTGCCACCGACAGCTCGGCAAACTGACCGGGACGATATTGAAAGGCTTTTTCGTCTTCAGGGTCCAGGAAAGCCACCTTGAAGGTCTTCAGATTGCGGTCTTCTGTTTCGATGGTAATCTTTTCGATGCGTACAGGGTAAGGAAGATACGGATTTTCCACGGCGCCACTCGCTTTTTAACCTCGTAATGCACTTGCTCGAAGGAGATATACCTTGATAGCACAGCCCCACATCGACTTCAAGATCCTCGGTTACAAACAGAAGGAGCCTTGAGCTATCTTTTCCTTCGGCAAAGCGAAAAAAGGCCCACCGGAAGCAGCATAAAAAAGACAAGGATGGCTGAGGCAAGTATCGGGCCGAAATGAAGTGTGGAGTAGCTGAAAGCCACCAGGGGTAGAAGGCAGATGCGAACCGCGCCACGGAGGGTTTCATGCGTTGCAATGAAATCGGCTATTGGTGGCGAGTATGCATAATAGGTCTTCACAAACATTCGTCCCGGCGCAAAGGGAAGAAGGTATGCATCCCTGAAATTCCTGAGTGCGGCGACCTGAGGCTCCATAAGCGACCCGTAAGCTGCTGTTGCAATAAAACAGTCGTCAGGTGTTTTAGCCCAGGCTTCGTTGGAATAGGCCGAATAGCCCTCGTCGTTGTAACCACTCACACGATAGTAATAAGTGATATAGGGCTCCACGGTATCGTCGCTGTAAGTGGCTACATTGGCGCCCACAGTAGATATCTCGGCATAGGCCTCCTCAGATTCGCTCTTGCGTTCGATACTGAAGCCCGTTTCTCCCGAGGAATTATCCGTCCAGGAGAGATCAATTTCGGTGCTGGAGACTGCCGTAGCCGATAGATCGCTTGGTGCGCCAAAATGGGTGGTAGCGTTAACCTCATCGCAATAGCCGGAGTTGCCATCGCTGTTATATGCTCTTATGCGGTAATGGTAAGTGGTAGAATCATCTAAATTCGTATCGGCATAGGTTTTAACATTTGCGGCAACCCTGGCTCTTTCCTCATAGGTTACATCAGATTCGGTCTTACGTTCGATACTGAAGCCCGTTTCTCCCGAGGAATTATCCGTCCAGGAGAGATCAATTTCGCTGCTGGAGACCGCCGTAGCCGACAGATCGCTTGGTGCGGCAGGATAGGTGGTAGCGTTAACCTCATCGCAATAGCCGGAGTTGCCGGCGCTGTTATATGCTCTTATGAGGTAATAGTAAGTGGTAGAATCATCTAAATTCGTATCGGCATAGGTTTTAACATTTGCAGCAACCGTAGCTGTTTCCTCATAGGTTACATCAGATTCGGCCTTACGTTCTATACTGAAGCCCGTTTCATCATAGGAGTTGTCAGTCCAGGACAGATCGATTTGGGTATCTGATACAGCCGTTACAGCAAGCTCGCCTGGGGTTTCAGGCACGGATGTGCTGCCGATGAATTGGCCGAAACTGGCGGGTCCATTTTCCTTATAATCATTGACGGGTTCAGCGCTGTAATCATCACCAGATCTCCGAATGACGTACACCCCGCCGCCATCCACCCCTCGATTGGTTACATAAACATAAGCTCCATCAGGTGTGACCGACACGCCAACGGGGTTTTCCCCAACTCCGACATGTTGGAGGACATCGTAGTCAACGGGGTCCTCAGAGGTTCGGATGACAGATACCGTATTATCCCCTTGATTGGCCACGTATACATATTTTCCGTCGGGCGACACCGCAAGACCGACGGGATCAGTCCCAACTGTAATGCGCGTATAGCATCCTGTTACTTCTTCCATGTTATCGGTGTCGATGACAGATACCGTGTTATGCCCTCGATTGGTCACATAGGCGTATTTTCCGTCGGGCGATACCGCCACTCCAGTAGGTTGTTTTCCAAGGTTGTCAACCATCCAAACAACTTGGCCGCTAGAGGCAGCGATGGCATATAACGAGCCATTCTCGGCATCTTCTGTCTCCCCATCACGATTTGCCACATAAACAACGTGCCCGTCAGGCGATACTGCCACACCCGTGGGGGCATGCCCTGCCTCAATGGGTGGGCCGATCACTGTCGGGGTATCGGTACCGATAAATGCTGTGTCAATAACGGATAGCGTATCATCCCCATAATTGGTCACATAGACAAAACGCCCATTAGGCGACGCTGCCACGCCGACGGGTTTTTGGCCAACATTTTCAACCCTATGCAGAATCTTCTTAGATATATCGTATACATAAACGGCGTTAGCGACAGGGTTTGCCACAATCGCATATCCGTCAGGCGTGATTGCCGCGCCAAGAAACGGGCTGCCCCCAAGCGTCTCACCGGTCTTAAAATCGTAGACTTTTTGGTCAAAGACCCGGATGAACGATACTTTCGTACTATAATTTGCTATACAGGCATAAGTGGCTCCGTCACATTGACCGGGTCGTGCCAAACAAAGTAAGACGGCAGCAGCAAAAAAAACAAACCATGTGTTTTTCATAGCTTCCCCTACAAAAGCCCTCCGATGAGGTGCAAACAAAGGTGCAGAGCGGTTTGCTTCTCACCAGGAGAGCAAGAACCGTGCACAAACCGTCATTTAGAACAGTTCTTCTTGGATTTCGGTTGGTTATATAGAGTTTGCCTGAAAGCGGCAGCGAGGAAGTGAGTAACAAAAGTTATATATTGGGAAGATAATTGCCCACAAAAGGGCTGGATGTGAAAACAATTTCCGTTCATTTCTCTTTGTTGATATACCCATGGGACCTACCTTCATCTTCAATCTTATATTTCAATTCTCTCCTTCTGTTTTCCCACAACCCTGATTGCACGAAGATAACATAAGGATGGCTCTGTTTTAGATTACTATCCCTTTTGTCAACCAACACCGTATTATTATGTGGGATATAATCCTTTTTGGTATTTACATCTATTATATTTTCTCTATGGGCCAGGCCGTCGATACCACCTTTTTCATCAAATCCCATTTTGTTGGCAACAACTGCCCGGACTATTACCTTGTTGTCTCTAAGACGCCTTTGGATATCCTCTCTATCCAGAAATAGCTTAATTGCTGTCCCGCTATTGCCGGAAACAATCACCAGATTAACAGCCGGGGGGAAGAAATTATACACAATCTTTTTCAAGGGACCCGCCTTGTCCATCTTTTCGTCCCTTATCCGCTTAAGCGCTTCCATGGCATTTTCATTTAACCTAAGATGAGGAATAACATCATCCTTTAGTTCCTCAAGGCCATGCGAGTACCTGAAAATCTTACTTAATTCAAACAGATTCTCTCTCCATTTATAGTGGTGTATATACTTCAAAAAGATACTAGGGACTGCTGTCTTTTTCCTCTTAATTATTGCCCTTGCCCAAAGGTGTTGTGATGACTGTTCTATCATAGCCTCGTCAAAATCGGTAAAAGTCCAATCCCGATTCAGCCCCATTGCCTCCAACTGACTCTTCACCTCTTCAGCAGGAAGAGCTTCCAGGTAAAAGATTTCCCTCTTAAGATAGGAAATAAAGCCAAGAGCACAGGACCTTAGGAAATAGATTTCCCTTAACAACCTGCGACTAGCTTCACTTTCAAGCACTCTAATTATATTCTCAACAAGTTTTCTGCTAAACCTCATAGAGTCTCAACGATCAAATCAGTGGGAAACTGTCATGGAGTTGCATCTTCCCCTGGCTAGATAATGAAGTGGTTATTATTCCCGGACCATCCTCTGTCATGCCAGCAATTCCGTATCATCATGTGAATACGCCAGTGAACAATCGGATTAACCCGAAATACTATAGCAGCTTATCCTGATCAAATAGTAATAGGCTCTCCGACTTATTGGAGATCATGTCTCTCGAAAAACCTTTCTTGACGAATAGGGCATAGGTAATCTTTGGACTCTTGACTGGAAGGGCTTTTTAGAGAAGCAAAGCCATGCTCTTTAGCTTCTTGAGCTCTTCATACGACACGGGCTGATTAGTCCATTTGCATTCGCCGACCAGTATATTGCGAGAGTGGGTGTCTATAGCCACCAGGTCAATCTCCGCGTCCTTAGACCACCACCTACCGAAGGAAGTAAAATTGATCCCTACAAGCCCCTTCCTCATGTGGTATTGCAATATTTCCATGGCCACATTTGCATAAACAAGAGAACAAAACATTCCAAAGTTCTGGCGTATGTTTTCAAGAACCAGTTCGTAGTTTCCCAGCTCAACGTGCGACATATTGGGGAAAATAAATCGGAACCAAAACCTGAAAAAATTATCCTTGATCCTATACAGCCCTTTCTTACTTTTGTGAGGATTCTTTTCCGTTATGGGAACATCCCTGCCAACAAGATCAAGCTCTTTTAGCGTTTCGAGATACTTATTCAACCCCTGAACCTTTGTTTCCAATCGTTTTGCAATACCACCCACTTTGTTTTCACCATGGGCTATGGATGAAAGAATAGAGAAGTAAGTAGTGAATGACTATTTGGCCCAGTTTTCGATCTTCAAGGATGAGACACGACTGAACTCGCGTTCGTTGTTTGTGGCAAGTGTGCACTTGAGGGAGAGCGCATGGGCTGCAATGAGCATGTACATGGATACTATGGGTATTCCTTGTCGTTCCAGAACTGCGCGAATCCTCCCGTACTCCTGGGCAGCCATGTCGTCGTAGGAGAGGATTTCGAGGGGGGCAAGAAATTCGGCCAGGGCAATTCTGTTCTGATCGGGCCTTGAACTCTTTGCTGCTCCGTATTCAAGCTCGCTCAGAGTGATTGAGGAGACTCCGATATCGGAAACACGAGCGTTCTTTAGCCGTCTGATCACCTGTTCCGGTTTTTTTTTGATGATGTAGATGCAAATGTTGGTGTCGAGCATGTAGGTGATCACAGTTCATCCCTTGACTGATGCTCTGGCTGTTCCCTGGTAATCATGAAGTCGTCGGAGAAATGGTTGAGGCTGTTTACGAGCGATGCCCACGGATCGTCCTTAGGAATGAGCATGACCACCCCGTGGAGCTTTTTGATGTAAACATCAGATCCCGAAAATCGGCAATCCTTGGGTAAGCGAACCGCTTGGCTGCGGCCATTAACAAAAAGGCGTGCTGTTTTCATGTGAACCTCCATTATATCATTGATTATTTGTCATGTTACGGTATATACCATGGCATCTATCTTATGTCAATGTAAAAATGATATTATTTCATTGCGTCGAACCTGGAAATGGGGACGGGCATGCATATCACTGCCTCCTCCGGCTCCATACTGGATGGAACTGTACCGGCAACTTCTCACGGAACCGGGCATCGATACAGCCAGTTCATCCAGGGCCGTTTTGACCTGAGTGATAAAAAGGGAGATTAGGCAACAAAAAACATGAATTTCAGAACTACCGGGCAGCCCCAATGCCGGTATGCATGGCAATGGCGGGCAGGAAGTATCCGACAGCTATCATCGCGAGCCCTTGCGAGCGATAGGAAATGACGCCTTTACAAACTAAAACCGATGGCCTATTATGGACTTATCAGGTTACTAAGTATCAGGGAGCCGGCAAGATCTCCGTTTCAGACAGAATGCCGGGAGGCTAACTGGTTTCCATCCAAAAAAGGCTCTTTTTTCATCAAGGAGTTATCCATGAACTACATCAAGATACGCTTTGGAAAGGATCTCGGGCACATGCACAGCAGGCTTCAGAGGACCATAGACGAGATGTTTCAGCAGGTCAACCCCATGCTGGTGCTGCCCGAGCAGGCCTGGCGCCCCCAGATGGACATATACGAAACGCCCGAAGAGATCATCGTCGTTGGAGAAGTCTCCGGGGTGGAAAAGGAAGATTTGGAAGTGGAACTCGATCAGAATGCGGTAAAGATAACCGGAGTGAGGCGTGAGGCGCCGCGTATTTCGGGTACCAAATACCATCTGGCCGAAATCGCCTATGGCAGGTTTGAACGGATCTTACTCCTGCCGGTGCCGATAAATCCAGACAATGTCAAGGCCACTCATTTCAACGGTCTTCTCAAGATCACCATGGCAAAGCAGCTACGCGAGCAGGTCCGTCAGATTCCTATTTCAGATTCAGATTCCTGTTGACGAACAAATCGAACGATCAGGAGATTAGGGTTATGATGCCGGAGCCGGACAACCAATCTTACCTACAATCAGAGGAGGCCGGGGAGACCCCGAAAGTCTTGCCGATCTTGCCGGTCATGGATCTGACGCTCTTTCCCAGGATGGTCCTTCCCATTGTGGTTCACGGAGAGGAATCACAAAAATCGGTGGATGACGCCATGGCCAAGGACCGTCTCATCGGGGTCGTTGCATCCAAGAAGAAAGACCTGGAGGCTTCCCACAAGCCAGAGGACCTTTACCGGGTGGGCACTTCCGCCTTGATCTTGAAGATGTCCAAGCCCGACGAGAAAGGGACTCAACTCCTTGTTCAGGGCATCGGCCGGTTCCGAATAGAGGAATACCTTTCGGACAAGCCGTATCTTCGTGCCAAGATCGAGCCCATCCCTGAGCTAACCGTCAAGGACATTGAAATAGATGCCATGATGAGCAACCTGGTGGGCCTCTTTCAAAAGGTCTTGGATCTTTCTCCATACCTTCCAAGGGAGTTGGCTGCTTTGGCCAAATCGCTCGACGAAGCCGGGATGTTGGCCGACCTCATTGCATCGAGCCTGAACATAGTCAAAGAAGACAAACAAAAGATCCTTGAGACTCAAGACGTAAAAGAACGCCTCAAAGAGGTCATGCGATTGATAAACCGAGAGCTTCAGGTCCTTGAGTTGGGACAGAAGATCCAGTCTCAGGTCAAGCAGGATATGGACAAGGCCCAGCGTGAATTCTACTTGCGGCAACAGCTTAAGGCGATCAAGGAAGAGCTTGGCGAAAAAGACGAAGGCAAGGTAGATGTTGAGGAGTACCGGGCCAAGATCAAAGAGAAGAATCTGCCCGAGTTGGCCAGGAAAGAGGCCGAACGGGAGCTGGAACGCCTGGGTCGCATGCACCCGTCTTCATCCGAATACACCGTCGCTTCCACCTACCTTGACTGGCTGACCATCCTTCCATGGAACGAAGGCACGGAAGACGTCTTGGACATAAAGAGTGCCCAGAAGGTCCTGGATGAAGACCATTACGATCTGGAAAAAGTCAAGAAGCGGATCATAGAATACCTGGCTGTTCGAAAGCTCAAACCCGACTCTAAAGGTCCGATACTCTGCTTTGTAGGCCCACCAGGCACCGGCAAGACCTCCCTGGGGCGTTCCATTGCCAGGGCACTGGGCAGAAAGTTTGTCCGCATATCGCTGGGCGGGGTGCGGGATGAGGCCGAAATACGCGGCCACCGTCGGACCTATGTGGGCGCCCTGCCCGGACGAATCATCCAGGGAATCAGGCGTGCCGAGAGCAATAACCCTGTCTTCATGCTGGATGAGATCGACAAAGTGGGGGCTGATTTTCGGGGCGACCCTTCTTCGGCCCTCCTGGAGGTGCTCGATCCGGAGCAGAACTTTTCTTTTTCCGATCATTATCTCGACGTACCATTTGACCTTTCCAAGGTGATGTTTATTACCACCGCCAACATCCTGGACACCGTCCCCCCGGCCCTTCGAGACCGTATGGAGGAACTGAGCCTGCCGGGCTATACGCAAGACGAAAAGGTGAAGATCGCTCAACGCTATCTCACCCCTCGCCAGTTGGAGGCACACGGCCTCACACGGCAACAGCTTGCCATCACCGCAGACGCCATAAGGCGCATCATATCAGGCTATACCAGGGAGGCCGGGCTCAGGAACCTGGAACGCGAAATTGCGGCCATATGTCGCGGCGTGGCCTGCAAGGTTGCGGAAGGGGCCCAGAAGCTTGCACACATCAAGGCAATGGACCTGCATAAATTCTTGGGACCTGTCCGGTTTCGTTCCGAGGTAAGCGAGCGAATATCAGCACCCGGTGTGGCAGCGGGCCTGGCCTGGACCCAGACAGGCGGCGACCTGCTATTTGTAGAGGCGACCAAGATGAAGGGGAAGCACGGCTTGACACTGACCGGTCAGCTCGGAGATGTCATGAAAGAATCTGCTACTGCGGCCCTCAGCTTCATCCGTTCCCATGCCAAAGAACTCGGCATCCCCGAAGACTTCTACGATAAGCAGGATATTCATATCCATGTTCCGGCCGGCGCCATCCCCAAGGATGGCCCGTCAGCGGGGGTCACCATGCTGGCCGCCCTGGCCTCTCTCCTTACTGATAAGACCGTGGACGGCAACCTGGCCATGAGCGGTGAAATTACCTTGAGGGGCCTGGTCCTTCCGGTGGGAGGAATCAAGGAGAAAGTGCTTGCCGCGCACCGCGCCGGAATCAAGAAGATCATCCTGCCGAAGTGGAACGAGAAGGACCTCGAAGATGTGCCCAAGAAGGTCCGCAAAGCGACTCAGTTCCATTTCGTCGAAACCATGGACGAGGTGTTGAAGACCGCGCTGCCCAACAACTAGGCAAAGTCTCAGAGGGGTCTCCAGCGGCCATTGTTGACCCGGATGTCGCCCGCACTTTACCCTTGCAAAATCCGGCGCCGTTGTGGTAAATGTCGAGCCTAACAGCCACAAAGCAACCCCTGCCCTGAAGGTTGGGTGATGCTTCGAACCAAGTTTTAATGCAAATATGCAAGGGGGGTATTCAGATCTTGCTGGATACCCTTTTTCTGTACGCTTTGGCGCTAAGAAGCGAATAGACGAAAAAGAAAGAGGCTTGTTTATGGCACAATGGGATGAAGACAGGGGTGTCTTGGTTCACACACACTCCAAGTTCTGGCAACATCGGATACATGAGGTCGATGAACCGAATTTGCAGCGGGATGTGTTCCCGTATGACGAGGTAGCGCGTATAGACTTTGATCTCAAGATTGTCACTCCCAACCCTGCCAGGGGGTTCTTTATCACGGACTCCACCTTCAGGGACGGGCAGCAGGCTCGCCCGCCATATACTGTTGAACAAATTGTCCATATCTTTGAGTTGCTCCACCGCCTTGGAGGGCCCAAAGGGGTCATCCGGCAGAGTGAATTTTTCCTCTATAGCGACAAGGACAAGGAGGCAGTGGAGAGGTGCCGTGAGCTGGGACACGCCTATCCGGAGATTACCGGCTGGATTCGAGCCAACAAGAAGGACCTGGCCCTGGTTAAGGATCTGGGGCTCCGCGAGACAGGGATACTGACCTCGGTATCCGACTATCACATCTTCTACAAGTTGAATATGAAAAGGTCACAGGCAGCCGATTTCTATCTGGGGGTGGTCAAAGAGGCCCTTTCCGCTGGCATTGCACCACGTTGCCACTTTGAAGACATCACCCGATCGGACATTTACGGGTTCTGCATACCATTTGCAATCGAACTCATGAAATTGCGGGAAGAAAGCGGCATTGACGTGAAGATACGCATGTGCGACACCCTGGGCTTCGGTCTGAGTTACCCAGGGGCCTCCTTGCCCAGGAGTGTGCCCAAGCTGGTGCGTGTTCTTATTGAGGAAGCAGGGCTGCCCGGCCGCCTTCTTGAGTGGCACGGTCATAACGATTTTCACAAGGGCTTCATTAATGCCACCACCGCATGGCTCTATGGATGCGGGGCAATTAACGGAACGCTGCTCGGATTTGGAGAAAGGACCGGCAACACCCCGGTTGAAGGATTAATCATAGAATACATTGGTCTTACCGGAAAAACCAACGGGGTCAACACCAGGGTCATAACAGAAATTGCCGACTATTTCGAAAGTGCCCTGGAGTATCATATTCCACAAAACTATCCTTTTGTGGGAGCAGACTTCAATGCCACAAGTGCGGGCATCCATGCCGATGGCCTGATAAAGAATGAAGAGATTTACAATATCTTCGACACAAGGAAGATGCTGGATCGGCCTGTTGATGTGGTAGTAACCGACAAATCCGGCGCAGCCGGTATCGCCCACTGGATAAACACCCATCTGGATTTGGCCGAAGGTGAAAAGGCAGGCAAAACTCATCCCGGTATAATAAAGATCCACAAGGCCGTACAGGAACAGTACAAACAGGGACGAGTCACTTCCATGTCCAAGGAGGAGATGTCACACCTGGCCCACAAGTATCTGCCGGAATACTTTGTCTCTACCTTTGACAAATTGAAGACCGGAGCCTATGATCTGGCTGCCCATCTGGTGGAAAGGCTGATACAGTTGCCTGAAATACGCTCCATGGGCCCGGCCAAACAGGAGCCCATCCTGGAAGCCGTACTGGAAAGGCATCCTTATGTTCAGTTCATCTACATCACGGACAAGGAGGGCTGCCGCACCACCAAGAACATTACTGACATCGTTGACAAGGCGAAATATAAGGGTGCAGTCATAGGTGAAGACCTCTCCGACCGTGACTGGTTCATCAGTCCGGTAAAGGACGGCAAGGTCCATGTTACTAATTTTTACATTTCAAAATACAGTAGATATCTGTGCATTACCGTATCGGGCCCCATACACGACGAGCAGGATGAAATCGCAGGGGTGCTGGGCGTTGATATAAGATTCGAAAACCTCATGAAAATGGAAAAAAATGGTGAGCTTTAAAGACATGAATACTTTTGAGCTAACGGTCGGAGGCAAAGCTTATAAGGTAGACGTCGAGAAGTTCGACGGCAAGCGGGCCCTGGTCAAAGTAGACGGCAAGCCTTATGAGATTGACGTCAAAAAGGCCGCAGGGGCTGCCGTGCCGGGGACTCCTGGACCAATGCCTCCTACGCCTGAGATACAATGGCAGGCTCCGTCGGCGCCCGAGCCCCCTCTGGCGCCCGTCGCCTCGGTCCCTTCGGGCGGTCAGGTCATTGCACCCATGCCGGGCCTGGTATTGGAGGTCATGGTTTCTGTTGGCGATAGCGTGGCAGCCGGCACACCAGTAGTTAAGATCGAGGCCATGAAAATGGAAAATGAGATCCCTGCACCTGTAGACGGCGCCGTTAAGGAGATTCTGGTCAAGGTGGGCGATAGCGTGTCAACCGACGATATCCTCTTGGTGATAGATCAAGGATAGGCCGGGTCGTTATACGAAAAGTGGAGAGACGATTCATGACGAACGAAGATAAGATTCAAACATTGCTTGAAAAACATGCCGAGGCCGAACTCGGTGGTGGTCAGGATCGGATCGATACCCAGCACAAAAAGGGGAAGCTGACGGCGCGGGAACGAATTCATCAGCTTGTCGACAAAGACAGTTTCGAAGAGATGGACAAGTTTGTCCTCCACCAATCCACAGATTTCGGCATGGACAAAAAGAGGTTTCCGGGTGACGGGGTCGTAACCGGATACGGCCGCATCAATGGCCGCCTGGTCTATGTCTTTGCCCAAGACTTCACCATCTTGGGAGGATCTTTAAGCCTTGCTGTAAGTGAGAAGATCTGCAAGGTGATGGACCTTGCGCGCAAAAACGGAGCCCCGCTCATCGGCCTGAACGATTCAGGAGGCGCTCGCATCCAGGAAGGGGTCTCCAGCCTGGCCGGATACGGCAACATATTCATGAGAAACGTCCTTTCCAGCGGCGTTATCCCACAAATTTCAGCCATTATGGGACCGTGTGCCGGCGGGGCGGTCTATTCCCCCGCCCTGACCGATTTTGTCTTCATGGTAGAAAATACCAGCTACATGTTTATCACGGGTCCCCAGGTGATCAAGGCCGTGACTCACGAGGAGGTTACCCCTGAAAAGCTGGGAGGCGCCTTGACCCACAACGCTACGAGCGGGGTCGCCCATTTTAGCGGAAAAGACGGCCCGACTGTGCTGGCCATGATTCGTGAGCTTTTGAGCTTCCTGCCTCAGAACTGGCGAGAGCTCCCCCCGGATGTTGAACCTACAGATGATCCTGACCGAACCGATATGGGGCTGCGAGAAATCGTTCCGAAAAACCCCAGGCAACCCTATAACATGCGCACGATTATCGAGTCCTCGGTTGACAACCATTATTTCTTTGAGGTGCAGGCCAGGTATGCACCCAACATCATTATCGGTTTTGCCCGCCTGAACGGGAGGACCGTGGGAGTGGTGGCAAACCAACCCTCATTCTTTGCGGGGTGCCTCGATATCAACGCATCCATCAAGGGCGCCAGATTTGTTCGATTCTGCGATTGTTTCAACGTTCCACTCATCACTTTCTGCGATGTGCCCGGGTTTCTCCCCGGCACGGCTCAGGAATTTGGGGGAATCATAAAGCACGGTGCAAAGCTTATCTATGCATACTGCGAAGCCGTGGTGCCAAAGATTACCGTTATCACGCGCAAGGCATACGGTGGGGCATACATAGTTATGTCGAGCAAGCACCTGTGGGGAGACATCAATTTTGCTTACCCCTCGGCAGAGATAGCCGTGATGGGGCCGGAAGGGGCTGTGAACATCGTCTTTAAAAGGGAGATCGGTGCTGCCGAAGATCCGGCAAAAAAGGAAGCCGAGATGATCGAAGAGTACCGCAGAACTTTTGCCAGTCCGTATCGCGCGGCAGAAAGAGGCTTCATCGATGAGATTATCCTGCCGGAGCAGACGCGCCCCAAGTTGATCAGGGCACTGGAGTCCCTTGGAAACAAGCGAGACCGCATGCCTGCGAAAAAACACGACAATTTGCCTTTGTGAAGGGGTATGTATCATTCCAGAAGAAGATATTCCTCATTCAAAGGAGTACTGACAACTTTCAACGGACAGTCCCGCCAATTGAATAGAGATGTTTAGGTCCTTCAACTTGCCGTTTCCAGCTTGCGTTGGCCTGCTGTTCTTTTTGTTGAGCTGTGCCGCGCCGGAAAAAAGGCCGTCCCCGCAGCCTGGATATCCTGCTCCATACAAGATCGGCAAGCGATGGTATCAACCCATGAGACATGGCAACGGCTTTCGCCAAAGAGGGATGGCATCGTGGTACGGGAGGGAGTTTCACGGTCGGAAGACATCAAACGGCGAGGCTTATGATATGTATGCCTGCACAGCGGCTCACAAGACCTTGCCCATGGGAACCTACGTCAGGGTTCATAATTTAACGAACGGCAGGGAGGTGGACGTCAGAATAAACGACCGGGGGCCTTTTGTACGGGGGCGGATCATTGACCTGTCGTATGGATCTGCAAAAAAAATTGGTTTGGTAGGCCCCGGCACCGCCCACGTGGAGATCGTTGTATTAGGCGTACCGAATGAGACCACGGTCAACGGCAAGGTTCAGCGCACATTCGTCTCCGGCAATTACTACGTCGGCGATTTTACCATCCAGGTAGGATCCTTCAGGGATAAAGAGAACGCGCTTAGGCTCAAGAACAAGCTGGCACAGACATACGAAGACGCCTATATTGTCGTCTATGATGGCGGCAACGACACCTTTTACAGGGTGCGGGTTGCAAGATGTACAACCCTTGATCGGGCTAAGCAGTACGAAAAGATGCTGGAAGCGGATGGATATCCGAACACTATTGTCGTGGCGCGTTAGGGCGAGTTAATCTTTTTTCTTAACACGCCCGAAGTCTTAAAGACGACTACCCTTCGGGCGCGCAACTGCAGGTCCTTACGCGTCTGCGGGTTGCGCCCCCTGCGGGCCCTCTTTTCTTTGACGACAAATTTCCCAAAACCACTTATGAGAAGGTCTTCACCACTTTCCAGGGTGCGCTTCATGATTTCCATGAGCTGCTCGACTACTTGTCTTGCGTGGTTTTTCCTTAGGCCAAGTTTCAGGTAAACGTCATTGATGATCTGGTCTTTGGTTAGGGCCATAAGGTCAGCTCCTTTCGCGCCGATTGGTAGTCGTTGTTGCGTGACATTAGCCTCGTAAAATTGTATATGCATCAAATTCAATAGGATGTCAAGTATCTATTGCTGCAAGGATGAAAAAAGTGAAGGTTATTTTTCTAGACAGAGACGGTGTTATCAACAAGGAGCGCCCGGATTATGTGAAGGGTTGGTCTGAGTTCGAATTTTTGCCGGGCAGCCTTGAGGCAATGAAGCTCTTGACCCTCAACGGGTACTGCATCATTGTGATCACAAATCAATCTGCGGTCAATCGAAAAATGATCACAGATGCCGAGCTTCAAGAGATCCATGATAAGATGACCGCAGATTTGGCCGCCCGTGGCGGCAACATAGAAGCCATCTACTATTGTCCTCATCTTCCCGAGGACGACTGTAGCTGCCGCAAGCCTGAACCGGGCTTAATTTACAGGGCACAAACCGACTATGGGCTGAATCTTTCCGAAACCTGCGTGGTGGGGGACAGCCTTAAGGACATGCGCATTGGCCGTCTGACAGGTTGCGGAAGGATAATACTGGTTCGCACGGGTCACGGTGAGGAGACGGAACGTATTTGCCAAGATGCCGGTATAACGCCTGATTATGTGGCCGATGACCTCATGGCCGCTGTGAAATGGCTTCTTGATGAAGGCTCAAAGTTGAAAGCTCAAAGTTGAAAGGTTGTATGTGTGTGAAGCTCTTGAACTATACACTTTGAGCCTTCAGCTTCAATACAAGTTTGCCAGGCTGTTGATTAGGGCCGCAATGTAGCCGGCGCCGAAGCCATTGTCTATGTTTACCACGCTTACATTGGAAGCGCAGCTGTTGAGCATGGCCAGCATGGCCGTGATCCCGCCGAAGCTCGCTCCGTAGCCCACGCTGGTAGGAACGGCAATCACCGGTTTGTCTACAAGCCCCCCCACGACACTGGGAAGCGCACCCTCCATGCCGGCTACCACTACAAAGACCGAGGCCTTGCCCCAGAACTCATCCCGACCCATTAAGCGATGGATTCCGGATACCCCCACATCGTAAAGGCTCCTCACCTTGTGTCCCATGGTCGTTGCAGTAACAACCGCCTCTTCGGCCACGGGAATATCCGAGGTGCCTGCTGCAATCACCATGATAAGCCCCTTGCCGGCAGGCTTGGCAGGCAGAGATCTACGCACCAGCACGCGTGCATCGGCGTGATAGGCGGCATCGGGATATTCGGCAGTTATGGTTCCGGCCTTTTCCGGGGAAAGGCGAGTAACCATCACCGTGTCCCCTTGCTTGACCATGGCCTTCATAATCCCCAAGATCTGCTCGGGTGATTTGGATTGCCCGAAAATAACCTCCGGGAAGCCCTTTCTCAAAGAACGGTGGTGGTCCACTCGCGCATAAGCCAGATCTTCAAAGGGGAGGCGCTTTAATCTTGAAACAGCATCCTCTATGGTTGTACGGCCGCAAGCGACCGATTCCAAGAGTTGTCTTAGGGCATTGAGATCCATCGCGATTGTCGACTATCTAACATCGGAGCCTTAAGCAGTCAATAAGAATAGTAAATAGCACAAGCGGCTTGATTTACAACCCAGTTGTGCTATTTAAGCTGATGGTAGATATTTTGTGCACAGCTCACAGGCAATGAGATGTTTGCATGGAGGACGCAGATCGCATAGTGGCATCGGAGTTTACGGCAGGCCGCTCTATGATGGGGAGGCTCCCCTGGGGCAAGGACCTCATCAAAGCCGTAGAGGATTTTTGTGCGGATCATTCCATTAAGACCGCTGTATTCTCCATTGTCGGATCTGTTACATCGGCCACCCTTGGATCATTCGACCATAACCAACAGGTATACGTTACTTTCAAGAAGGAGGAGGCGCTCGAAATCGTCCATTGTACCGGCAATGTTTCACTGAAAAACGGCAAGCCCGCCGTCAACGGCCATGGCGTGTTTGCCGATATTGACGGCCGGACCGTAGGAGGGCACATTTTCTCGGAAACCATGGTCTATGCAGCAGAGATATACTTTCAGGAACTTGTGGGAGGGTCTTTGACAAGGGAGTACGACGAGCAAACAGGACTTTTTCTATGGAAACTTTGAGCTTTGTGTCGGACCGGAAAGAGGGAAACGGGAAATGGAACTGAGGATAGAAAGGGTTAAAACACCCGGGAAACGTCCGGGTGATTCGGAGTTGAGGTTTGGGCAAATCTTTTCCGACCACATGTTCAACATGGACTACACGCCGGAGTCCGGATGGCACAATGCGCGCATAGAACCTTACGGCCCCATTGTCATGGACCCGGCCACCATGGTCCTTCATTACGGCCAGGCCATCTTTGAAGGCCTGAAGGCATACCGAGCCGGCAACGGCAAGATCCAGCTATTTAGACCTGAGCGCAACATGGCCAGGTTCAATCGATCGGCACGGTTTGTATGCATCCCCGAGGTTGATGAGACGTTTATCCTGAATGCCATAAAAAAGCTTGTCGCAATTGACAAAGACTGGGTTCCAAGCGCCCCTGAAACCTCCCTGTACATTCGTCCTTCTATTGTTGCCATGGACTCCTACCTGGGGGTGCGCCCCTCGCGCACCTATCGCCTCTTTGTCATTTTATCTCCGGTCGCAGCCTACTATCGAGAGGGGTTCAACCCTGTAAAGATATGGGTTACAAACAAATACGTTCGAACAGTGCGCGGCGGTCTGGGCGAGGCCAAGACGGCAGCCAACTATGCGGCCAGTCTTTATGGCGCCGAGGTGGCCAAGCAGGCGGGTTACACCCAAGTGTTGTGGCTGGATGCCATCGAGCATCGCTACATCGAAGAGGTGGGCACCATGAATATATTCTTTGTAATTGATGGGCAACTCGTGACTCCGCCTCTCGGTGGGAGTATCCTGGCGGGAATTACACGCGACTCCGTTCTTGAGCTGGCAAGACACTGGGACATTCCTGCATCTGAACGACCCATCACAATTAATGAGGTCATGACAGCGCAGAAGAACGGAAGCCTTCAAGAGATATTCGGCTCCGGCACTGCTGCCGTCATTTCTCCGGTGAGTTATCTCGCATGGCAAGATGAGGTGATTACGGTGGGCAATGGTGGAGTTGGCCCCATGGCCCATAGATTTTATGAAACTATCACGGACATTCAGTACGGCCGGGCCGAGGACCCCTTCGGCTGGGTGGTGCCGGTCGAAGTTGAATAGAAAAATGACGGGTGTTGCAAAAGATGATTATCAAGCAGCTCAAAGTAGGGCCTATGGAGGTGTTTTGCTATATCCTGGCATGCAAGGCCACCCAAAAGGCCCTATTGATCGATCCCGGAGGCGACGAAGGGCGCATCATCGATACGGCTCGCGCCCTTGGCCTTACCATTGAATCGGTGGTGAACACCCACGGTCATCCTGATCATACCTGCGGCAACCGCAAGATCGTGGAGCTCACTGGGGCGAAGATATATATGCACGCCCTGGACGATCGGCTTTTCAATACGCCCGATGGGCAATCCATGGCCAGGCAGATGGGCTTTGAGTCGTCTCCTCCGGCAGACGTCGTCTTGCAGGATGGGGATACCATCGCTTTTGGCGAAAAGGAACTCTCCGTGTTGCATACCCCTGGTCACAGCCCCGGCGGAATCTGCCTGCACGGGGAAAACAATCTTTTCACCGGAGACACGCTTTTTGTAGGTGCGGTGGGGAGAACCGACCTGCCGGGCGGCTCTATGGAGACGCTGTTGCGCTCTATTCAAGAGAAGATACTCTCTCTTCCGGATGATACCATTGTCTGGCCGGGCCACAATTATGGAGGGAGCCCCTCTTCAACCATTGCACTTGAAAAGAACCACAATCCCTATATCACAGACTTTCAACTGATACGGTAAGGCATGCCCCATGATATCCCCGGAGCAGAATGCGCAGATTGACTTTACACCCAGCAATTTCCTGGGCAGTCTTTTTCTCGTAGTAAAGACCGTTCTACTTTCTCCGGGATTCTTCTATGAGAAGATGAAAACCGAAGGGGGGCTGCGAAATCCGCTAATCTTTCTCATCTGCTGCGTCCTTATCCATACTTTAATTGTCAGCCTGTTTGTTGCCAAGCCAACCATTATAATCTTTAATTTAATCAATGGGATACTGATGCCCTTTGTGACGGCAGGCATTCTCTTTTTCATCATCACAAGGCTTTTCAAGGCATCGGGCACATATGAACTCTCCCTCAGGGTAAACGCCTATGCAGCAGCCACGGCGCTGTTTTCCTGGATTCCCGTCATAGGCCTGCTCTTGCAGCTTTACCGGTTTTATCTGATCGCCCTGGGGCTTAGCCGCACCTTTTCTATCAAGCTCTCCCAGTCTTTTTTGGCCATCGCCATAACGGTCGTCATATACATAGTCACTCTTGGGCCTATCATGAGCTATATCCTTGGCGGCCAGCCGCCACCCCCTGTTCCCTGAAACACGGAGCAAGCCGCCATGAAAAATCACAATCAATTGGAGGCAGAAACGGCTAAACAGTTTCAACCGTTTGCCGAGAAAATGGAAAGAAACGGCCTGCCACCAATCGTTGTTGATACTTTCAGGCATTATTACACGCTGTTGGTCAGAGGTGAAACCGGGCTCATCTCAAACGCGGACATCGATCCGGTTGCAGAAGGTGAGATCGCTGATGTGGAAAAGCTTACCGGGCTGAAGGAAGCGGGGCGGGCGGCTGTGGGAAAATCGGTCGTCATCAAACTGAATGGGGGGCTCGGCACGAGCATGGGCCTGTCACGGGCCAAATCGCTCCTTACTGTCAAGGACAACCTTGCCTTCCTGGATATCATTGCAAGGCAGATCCTTATCTACAGACAAGAGTATGGGGTCAGGCTACCCGTGGTTTTCATGAATAGCTTCAGCACCGAAGCAGACACCCTTGAAGCCCTTGCCTCATACGGCGATCTTGCTGCCGGGCCTATCCCCCTGAGTTTCTTACAGCACAAATTCCCCAAGGTGTTTCAGGAAGGGCTGACCCCTGCCACATGGCCTGCTGATCCCGACCTGGAGTGGAATCCGCCCGGCCACGGAGACATATACACTGCACTGGTGACATCGGGAATGCTCAAAAAGCTGCTGGATGCGGGCATTCTTTATGCGTTTATCTCGAATTCGGACAACCTTGGCGCCGTCATGGACGAGACCATTCTGGGCTATTTTGCCGAGAATAACTTTGCCTTTATGATGGAGGTGGCGGACCGAACCGAGGCTGACAGCAAAGGGGGACACCTTGCCCGTCTTAAGAACGGCCGGCTCACGCTGAGGGAAATTGCCCAGTGCCCTGAAGACGAGTTAAGTCAATTCCAGGATGTCAAAGTATACAAGTATTTTAATACGAACACCATCTGGATAAATATGGCGGCCCTCAAGGAATTGCTCGATGCGCATAACAACGTGATTCGCCTTGACATGATCAGAAACCCCAAAACGGTCGATCCTAAAGATGAATCCTCCCCGCCGGTCTATCAACTGGAGACCGCCATGGGATCGGCGATTTCCGTTTTTGAGGAGGCTGCAGCAATACGGGTGCCGAGATCCCGGTTTGCTCCCGTCAAGAAATGCCAGGACCTTCTTGCCCTCTGGTCCGATTGCTATGTGCTCACAGATGACAGCCGTGTGATCCAAAATCCGAAAAGAAGGCTGGGCACACTGGTACTAAGGCTTGACAGCAGGTACTATAAGAAAATCGACCAGCTTAGGGCCCGTTTTCCCCATGGCGCCCCTTCCCTGCTCGAGTGTGCTGCTCTAGATGTCAAGGGCGACGTTACCTTTGGCAAAGGGGTTTCGATCAAGGCAAAGGTGGCAATTGCCAATCGTACGGACAAGCCGGTCGCTGTTGCCGATGGAAGCCTGATAGAAGAGGATATGGTCTTTGCATAACGGGCGGGTCAAAGTCTTACGGCCCTATAGAGATCTCTTGCATGATAAGAACTCCGCACAAACGGCGCACTGGCAACTTCTGAAAATCCCATTTCAAGAGCTGTATCCTTCCAGTTGTCAAATTCTTCCGGGCGAATAAATCGCTCAACCCGTAAGTGCTCCCTTGTGGGCTGAAGATATTGACCAAGAGTCAGGATGCGGCAACCGGCATCAAGAAGATCTTGCAGCGTTTGTTTGAGTTCTTCTGCAAGTTCTCCAAGGCCGAGCATAATGCCTGATTTCGCTGGGATGGCACGATCGTACTGTGCGGCTCGCTTTAGCAGTTCGAGTGAGCGACGGTAGTCGGCCTCTGGCCGAACCAACGGATAAATACGCAGGACGGTTTCAATGTTATGGTTCAAAACATCCGGACGGGCCGCCATGACTGTGTGAAGCGAATCTGTGTCGCCCTGAAAATCGGGTATCAAGACCTCCACAAGCGCATCGGGGATCCTTTTGCGGATCTCTTTAATTGTTTTTGCAAAATGTGCGGCGCCACCGTCGGCAAGATCGTCGCGGGTAACAGAGGTAATGACTACATAGCTCAACTGCATCCTTTGCGCAGCTTCGGCCACCCTGGCCGGTTCTCCGGGATCGGGCGGGCCCTGGGGCCCGTGTTCCACCGCGCAGAAACGGCAATTGCGCGTGCATGAGGGGCCCATAATCAGAAAGGTTGAAGTCTGTTTGGAAAAACACTCCCAGATATTGGGACATTTTGCTTCCTGGCACACGGTGTGAAGCCTGCTTTTGTTCAGCAGCCCCCTCACTTTTTCGCATGCAGGCCCCGCCGGGAGACTCCGCTTCAGCCAGCGTGGTTTTCGTGTGTGCATTTTCGAATTCTGTTGCTCAATCATTTCGTTCTCTCGCCCGCTCCTTTGACTCGCCCGAGCACACAGAGATCCCTGAGATAATCTTTTTGCCCCGATTTCTTGAGACGGTGAACAGTCAGCTTTTCAAATGACCCTGCAATTCTGCCAGGCTTGTCATGACAAGCTCAACCCCGAAAAGCGCCTCCACATGCCGTTTTACGCTGTTGCGTACTTGATCCATTGATACTTTATGTGAAAGCTCCTGGGCCATGGACGTCGTGCCGGTATCCTGAAGACCGCAGGGGTTTATCCAGCCGAAAGGCTCCAGCGAGAGATTGACGTTGAATGCCATGCCGTGGAAGGAAATCCCATGGCGAACAGCTATGCCGACGCTGCCCAATTTATTATTGCCTACCCATATCCCCCTGTTGGCAGAATTCCTCTCAGCCTTGATCCCCCAGTCTGAAGCAGTTCGAAGCATGACTTCTTCGAGATTTTCAACATAATCGGTCACTGTCTGCCTGGGAGAGTGAAGATCGATTATGGGATACATAATGAGCTGGCCGGGCCCGTGAAAAGTAATGTTTCCCCCCCGTTGCACCTGAATCACCCCGATGCCTGCTTTTGCCAGAAAACCCCTCGACACCCTCAGGTTGTCCAGCCCGCCCCTGTTGCCGATGGTAAAAACCGGCGGGTGCTCCAACAATAAGACAACATTTGTGTCAATGCTTCTGTCTTTTCTTGCATCCACAATGCTGACCTGAAGATCCCACGCCTCCCTGTACTCTGTGGCAGGAAGCTCAACGCAAAGCCATCTTTTGTCAAATCGCGCGAGCATCAGTATGGTTGGTATTAGTCCGTTAGTTGTGAAACTCGTGTTTTTTTATGAAACAACCGGATTCGTTGGAGCGACCGTGTTTTCAACGACCTAAATTGTTACGATTTTTGCAGCTAAGAGACCATTATCAAGTAGACGGCAAGAAAACCTTTTTGCATTTTTTTGGAGGGAGCCGGAGTCTCTTGAGGCCGATCTCTGCGACCTGCGAGATAGGATCATACATCTGTGAGACAGGCGGACTGTAGGAAAGTTCGGCGTCCACAAGGTCGTAAAGCGTCATGCCGCCATGCACGGCAAGGGCAAAGACGTTGATTCTCCAGCCGGCCCCTTCTTTTCCCACAGCCTGTGCGCCCAGGATCTTGCCGTCCTTTGCATCGACGATGACCCTAAGATTTATCTCTTTTGCATCGGGCATGTAATGTGGCTTTGTGTCTCGCTTGGTAGATACTGCCTTTGCATCATAACCCAGGCTCTTTGCAGTCTGTAGAGAATATCCGGTCGAGGCGATTTCCAGGCCACCGATGAACGCAACAAAGGTATTCAGCGCCCCCGGATAAAAGGTGTTTCCTCCGGCAGCATTTATTCCTGCCGTCATCCCTTGCCGATAGGCTGATGTGGCAAGCTGCATCGTAGCAGGAGTCTCATCTATGCGGGAATAGGTTTGGACAAGATCTCCAACAGCATAGACATTTTCAACGGATGTTTCCATCCTGTTGTTCACCACGACCAGGCCTTTTTCAGTTTTCGCACCAACGATGTCGGCCAGCTTCGTGTTCCCGCTCACCCCTGCGGCCATGACGACTATGTCGCAGCCGATGGTCTCCCCGGCGATCTCCACAGATTCCACTCTCTGGGCACCGTTGATCCGGTCTATGCCTTTTCCGAAAAGAACCCTTATCCCCAGTTTTTCCAAATGCTCAACTACAATCTTTCCCATCTCCGGGTCCAGGTTGCGGGGAAACGGGTCCGGGGTCCTCTTGGTGACTGCGACATCGAACCCCAGTCTCTTTAGTGCCACAGCTACCTCAAGACCCACAGCGCCTCCGCCCACAACTACCGCACTCTTTTTCTTCGATGATCTTGCGGCCTTAAGAAGGGCATTGCTGTTTTCTATGTTCGATACAAAATGGACACCTTTCCCCAAAAGCTCCTTTGCGCCTGGGAGCGGCAGATTGACGGGGGATGCACCGGTTGCAAGTATGAGCGAATCGTATCTGATCTCCTTTTCTTCTGAAGTGGCAAGGTCTGCAGCCTTGACTGTCTTTTTCTTGCCGTCAACAGAGACAACTTCATGATGAAGGAGCTTGGTAAGCTTGTCTCCTATTTCAGGCACATCGTACTTTAGCTCCTCAAAGTCTTTGATTACCCCCTCGATGACAAAGGGAAGTCCGCAAGGGGAGAACTGATCAAAGTCCCTCTTTTCAATAATTGTTACACGGCATTTCCGGTTAAAGCCAAGCGCGCTCTTTGAGGCATAAAGCCCACCCACGCCGAGCCCGACGATTACTATTTCTAAAGGGGTGTTCCTGGTTGCGGCTTCGTTCATATTATCAGTCTCGTAGCAATTTAGTCCTTTGAAAATTCGGTCTGATGCATCCGGTTATCCCGCCAAACATGGCTTCCTGGCAGCGGTTACCTCATCGAGTCTTTTTACTTTGCAGTTTTTTGGCGCCCCGTGGAGCAAGTCCGCACTTTGTCCGGCCTCACGTGCGATGGCCTTGAATGCCTCAATAAACTGATCAATATTCTCCTTGGACTCTGTCTCGGTCGGCTCCACCATTATGGCGCCGTGTACTACCAGAGGAAAATAGATGGTGGGCGGATGAAATCCGTAATCCATGAGGCGCTTGGCCATATCAAGGGTTGTGACATTATCGGCGGCCTGATCTTTATCTGAAAAGACGCATTCGTGCATGCAAGGCCTGTCATAGGGAAGATGCAATGTCCCTTTTAGCTTCTCTTTGACATAGTTTGCATTCAATACGGCAAGCTGGCTTGCCTTCTTCAAATTCTCAGGCCCCATACTGCATATATAACTGTATGCCTTTATCATCACCCCAAAACTTCCGTGAAAGGCTTGCAGTTTGCCTATCGATTCAGGATAGTTTTCCGAAAGCGCGTATTTGCCGTTTTCCTCAACCACCCGCGGAACAGGAAGAAACGGTTCAAGATGCTTGTTGACACACACAGGACCGGAGCCGGGCCCTCCTCCCCCGTGCGGCGTTGAAAAGGTCTTGTGCAGGTTCAGTTGCATCACGTCAACCCCGGTCTCGCCCATTTTTACAATACCCATAACCGCATTGACGTTTGCGCCGTCACAATAGACCAGCCCACCTTTGGAATGGACGATTTCGGCTATTTCCCTGATATTTTCTTCAAAAAGGCCGAGCGTGTTTGGGTTGGTCACCATGATTCCTGCCGTGTCTTCGTCCATGAGCTCGGCAACGGCCTCAGGGGAAAGCATCCCCTGCTCGTTAGATGTCACAGGTACGGGCCGGTAGCCGAACAGGGCTGCACTGGCAGGGTTTGTACCGTGCGCAGTATCAGGCACTATGATCTTTGAACGTTGCGACCCCTTGCTTTTGTGGTATGCGTGAATGAGAAGCATCCCGCAAAGCTCCCCGTGGGCCCCTGCCGCAGGCTGAAGGGTGATCGCGTCCATTCCGGTGATCTCTGCAAGATATTGCTCAAGCTCGAACATCATCCTGAGCGCTCCCTGGCACAGATCAGCCGGAAGCAGGGGATGTGCTCCGGTAAAGCCAGGAAGGCTTGCCTGTTTTTCGTTGGTCTTCGGATTGTACTTCATGGTGCATGAGCCCAACGGGTACATGCCTGTATCCACCCCGAAATTCCACTGGGAAAGCCTTGTGTAGTGGCGGACTATGTCAACCTCGCTCAAATCCGGAAAGTCAGGGCCTTCGCCGGTAAGCTCCCGGTCAAGAGGGCGTGGTTCAACGTCACGTCTGGGAAGTGAAAATGCACACCTTCCCTTTTTCCCTTTTTCCCAAAGGAGCGGTTCATTAAGCATCAGACCTGTGGCGCCCAAAGGTTCTTTCATGACTTGACCTCCCTGACCAGCTTGTCCATATCTTCCTTGGACATGACCTCCGTCACACATAAGAGACAGTGGTTGGCAAGCTCAGGATAGTAGGAAGCCAAGGGCAGACCTGCTACTATCTTTTTCTCAAGTAAACGCTTGTATGTGGCCTTAAAGCCTTCGGGGAATTCCACCACGAATTCGTTGAATGTGGGCGCGCCAAATGGAATCTTGAATCCAGCCTTCTTGAGTTCGGATTTAAGGTACTCGGCCTTGTCATGGTTGAGACCGGCAAGCTCCCGTATGCCGGCGCCCCCGACAGAGGCCATATACATTGCAGCCGCCAGGGCACATAGGCTGTTGTTGGTGCAGATATTGGAAGTCGCTTTTTGCCTGCGAATATGCTGCTCGCGGGTTGCAAGCGTCAGGACAAAGCCCCTTTTTCCGTCCAGATCCTTGGTTTGGCCTACCAGGCGGCCGGGCAGGCTGCGCATATGCTTCTTTCTGCTTGCAAGCACCCCGAGCGCCGGTCCTCCGAACGAACAGGGGATGCCGAGGCTCTGGCCTTCTCCGCATACAATGTCTGCGCCTTGACTGCCGGGGGGGTTCAGGAGCCCGTAAGAAAGGGCTTCCGTAAAGGAAGCTACAAAAAGGGCCTGTCTGTCATGAGCCTTTTCCCCTGCTGCCTGGAGGTTCTCAATGCATCCGAAAAAATTGGGCGACTGAATTGCAACGGCTGCAAGATCGTCCATGCCATCGGTTGCGGCAAGATCTGTCAGGCCGTTTTCAAGATAGCCGAGTTCCACAACCTCATAGCTGGTGGGCTTAAAATAGGTTCGAACCACTTGACGATACAGGGGATGAATCAGGCTTGAAACAGCGACTCTTCTTCGTCTTGTCACGCGAATTGCCATAAGGAGTGATTCGGCTAGGGCCGTGGCGCCATCGTAGTGCGATGCGGTTGCCACTTCCATGCCGACAAGCCGGGCGGCAAGCGTCTGATACTCATAAATCGCCTGAAGCGTCCCCTGGCTCATTTCCGGCTGATAGGGAGTGTATGATGTTACAAACTCAGAACGGCCCAAAAGGTAAGACACGGAGGCGGGAATGAAATGTTCATAGCTTCCTGCCCCAATGAAAACTTTGTACTCAGGAGAGACGGCCATTGTGTTGGAAAAGGCGGCCATACGGTCATTTAGTTCCCACTCGGTCAACTGCTCCGGCAGATTCAGATCTCCCTTGAAACGGCAATCCTCGGGGACGGTGGCAAAAAGATCATCCAGGTCGGCAACACCCACAACCTGAAGCATTGAGGCAATATCTTCACTGGTATGAGGCAAGTAAAGCATCTACTCCGCTCCTTTCAGCTTTTCCAGGTAATCTTTGTTAGTCATGAGGGCGTCCAGCTCAGACGGATCATTGAGCTTGACCTCAACGAACCATCCATCGCCGTATGGGCTTTTGTTCACCAGCTCAGGCGATTCTTCAAGGGCCGTGTTTACGGCTGTAATTTCTCCGCCCACCGGCAGGTAGCATTCGGAAACGGCCTTGACAGATTCTACGGTTGCAAATTCTTCCCCTTTCTTAAAGGTGTCACCCACCTGTGGTAGTTCCACGAAAACAATGTCTCCGAGTTGGTCCTGGGCATAGTCGTCAATGCCGGTCCTTATCTTGTCGCCTTCAAGCCTGGCCCACTCGTGATCCTCTGCATAGCGGATATCATCGGGCAGATCGAGTTCGCTGATTTTCTTCATGAGCGACTCCTCCTCTTCATGTATAAGATTTTTCGGTCTAGCGGACGAGGTGCATAACGACTGAAAGGTTTAGCGCTTATCACATACCACATTTGTATGCAAATACCGCATTGCAAAGTTGACGAAAACCCTCGAGCCTGCTAATATGCTCTCATTCATGATGAGACCTCCTGTTGATGGGACTTCTTGACAGGAGGATTCTTTTTTATGGGGTGACATATGAGCAAGCTTCAACGAACGATTTTCTACGACCAACACGTGGCCATGGGCGCCAAGATAGTCGAATTCGGCGGCTGGGAGATGCCGATTTTCTACCCCACCGGCAT
This sequence comes from Desulfobacterales bacterium, assembly GCA_013375395.1. Classification (GTDB taxonomy): domain Bacteria; phylum Desulfobacterota; class Desulfobacteria; order Desulfobacterales. The sequence continues at coordinate 55,232 of JABXJW010000001.1, forward strand.
TGTGGAGGAGCATCTGGCCACCCGCAAGGGGGCTGGGCTTTTTGACGTCTCACACATGGGCCGGTTCATCCTCCGTGGCGCCGGGGCAATAAAGTTTCTCCAGCACGTCTTGAGCAACAACGCACAGGCCCTCGATAGAAGAGAGACAGGCGCTCAGTACACGTTCATCACCAACAAATCCGGCGGCGCCGTAGACGATGCATATCTCTATCAATTCATAGACGATGAATATCTGCTGGTAGTCAACGCCGCCAACCGCGACAAAGACTGGAATCACCTCCAGACACTTGTGAAGGACTTTGGTGATGCTGAACTGATCGACCGTACCAAAGAAATAGCCATGATTTCGCTCCAGGGGCCCAAATCGCGCGACCTGCTGGAAGAGATAATAGGGTCCGGCCGGCTCCCTGAGCCGATTCGAAACGCCGTGAGCATGGTGACGATCTCGAACGCCGAGGTGAAGTTGGCCCGCACCGGCTACACGGGGGAGCCGTTGTGTTTTGAGCTTTTTGCCGACCGAGGCGACGGTCCGATGCTGTGGGACCTGATCCTCGCCAAGGGCGCCACACCCATCGGCCTTGGCGCAAGGGATACGCTCCGCCTGGAGGCAGGGCTGCCCCTTTACGGTCATGAGCTGGGTGAGGACCCGGAGGGCAAGGAAGTTCCCATCATGGCCTGTCCTCTGGCAAAGTTTGCCGTGAGTTTTTCGCCGCTAAAAGGAAATTTTCTAGGCCGTGCAGCGCTGACCACACAGCACGAAGCGTTCAAGAAGTTTGTTTCCCGCGACTACTCTCTTATCCATAACCTGCCTCGCATGATCAGGCCGATCGCCGTGGCAGGGCGTGGCATTGCCCGAGAAGGAGCCAGGGTGTTTAAGGACGACAAGCACGTCGGCTACGTCACCAGCGGCACCATGGTCCCGTTTTGGGTCTTTGAGGGTAAAGGGCTCGACTCCGTGCAGACCGACCGGCACCAGCTAAGATCGATCTGCCTTGGATACATCGACAGCGACCTCATTGAAGACGATAGGCTAACCATAGAGATTCGCGGCAAGGCGGTTGATGCCGTGGTGGTGCCTTTCCACATGCGCACCGAGGCCCCGCCGTATGCCCGCCCGATCGTGTTCGATCACGAAATGCCGGAAGAAGAACCGCCGACAGGTGACGTGCCGGCCAAAGTCCGCAGGCTCCTGGAAAAGACCGTGGAAAACACGCTGTGGCGACAACGCGAGTGCATCAACCTGATTCCCTCGGAAATGACGTTTTCCCCAATGACCCGGCTGATTTCGGTGATGGACCCTGCTTTCCGCTATGCCGAGCACAAAGAGTCCATGGCATTCTACGACACCGAAATCTTCTATTACCAGGGAACCGGTTTCATTGGCGAAGTGGAGCGGATGCTGGAAAAAGAGATGCGAAAATTCCTCGGCTGCGAGAATGTCGAAACGCGCCTCCTCAGCGGACAGATGGCCAATACCGCCGTTTTCAGCGCAATGGTCGACTACATCAATCGCGCAGACCGCAAGTGCGAGCCTCGGCGAATTCGCCAAGTGATGAACAACCATATCGGAAAGGGCGGCCACCTCAGTGCCCAACCAATGGGCGCGCTAAAAGACTATGTGGCCCGGAGCCCGCGCACGGAGCGCCCTGCCGTGGTAAATTTCCCGGTGTTGGCGGAAAACCCTTACAAGATAGACGTTCCGGCCACGCTGGAATTGATCGCGGAATACCGGCCCGAGCTGATCATTTTCGGCAAGAGCATGGTCCTGCACAAGGAGCCTGTGGCCGAGATCCGCAACTTTGTCGACGCCCAGAAGATCGATGCTGTGGTGATGTACGACATGGCCCACGTGCTGGGGCTCATCGGTCCGCACTTCCAGAAGCCCTTTGACGAAGGGGCCGATATAGTCACCGGGTCGACGCACAAGACCTTCTTCGGCACACAGCGCGGTGTGGTGGGAAACCGTTTCAAGGAGCACGAGGAGCGCTACGCGCTTTGGGAGGCCCTGGTTCGCCGCACCTTTCCAGGCTCGGTCTCAAACCATCACCTTGGCACATTGCTGGGACTGCTAATGGCTACCTACGAGATGAATCACTTCAAAGACGAATACCAGTCCCAGGTCATCGCCAATGCGAAGGTATTCGCCCCGGCCCTGGCAGACTGCGGGCTCGATGTGGCAGGAGATCCCGCCATCGATTTTACCGAAACCCACCAGGTGGTGGTGCGCGTGGGCTACGGCCGCGGGCCGGAAATAGCCGGCAGGCTAGAGGCCAACAACATCATCTGCAACTACCAGGCGGCAACCGACGAAGAAAGCTTTACCGCCTCCGGCGCCCTGCGCATGGGGGTTTCGGAGATGACCCGCTTCGGCATGGAACAAGACGACTTCCGCACACTGGCCGGGCTGATCCATGACGTGGTGGCAAACAATGCCGGTGTCGCAGATCAGGTCAAGGCGCTCCGGCAACGATTTTGCGAACTGCGGTTCTGCTTCCGCGGCAACGAATATGCCGATCTGCTGCAAAAACTGCACGAGCTTCTGTAGCTTGTCGCGAATAATCGCGCGCAATTACTACCGAGAAACTGCAAGTAAATGGCGACGAATTTAAGGCAAAGCCGAAAATGGCTCTGCCTTTTTTGTCTGAGTGTCCGTATATTGCGGCAAATTACTTATAGAAGTTGTCTTAAACCTGAAACGGCATCTCTTTTTTGCTTATTATTTTTTTGCCTATCATTGAAGTTTCCACATCTATTGCAGGATATTCGCCCAAGACTTCAGCGGTTTCACACAATTTAATTCCGTTGAGTTGCAAGTCAAAATCTTTGAGCAGCGAAAAAAACTCTTTGTATGTGACAGGACGTGTTTCAAGACTAATACTGTAATCTTTGCCTAGGTGATAAGTATTGGCGAAATGATGTATCAAAAGATAAAAACATGCGGCAGAGAGGTATTTGGATTCGACCTGTTTGGAGAGTTCCGGGCAAAACCTACTGACATGAATTTCTTTTGAATTCCTGTTCAAGGAGATAACAATTGCATAAGAGATCTGCTCTTTTGAGTCTTTATCTGTAATGAAGTATTCAATGCAATCGTCCTCCTTGTAGTAAGAAAGCTCATATCTGCTCAAAAGGCGAGGCACGTTCTTTTTCATGAAATTTGATTCTATCGAAGCCATTCTACCATCCCCATGAAAAGGCTGGTTTTCTTATGCGCGACACCGGGAGTCGCCGAGGACGCGCAGTCGCTCCACAGACTCCAAATGACGGAATGACCAGCGGAGCAACATGAGCAGTTACCTCATATCAGGAGGAACGATGAGGTGCAGTTAAGAAGAGTGAGAATTGTTTTAGGCTAAGTCGCTTTCCCCGGCCAGCTTCGTATGCGTTCCATGCAATGGGTTGTGGAGCAAAAAATCCTAATAGTATGTCACCTATACGAAACGATTAGACTATGTCGACCAGCCGGATATGAAAAGTAAGATCCTTGCCTGCCAAAGGATGGTTGGCATCCAATGTCACACTCGCCTCCGAGACATCGGTAACAGTCACCAAAAAGGGGTTGCCGTCTGGTTGGCGGACTTGTAACTGCTGATCAACCTGTGGCTCCACATCCCCCGGCAATTCGCTTCGATTCACCACTATTACCATTTCATCACGGTATGGGCCATAGGCATCGTCTGCCGGAAACTTGGCGGTTTTCGATTCGCCGGGACTCATGTCAATCACCGCCTGTTCAAAGCCCGGGATTATCTGTCCCTGACCTATTGTAAATTCCAAAGGATCTCGGTCCGCTGATGTATCAAACACGGTTCCATCATCAAGCTTGCCAGTATAGTGAACCTTAACGGTATCACCATCTTTTGCCTGTGCCATTCTTTTCTCCTTTCAGTTTTTCAGGATGTCCCTAGCAGCTTTCGGCTATGTTAAAAAAAGGACAGCTCGCCTTGCCTCTACGAGATGCCCTGTAACAACTTTGTTGATGCGAGTTAAGTCATTACAACGTTCCTGGCCCTTGGTCGCTCGCCCTGCGTCAAAGGTCACGCTGTCGCTTTCAGCAAGTGTCTTGAACCGGACTCGCTGATGGTGGAGTGATGAAAAAATACGCCCTTCTCGCCCTCCTGCTCAATGAAGCCGGACACCCAATAAAAGACTCTTGAGAACCCGAGATTGGACTATATTCTTGAAAAATAAAAAAAATATAGCTAGTGCCCATCCATAAATGAATCTTTAGACGATTGGCACTAGCGTAAGTTTCCAATTCAGAAATGAGCAATTTTTCGCAAGGTCAAGGAAATCAAGGGATTGCGCGGAGACGTACATTGGTACGTCGCACAAGCGATCCCGCAGATTGACGCCGAGATTGCGTAAAAGGGCCATTTATGGATGGAAACTAAGTATGCACGTACTTGACCTTGGACCTGAAAGGATTAACCGTCAAGACCGGCACAGCGGCGTTTTTGATCACGTGTTCCGCCACGCTGCCCATTAAGGTTCGCTCCAGTCCCGTTCTGCCGTGAGTCCCCATGACAATCAGGTCAACATCCTGTTCCTCGGCAAATCTGACAATTTCCTGTCTGGGATCGCCGACAACCACTTTTTGCTCGTAATTCGCAAAATCGCTCAGGTACTTGTCGCAAAATGCCTGCATCTTGTCTTCTCCTGCCCTGGCAACCCGGGCAACCGTATTGGTGAGCAGGTCGGACTCAACATTGATTGTTGCCAGGTAAGAGATGTCTCTTGCAACGAAGAGAAGATGGAGTTTTGAATCCAATTTTCGAGCTATTTGCGCTACGTAGGGAAAGATACTTTCCGAACATTCTGAAAAATCTACAGGAAACAGTATTCTCCTGATCGCTTTCATGATGATCCCCCTGTTCCATCTTGTTGCCTATTCGGTTTTGAGCACCTCAATGATGTGCCCCTTCTCGGTTGCCCTCCATTTCACTGCGACTCGATCTCCCACCACGAAATCCGACAAACCGGCCGGTTGCCCACCCCTTTCCAAAACAGCGTCTTTAGAGAGTGGCCCGCCTACCGTAAACATTCTTCCTTTCAAAGGCACTTCGATGACTACCGTGTCATGTGCCGGCTCAATAGCCGATATCTCCCCCCTCATTCGGTACATCTTTTCGCCCCCGGCGCTTGCGTGGCCAAACAAATACATGATCAAAACCACGGCCAGGAAGCTCACTATGAGACACCTTGACCTTTTCATGGCATACCTCCTGATTGACAGCGTTTGCCGAGATCGTATTTGTCGTCGGATCTCGGAATTTTGTTTTTGCAAGGCTTCACCGGTGCAGATGAGAAATTGCCGGCCCTAAACCTTATAAGGATTAATGGTCAACACGGGCACCGCTGCTTTCTTCACCACATTCTCCGCCACGCTGCCAAAAATGACATGCTCCAATCCTTTGCGCCCGTGTGTCCCTATGACCACCAGATCGATATCTTCAGACTCAATGGTTTTTAGAATCTCGGTGGCCGGGTCTCCGGAGACGATCCTTTTTTCAAGCCTGGGATGGCCCGGGAATTGTTCCTCGCAAATCCTTTCCAATACTTTAGCAGCCCCTTCTATGGCTTCCTTTTGAAACACATCCATGGAAGCATGAGGAATGTACGCCTTGCCCCACTTCTGAAGATCGTGAACCACATGCAGTACGCAGATTTCACTCTTGTACGACTCGGAAAACGAAAGTACATAAGGGACGATTTTTGACGTGTTTTCCGACATATCACAAGGAAAAAGAATCTTCTTGATTTCCGTCATCGCCTACACCTCCTTTTCGCCTAGGGTATCATTTTAGCCTTTAGGGATTGATGAATTCACCAGTCCTCAATTCACAATTCCTGAATTCTCCGCCTCAAGCCGATCCTGATTGGGCTTCTTCTTAATGCGTTGCGGGTACCACTTCAACAGCACGTCCGAGACCACTTGCTTGAAGGCGTCAATATTGTTTCCCTTTTTTTCCACAAAGGCTGCCGCCTTCTGTACGGTCGGATGGTTTGCATACTCGGCAAGGAGTGTATGGACCACGACCGGCACAGGAGGTTTGCTGTCCTGGAGCTGCTCCAAGATTGCAAGCCCGCTCACGTGCGGTATATCCAGGTCTAATATGAGAAGATCCGGAGGGTCGTCAGCATTGGTCATCATCACGACTTCACGTCCGTTCCTGGCCACCTGCACCCGGTAACCCTCTCCTGCAAGCTCCCGCCGCAGAAACTCTCGAACATGCGGATTGCGATCCGCGATCAAGATGTTGAATGTATCTGTCACAGCACTTCTCCTTCAAGCGGTTTACGACTGTCATGAGCAACGAGCATGCCAGGACAAAATGGGCAGGGGGATTGGACCAAGAGGCTGAAATCAAACAATAATGCCGGAGCACAATGCGGCTTTTGCCCGAGCCGCGAAAGAAAGCTTGTCAGCGTTTTTTACACATTGTAAAACCGTGGTTAGGCCCTTGAGCTGTTTTTCGGGAAATGTATTATCGGATTTGCTCGGCCAACAACCTGTTGACAAATGCAGGGCATCTAAATAGGCTCAAACAGGCTGTCCGCCAAACAGCCGTACATTTGTTGGCTGAGAAGCACAATTTGACGTAAACAATATTATGCTCTCCTTAATAACATTGGCAGGAAAGTAGGTAGTTTCCATCCAGAAATGGCCCTTTTCCGCAATCTCGGCGTCAATCTGCGGAATTGCTTGTGCGACGTACCAATGTACGCCTCCGCGCAAGCCCTTGATTTAACTCGGGGCATCCATGCCCCTCGCCCTTGCGGGCAGCCTGATGGCTGTCCAATTCCGCAGTCCTGCGGAATTGTCCTTGACCTTGCGAAAAATTGCTCATTTCTGAATTGGAAACCTACGCTAGTGCCAATTGTCTAAAGATTCATTTATGGATGGGCACTAGGTAGGACGGTATTCGGCAATGCCTCAGTTATAGAGAGTCTTGAAAAGGAGTTTTTCAACGCCCTCTTATGATGGGCAAATCGATCGACTAATGTGGAAACGAATTAGCCTGCGCGTCCGCCTGTTCTTGATCCTGGCCGCTCTGGTTTTAATCACGTTGGCGGGCGGCTCTGTCATGATGTGGTATACTTATCAAATGGACTGCCTTGTGGAAGGGCTCATCGAGATGGATCTGGCTACGCTCCAGGCAGCCGAAGCCCTGGAGAACGCCCTGGTGAACCAGAAGGGGTTTGTCTCCTATTACTTTCTGGACGGCAACCCGGACTGGCTCAAAAAATTGGGAAAGTATCGCGAGAAATTCGACATGCAACTGAAAAAGGTGCGGCAACTCGCTCACACCGCAACCGAGAGGGAGGCCATCGATCAAATCGAATCCGAATATGCTGAGTATATAAGAAACAAAGACCAAGTAATCTCCCTCTACATGGCCGGACAGCGAGAAGTCGGCAGCAAGCTCCATTGGGGGGTTCGCAGCCATTTTTTTAAGATCCGCGAGTTGTGCGAGGAGTACAAGGACGCTTATGCCAGAAGGATCAATCTCGCCCGTGTCAAGACTCACACCCAGACCAAGCGGCTCAGGCTTATTGCAGGCACAGCCATATGGACGGCAATTGTGCTTTATGCACTTTTGGCCGTGGTCCTGGTGACCCAGATCCTGAACCCGCTTCGTAGGCTGGCATTGGAAGGAGATGGGACCGGAGGCCCGGTCGAATCAGGAAATGAGGTCAGCGCGGTAAGGCGCCGGGTTCGCAGCCTCATAGAAGACGTGGATCAAGCAAGAAGCCAGCTTGAGCGGAGCCAGGAGCATCTCTTGCAATCTGAAAAGCTGGCGATGATCGGCAAGCTTGCGGCAGGGATGGCTCATAGCATCAGAAATCCTTTGACATCGGTGAAGATGCGGCTGTTTTCCATGGGACGGGGACCGGATCTATCTGCAACCCGGAAAGAGGACTTGCGCGTAATCTCCGAGGAGGTCCGCCATCTTGACAACATCGTTCAGAATTTCCTCGAGTTTTCCCGCCCCCCAAAGCTGAAGATGCAAGAAGTGAGTCCCTCGGACGTGGTGGACATGGCCCTTC
>JABXJW010000244.1 GCA_013375395.1 Desulfobacterales bacterium
GATCGTACCGGGGTGGAATGCAGTAGTCTTTCCTATTCCATCGGGGCGCAGCGCTCCTCCAACCTCCAACGCCATATGGTTGTTTATGCCTTGATAACAATGGCTTGGCTTGGCCCGACCCCGGCCCGAAGGGGCCATGGACATTCCGCTGCTTCGTTAACCTGCTTTGGTGTCGGCAAAGGCCAGATTCTTCGTTGACATGAAGGTGGATTACAGGTAGTGTTGAAAGAAAAAGAATGGACCGGAGGGGAAAATTATGCCAACCATTTCGATCCAATGTCCGGATTCAGTGCTGATTTCGTTGAAAGAGACTCCCGAAAAGTTTGCCAAGGAGGCCACGAAGGTGTTAGCGGTTAAGCTTTACGAGATGGGAAAGCTTTCTTCAGGTAGGGCAGCAGAATTTGCAGGAATGTCAAGGGTTAGTTTTCTGCAGTCTTTGGGCGAATATGGAGCTCCCATCTTTGATCTGACAAAGGAGGAGTTAGAAAGAGACCTCCAAAATGCCTGAAATTACCATCGTAAACACTTCTCCGTTATTCTATCTTCATAGACTCGGACTCTTTGGACTTTTCAACGAACTCTATGGTCATATTACTGTTCCCGAAGCCGTGGAAAAAGAGTTGAAAGAAGGACAGGCTCAGGGCGAAGATGTTCCTCTGTTGACAAGTTATCCATGGATTGAAATAAGAAGTGTTAGCATGCCACGGTATTTAAGACTGATTGCTGATTTGGGGCCAGGCGAATCAGAGGTATTAGCTCTTGCTACAAATCAGCCTTCGGCTCTTGTGGTTTTGGATGACAAGTTAGGCAGACGTATTGCGGAAATGCAAGGGTTTCGGCTAACAGGAACCGCAGGTGTCCTGCTTCGAGCCAAACGAAAAGGCCTCGTGCCTGCATTGAAACCCGTCATTGAAAAACTCCTTGATCTTGACTTTCGCTTGAAACCGGACTTGGTTAAGGCAATCTTAGAACTTGCTGGGGAAGAATCAGCAGAGCACCAATAGTTCCCGTCAAAGAGAAGTTACCCTGCCAGCTTTCCTGTTTTTGTAGAAACCCTGCCCGCCCCGCCCCGTGAAATGCAGCACCCATTTCCCTTGGGGTCTCACTGATTTTCAAGCGGCGTAGCCGTATCATATAAAATCGCGAAGCTATTTTATTACGTAGTTGAAATACAAGTTACTTGCAGCAAGGTAATAGCGGACACTTGAAGACGCCTCCAGAAAAAAACCGGCAACGCAGTTCCCCTCAGCGGGAGTCTGATTGATTTCATCACTTTCGTTAGGAAAGTGGTGAAGAAAAGATCCAATAAATCCCGAAAATCCTGTCTAACATAGTGCCCTTTTGTCAAATGTTGAGACCTGACCCCTCTGGTTTTGCCCTAATTTTCTCCTGAAGCCGACAAGCCCCACCAAACCGGCGCCAAGCAAGAACAAGGTGGCTGGTTCGGGGACCACATTGTGATTTGCCAGGGTAATATGCGGGTGCTCAACAACATCAGCAAGCGATTCAGAGAAGTGGTCCGTCAACTCATAAAAATAGAGAGCATTCAGGGGAGACATGAACTGGTAAAGATGCGGTGCCTCAAACATATCTTTTAAAAGGGAATCACCCACATAAAACTGAATGTTGTCCGTTTGTCCAAAAAAATCACCGGTCATCGTATTCAAGTTGATGTCGGTAAAAGTTCCAGTGATCAAATCTTCAGTGCCGGAAGATACACGAAAGTCGGCGTCAACAAAGCACAAAACGTCATCAACTTGGCTGTCTATTACTAAATCATCTATAAAGAAAACGTACCCCAACAGCGGATCGGCAAAGCCATTTGCAATACTACCAAACTCACCATCAAAAGTATCAACAGCCGCAATCGGGAAGCTATCTGAACCATCAAATGGATTCTTGATGCTGATCGATCGAGTGATCGGATCAAAAAAAGGCACCGCTGGAACATAAATAATGGGCAAGTGACCCTCAGGGTTAGGTCCCGGAACCAGCAGCGTGTCATCGGCAGACACAATAACTCTAAACTTATTACCATGCAAGCGAGGGTCTACCAGTACAGAAGTTTTAAGAAACTCTAATGCAGGATCGGACGCAGTGTAAATATCGTTAGCTAGGGTCCCCATCGATGAGAAGTCAAATGCATAAGTTCCATCAGTTCTCTTGTTTGCTATGATTTTACCAGTGGTATAAGAAGAAATGTTTTCCCCTGTTTCTGAGTACCCCGGTATGTTCACCTCTATGCTCGGCAAACACAAACCGAACGAGCCCAACTCAATTTCCAGATCTCCAGTATCTAGTAATGTAGCAGAAAAATCTATGGAACCTGCCGGCTCTTGACGTTGTGACTCAGCATTCCATACTTCTGGAGGTACCCAGGAGGCACTTCGGTCCAGCTCTGTGTCAATCACAGCTGTCCCATTCACTGTTTCTCCCACTGTAGTGGGCAAATCGAAATTTGGATCCGTCACAACGAAAGTAGCAAAGAAGGGATCTTCGCCTTGCTTCTTATGGCGATTCCTCTTGGCAGCAGTAGTATCTTGGGCTTTGGCTTGCAAATCACGAATCACAGACAATTTTCGTTCAGCATTGGCAGTTCCATTTAATACCCCATAAAAGGCTTCTTCTTCCTTCCTTTTCAGATAAGCTTTTAGAATGCTAATAGCGGTGATGTCGGCATCACTAAGTGCGCCTGTGAATTCACTGCCAGGAACCGCATATGTCCCAGCCGTAATTAAAGCGTCTGCCAAGTCAGTCAAGTCTGCATAGGAGTATCCTGGAAACAGAAAAATACATAATACAATCACCGGCAAAGATTTCTTTTTCCTTTTAAGAAAGAACTGTATGACTTTTATATATCGTTTCATTTTTTTCTCTTGTTTTGGGTCATATGAATTTGCGGATAAGATCGGAGACCTTTTTACAGTACATTCCCCGACAAGATTTCGCCTGTCAGAACTCTAGCCTCATCGGTTTTACGGCATGTATTATACTCCCGCGAATACATATTCTGTTCTATCGGGAGTCAGACAGGCACAATTTGAGGCGTTTTTTCATGGGATCAAGCGTCAGAAAGGTTAAGCATAAAAAGAGGCGGCTTACAGCATTGGGTACTGCAAGAACCATGCAATTTAAGACCATTGGGAATATTTAGAGCAATTGCCTTCGATTCTATGTGCTTAGCCCAGACTGTGCCGGAGCCTACAGCCAACAAACTGAGTATTCCAAGTCACACATTGGGAAAATAAATGCCAACTCAAAGCATGAAAATCTACAGGACAAAGATGACAGGCTTGAAGGACCCCCCATCGTGGACACTATGACGGGCACGGACTCTTGGAAAACTTTCGCAGTTCGTTGCGTTATTGGCTTTGGGCAACATTTACCCCCCGTCGTCCTTACCCTGAGATGAGTTACTGGTTTACAAATGGACGTAAAGCCAGCTTGCTTTATATCTTGACAGAGTGCGATCTCAACAGTACAATACGATCTAAAAATGCAGGAGGTGATTCTTTATGTCTGAGTTGGTAGCTGCTATCTATCAAAATGGCGTCTTCAAACCATTACAAAATGTTAATCTCCCTGATCATCAAAGGGTGAAATTGGAAATCATACCCGAGGGCGAAACATCTCTTGTTGAATCTCAGAAAAGGGCTCTGTCAGAGATCGCGGGTATGGGCAATAGCGGTCTGGCGGATGTAGCCAGAAAGCATAATAAGTATTTGTACCAAAAGGACTCATAAGATGGCATCTGGCCCTATTTTTACTGACACGAGCGCATGGTATGCTTATGTCGACAAAAGTGATTCCGATCATGTTGCAGCAGTAAAGCTGGTTGAGAATCTAAATCGACCTTTGATGACAAGCAATTATATTTTTGATGAAACATTGACGCTAGTTAAATTAAGAATGGGATATCACGTTGCCATAAATGTTGGCCAAAAGCTATGGAGCCAGGAAGTTGGCGGTTTAGTGAGAATAACCGAAGAGGATGAATCGAGAGCATGGGATATTTTTGTACAATATGAGGATAAAGGCTTTAGCTTTACCGATTGCACTTCCTTTGCCATAATGGAGCGCTTAAAGATTGACACAGCTTTCGCTTTTGATGATCATTTCAGTCAATATGGAAAATTTGTAGTTATTCCTACCTAAACGATCTCCCCCGTCCCTGTCTGTGTGCCTGCGGGTAGCATGCCAAGAGTGTAGACTCGACCTCCTGCTCTCACTGATTTTCAAGCGGCGTAGCCCTCCGGCCTCCGGCTCGTAGATGCACGAGCCTACGCCTCAGAGAGGGCGTAGGCCTTACGGCTTCCGGCTCGTAGAGCCTACAGCTCGTACAGCTCGGAGAGGCCGGAGGCCGTATCATATAAAATCGCGAAGCTATTTTATTACGGAATTGAAATACGGATTACCGAAAGTGGTAATTGAGATCTGAGCGTCATCGCGTCGTCCTTACCCCGATGAGTTACTGATTTACAAATGGATGTCCCCTCATCCACCCTCGTTTCCTTCATTTTCAACTTGCAATTCGGCATGTAATTGATTATATAATGAATCTAACGAATCATTTTCATAGGCTTCATAGGCTTCAGGAGGAAACGATGAGACGTATTATTACGGATGCTCAGATTTGCCACGGCAAAGCCCACGTCAAAGGAACCCGTATTCCAGTCCACATTATCCTCGATCTTCTTGCGGTCGGGGAAACTTATGAAAATATCCTCCAGGCTTATCCTCAGCTTAACGAAAAGGATATTCAGGCTTGCCTCAACTATGCAGCCAAGCTGGCTACTGAAGAAGTGGTATACGAATCTAAGGTAGCTTAACCCGGATGTTTCACGGGCCCAGGTTGCTGTAGTCGCAAGGCGCGAGCCGTGAAGCTGTAGTGTGCTACCGCGAATGGCCCGCAACACAGCGGATGCCGTGAGATGGTCTCGCCCCAAAGGTGAGAATTGGCGATATAAAAGCTTCCGAAAGCCGTGGAACGATTCATTCCTCAAAAATCTCGGTAGCATGATGTAGTCCAAGGTATAACAAGTACAACAACAAAATAAAAATCCATTGACAATTCTCATGAAATATTCGGGCTAATGCTGTTCCTAACTGATGCCAACGTCTTTGTCCCCATGGTCGAGGGCCTTCGACAGATGGGTCATGATGTCTTTGACGTTAAGGAAAAGGGTCTGGAGAACTTATCCGATCCAGATCTCTTCCATCTGGCACAGAATCAAAGGCGCATATTCGTTACCATGGACAAAGACTTCTCCAGTATTCTGCTCTATCCCCCTGGTGAGCATTGCGGGATCATTGTAGCTAGTTTCCATCCATAAATGGCCCTTTTTCGCAATCTCGGCGTCAATCTGCGGGATCGCTTGTGCGACGTACCAA
>JABXJW010000245.1 GCA_013375395.1 Desulfobacterales bacterium
GTAAATAGTGGTATTTTTGAAATGATTCACCTCGGGATCCCGACCTACGGGCCAAAAATTCTTAGCAAATTAGTTCTGGTGAAAATTCAGGCTAGGTGTGAATAATCTAGGGGCATGTCTACTATCTATTTCAGCTTGTCCGTGAAAACATTCTTTATAATAGTATAAAATTCCGCACAAAAGTCCGGATACAGCATTTAACGCATTAAAGAGATTTGCCTCTTTGAAAAACTTATCTCTTTCATGCTTGATTTTGTTGTAAGCTCTTGACCACCAGGCAGGAGATGTAGTTGCAGACCAATCCTTCCAAGGATGCAAAAATATTTTATACCTTGGAACAGATATTTCGAATAAAGTAAAATTTGGATATTTTGAACTCAATATAGGATAATATTTCAATATGTTATTTGGTCTTTTTCTTGGAGCTATCGATTTGCAAAGAAGCTTAATTACAGTGTCAAACTCAGAGCCACTGGCTATTATAATACGTGCAAATTCAAGGGAATATGTACTGAAATTATCTGGGCAAAACTCTACAAATCTCGAACAGTTTTCGAGGTCCGATTCTATGGCTAAAAAGTATTCCCAATGTGGCAAGCTCATTTAACAAAGCCTCCATCAGCTAACTAGTTATTAGCCTGCTCCTATGTCATTACCTTTGGCGTCCATGTGGCCAGTGGAAGAGTAGCGATTGCCCTTGCCTCCCCTTTCAGGTCTGGTCGCTTTGTGCGATCCATGAGGAGGTCAAAAGCACCTCTTGGGGATACCATTACGATAAGCCGCGGCAATATCTTTCTGAAAAGCCCAATCCCCCTGCGATACCTTCTTTGCGTCCAAACAAGCCATACCTCTACTCCTTCTCCTGGTACAGTTGAATTGAGTTCTGAGGAACAGATTTCGACCCGAGTGCCATCAACTTCAGTCGGTTCATTGAAGGCTGCCCACAACATCATGAAATCCGTCTTGTGAGTGATGAATCCGATGATGTTATCTGGGGACTTCTCGCATTTCAGGTGCACCGAGCCATAGGGTGTTGTGGGGTTGATGGCGATGACTTTCCCGTCTTCCACTTTGGCCAATGGTGTAAAACTTGTGACCAAGCAGAGTTGGCCGTCAATCGCTGCCCAGTCGCGGTCGGTTGCGAAAGTCCTTTCCATAGGTATTGTCCGCTCCTCATAAGGCTAAAACAAATGATTATATGGTTTATAGCCAAATATCAAAAAAACTTTTCCCTCACAAGACATATTCTTGTCTTTTATATAGTTTCCTAACCTGATAACAATATAATAGTTAATATTATCGATAAAACCTGATAGGTGCATCATGATTCAAATTCATCCCAAAATAGGAGTGCAGTTCGATACGCTGTTGCTTCAAAAAAACATCCTGAAAAAACACCACGCTGATTATCGAAAATGGTTGCGATACTATCTGGATTTTTGCAACAAGTATCATCATAATGAGTTAAAAAAGGAAAGCCTTCCTCATTTTATCAAGAAACTGCGGAATAAAAAACAGACTGCTGCTCAGCAAAGACAAGCACATCACGCAGTATCAATATATTACGAAATAGAAAGGTCAAACTCAATCAAAGGGAAAACTATAGCCCGAAAAGATGGCCCCCCTATAACGCAAGACGAGGAGTTGAAAACAAAAAATGCCGATTGGACATCAGTTTACGATAAGTTGAAGGACGAAATAGTAATAAGGCACTATTCACCCAAGACGTTAAGGGCATATACGGGATGGGCCAGACAATTCCAGGGCTTTACCAAAAGCAAATATCCGCGACTGTTATCTCCTGCTGATGTAAAAGACTTTTTGACTTTTTTGGCGACTAAACGTAAGGTTTCCGCTTCTTCCCAGAATCAAGCCTTTAATGCTTTGCTGTTCTTCTTCAGGCATGTCCTAAAAAAGGAGTTTGGAGAAATTAAGGGCGTTCCGCGAGCGAAAAAGAAACCCTATATTCCCGTGGTATTGTCACGGGAAGAAATTGACTCGATAATTTCCGCTCTTGCCCTTCCTTATGATTTGATCGTTAAAATGCTGTATGGTTGCGGTCTCCGGATTTCTGAATGTATGAGCCTTCGGGTGCAGAGTTTTAATTTTGACAACCTGATTTTAACTGTCCATGACGGGAAAGGGAAAAAAGATCGAACAGTGCCTCTGCCTGAAACCCTTATACAGGAGTTGAAAGCTCAGCTTGAAACGGTAAAAACAGTACATGATAGTGATCTTGCCGAAGGATATGCCGGTGCCTTTCTTTTTGACTCTTTGGGGAAAAAATATAAAAACGCTGCCAAAGAATTGCCCTGGCAATGGTTTTTCCCGGCAAAGACATTGACATTTGTTCCGGAAGAAAAAGAGTACCGGCGTTACCATCTGCACGATAGTCATGTCCAAAAAGCGATTAGACGGGCAGTCAAAAAGGCAAAAATCAGCAAACGTGCTTCTGCCCATACCTTCCGCCATAGTTTTGCCAGCCACTTATTACAGGCTAATTATGACATTCGTACCATTCAGGAATTGTTGGGACACAGTGATGTGCGAACCACAATGATTTATACGCATACGATCAAAATCCTGACGATTAAAGAGGCAAAAAGCCCGCTTGATTTTTGATCTGTAAAATCTCCGAACCGGACGTGCGTGAAGGGGATTATGGTGTCAAATATATTGTAAAAAGGGTGAAGCCATGAAACAGATCAGGATTATCCTCGGGGACATCATATTGGATGCAGAGCTGAATGACGGCCCGACCGCCAAAAAGGTATGGGAGGCATTGCCGATAGTGGCCCCGTTCAGCACGTGGGGTGATGAAATCTACTTCTCAATACCCGTGGAATCGGAACTTGAAAGTGACGCCCAAGAGGTAGTGGAATCAGGCGATCTGGGGTATTGGCCGAGCGGCAATGCCTTTTGTATATTTTTCGGCCCGACCCCTATAAGCAGCGCGGGAGAAATCAGGCCAGCAAGCGCGGTCAATATGATCGGCAGGGTTACTGGTAATGCTGTGACATTGAAGGAAAAAATGTCCGAAGCGGTAATTAGAGTGGAAAGAGGGTAGCGAATCTGCGACAACCATTATCAAGTATCCAACATCAAGCAACCAGAAAGCCCCAGCATGCAAGGAGCCAGATGAATGCCGAGACGAGCATCAGGCTGGTGGCTGTCTTGATATCCTCCATCGCAACAGGTCGAATTGCCTGGCCGATATACGGTTTTTCAATAAGCCGCCCTTCATAGAAATTCGGCCCGCCCAATCTGATGCCGAGGGCCCCGGCAAAGGCCGCCTCAGGAATGCCTGCATTGGGGCTGAGGTGTTTCCGGCCGTCTTTCAGGGCCGTCTTCATGGTGCGCATACAGGAGCGCCTGACAAGGGGGGCGGCAAGCGATATCACGATTGCCGACATGCGGGCCGGTATGAAATTGGCCGCATCGTCTAATCGCGCGGCAAACCAGCCGAATTTTTTGTAGCGCTCGTTTTTGTAGCCGATCATGGAATCGAGCGTGTTTACCATCTTGTATGCCATGGCAAGCGGCCCCCCGCCAAGCGCTGCGTAAAACAACGGGGCCATAACACCGTCCACCAGATTTTCAGCCACGGTCTCAACGGCCGCACGGGCAACACCTGCCTCGTCCAGGCACGTCACATCGCGCCCCACGATCATCCGCAGCCGTGTTTTGGCCTCATCCGGACTGCCACCACTAAGCGCCGCGTATACTTTCATGGCTTCCGTCTTTAATGACTTTGCAGACAGGGCATAGAAAATCAAAGCCACGTGAAGCACCTGGGCAAACACCGGATTGACCGCGTGCGCCACTTTCACGGCGGCCGCACAGACGAGCCAGACAGCAGGCACCAAGACCATAGTCAACAAAGCCCCTGCTGTTTTGTCGGAAAACGGTCCGTTCCGAAATACTTTCTCCAGGGACGAAATCGACTTTCCCATCAAGCGGATCGGATGCGGGAGCCATCTCGGGTCACCTATGACGAGGTCCAGGACAAAGGCGGCCGGAAGGATCCATGCAAAAGAGGAATTGGTCATATCAAACCAACACATTATTGAAAGTGACTAAAGTGAACTAAAATGAGCTAAAGTGCCTAAAGTTGTAAATTCAAAATCTGCAATCACTTTGCTCCGCATAGCATAAACAGTTGGTCCCCTCGTGCTTTGCCCTTTGCCTTATTCCGCAATCCGCTCCGACAGAATTGAATCCGAAATCGAAAGCTATTGCCTACTCAGCGCGGAAATAAGTATGTCCGCGCACATCTTATTGGCTTCAGGGGTCTTAAGGGCAATTCTGACAAAGCGATCGGAAAGGCCGTAAAAATTGGAGCAATCCCTGATCAGGATCTTGTGTTCGGCCATCAGGTTAAAAAGCTCAGGGGCCCTTAACTCCCCGTTCAGTCTGAACAGGATAAAATGGACCGGGCCGGGAAACGGAGTCAGCGTATCGAGTGTCTCAAGATAGCCGAGAAAGGCTTTTCTTTCTTTTTGAACGAATTGCGCGACCCCCTCGACAAAGGCTTGCTGTGACACAAGAAAGCTGCCTGCTGCCTGAGCCAGGCGGTTGACGCTCCACGGCTGCTTGAATGGCCTGAAGACATTGATGACATCAGGCGCGGCTATCAAAAATCCAAGCCTGAGCCCTGGTATTGCAAATATCTTTGAAAAAGAATGAAGAACGATCAGATTGTCTGCTGCAACACCGGCTAGCGTTTCAGCCTCCCAGTTAGGGACAAAAGGAAGGTAGGATTCGTCTACCACGAAGCGCACCCCCGGACATGCCTCAATGATCCGCTTTAAGGCAGCAGCCGGTACGAGTTGTCCGGTAGGATTATTTGGATTGCAGATGAACACGGTGTCCACATTGTCCAGCCCGGCAGGGATCTCGTCAATATCCGGCCGAAAGCCTTCCTCTTCGCGAGCCAGCAGGAATGAGGTCTCAACACCGTAAGCGCGACATGCGTCTGCGTAATCGGAATAGGTGGGGCCGACGATCAATGCCTTCTTGGCCTTAAGGGCCGGTGGAATAGTGTAGATAAACTCTGTTGTTCCGTTTCCCGCAAGCACATGATCATCCTTCAGGCCCACTGAAGCCGCAAAGGAGGCCCGCAGGCCCTTGCTGTCGACCTCCGGAAGGGAGATGATCTCATCGCACCTTTCCGAAAGTACGTCCCCAAGCCCGGAGGGCATCCCAACCGGACTCACATTGCTGCTCATATCCAGGATCTCCCTGGCAGAGCACCCGAGGGTCTTTGCTATTTCATAGATGTTTCCGCCGTGTCCGTGTATCATATCGAAGGGTTCACAGGTTCAGGGTTCACCGTTCAGGGTTCAGAGGTTCAGGGTTCAGGGA
>JABXJW010000246.1 GCA_013375395.1 Desulfobacterales bacterium
CGCCTGGCGCAAGTAAGCTTCCAAACGGGAAGTACCACGGCATAGGTTTCATGGACGTGATCCAATGGAGCCATACCCCCGGTATTAGTTCTGGCTTTGTTCCTGGTCCAACCGCAAGTATCAGAGTGCGAATGGATGGAACGGCCGAGATCTTAGGGCAATACGGGGAAGGAGGCGTAAACCGTGAGACCACCTACTGCCAAGTCGTGGCGGACGAAATAGGGATGCGCTACGAAGACGTCACCAATATACCTTTTGAGGACCGGGGTTTTGATCTCAACCCACTGGGCGGCTCCGGGGGTTTGATCGGCAATCTTCCAGCCTTGATAATGGCTGCTAGGAAGGTAAAGCAGCTGATCCTCGAGTACGCGACTCAATTGGACCCATTCAAAGGTAAGAAGCCCGAGGAATTGGACATCTGGGATAGTATAGTGTTTGAGAAGGCGAAACCAGAGGACAAGCTCCCGGTGGCCGGGGTCGCTGCGAGGTTTCCGGGTGCGATATTTGCTTGGAGCGATAATCGGTTCCTGTCGGAGGTGATGCCTAAGGAGATGCCCTGTATGGTCAGGCAAGCTCACTTCGTTGAGGTTGAGGTAGACCCCGACACCGGGAAGGTGGACATAACGAATGCGGTTTTAGTCAACGATGTTGGTAGAGCTATAAATCCAGAGGCCGTGGAGGGCCAGCAGTACGGCGGCGCCTACATGGGTTTGGGTAGGGGGCAAAATGAGGCTATACACTACGACCCAGTGACTGGCGTGAAGTTGAACGACAACCTTTGCGGGTACGGCGTTTTACTTATGAACGACATCAAGAACATGGAGTGGCACATCGTGGAGACCGGCTTGTCGTACGGGCCCTACGGGACATGTGGCAATAGTGAAGCCCTCGGCGCCGCTTTGAGCATGATTCTAGGTCCCGCCATATACAACGCCATAGGCAAATGGGTCGATGATTTCACCATCACCCCGGACAAAGTCCTTAAAGCCCTGGGGAAGGCATAGGAGGGAGAACAGGATGAAGAGTTTGAGAAAATTTACACATATAAACGCAACCACGATTGATGAGGCGGTTTCAGCCCTGGGCCAGGGTAAGGCTAGGGTCTGTGCCGGCGGCACCGACCTACTGGGCACGATGAGGTTTGAGATACTCCCCGACGACATGTATCCCGAAGTTGTAGTCAACCTCAAGACCATTACCCCCAGCCTGGACTACATCAAGGAAGAGGGTGGTATGCTCAAGGTAGGCGCCCTGACCAGGCTTGAGGACATCGCCATTGACTCCACCATCAAGAGCAAGTATGCTGCACTGGCCGAAGCAGCCCACAAGACAGCTTCTCCGCACATCAGGGAGATGGGCACCATAGGCGGCAACATCTGCCAGCTGGTCAGGTGCTGGTACTTCCGAAAACCCGATAACAGGTTTGATTGTCTAAGGAAGAATCCAGCCGGACTATGCAATGCCCAAATAGGAGATAACAGATACCACTCAATATTTGGTGGTATCAATGGATGCTTTGCCGTCAATCCCAGTGATACCGTGCCAGCATTGGTCGCCCTAAATGCCAAGGTGGTGACTTCTAAGAGAACCGTTGCTATCGAGGAGTTCATGACCAGCGATGGAACGAAGACAACAATTCTTGATGACGACGAGATAGTAACCGAGATTCGGGTACCTGAACCGGCTGCTGGCACCAAAAGCGCCTTCATCAAGTTTGCCTTAAGGTCGTCAATAGACTTTCCCATAGTTAACTGTGCTGCCGCCATAAATGGGGGAGCAGCCAGGATATGCCTCAATGCAGTCTATAACAACCCCTATAGAGCAACTGCAGCCGAGGAGGCTATTGCCGGCAAATCAATAGATGAGGCTAATGCTGAAGCCGCTGGTGAAGCTGCTGTTAAGGATGCCACGGCAATACCTGGGGGCAATAACAAGTATAAGGTTCAGATAGCCAAGACATTGGTCAAGAGAGCCATACTGGCCTGTAAGTAACTCCTTTGCTTCTTCTACTCCAATTCGGGGAACCAGGCAGTATCTACTGTAAGGGAGGCTGGTTCCCCGAAATTGAATTATTGAGTACACCATGAGGCAACAGGAGGAATTAGACTGTGAAATGGAACCTTAGTAACCGGAGGGTCTGGCTGTTCCGCGGTTTGGTTGCTATCGCTGCCATCTTGATACTGGTATCGTTTATTATGCCTTGGTGGATATGTACCATCAGTGAAGTGCCAGCTAAAGATCCGATCAGAATCTATGGCTATGGCCTTCGCCACAGCTTAGTCGAACTACGTTCATACATTGAAGCGGATGAAACGCCGTTCTATCAGACTGTGCTTGCCTGGGTTTACCTGGCGGCCAGCGTTGGGTTCCTCTTATACAGCACTTGGCTCAAGGGAGGGAAGGGCAGGTGGCTACTGGGAGGCATTGGTCTCATCTATGTCGCCTATGCCACGATAGCCGTCACTTGGATCGCCATTCGCACCGGAGATTTTGGCATCTCGCTGCTAGGCTGGAGTAGCAGGACATACACATTCGTGGTGGTCTCACATTTTGCAAGCCTTCAAGTTGGGTACTATCTGGCCCACGGTGCCGGGCTTACGTGTATTGCCCTGGCCTTGCTTCGTAATAAAATCACAGGCAAACCTAAACCCGGTACGTAATGATGAATAATCAGCAGCGTGTTACCACGGTCCTTTCTCCCAGCTCGAGGACAGCTAAATTTCTATAGTTCTTATGAATAGCTAGAAATGGAGGTTATAACAATGTCAAATAGTTGGCAAGAGGTATATTCAGAA
The DNA here is from genome assembly GCA_013375395.1 of Desulfobacterales bacterium. Taxonomy (GTDB): domain Bacteria; phylum Desulfobacterota; class Desulfobacteria; order Desulfobacterales. Next base: position 2,796 of record JABXJW010000246.1, read on the forward strand.
TTAACAGATTTCATCGCTGAGCATTCTGAGATTGAGATCGGAGTGAGTCGTGTCTGCTTACCAGATAGCGTTCGCCCTGAATTCTATCGGTTGTTTAATGATGTAAGAAAGGCATTCGTAGAGGAAAAATTCTCGAACTTACTCAACGAAGCTACACCCCTTAGCCAGAACTACCTCAAAGCCGAGCAAGAGGTAACTGAACTCCTCAGGTTGGATGACATATCAATGGAGGCTAGCCTTCATAGGTTCCTGCACGACCCGATCGATCAGTTAATAAGAGGACTATTTAACCCCCTATTCGATTTACTGAAAGGGCGAATAAATGCTGAAAAGTATGAGGAAGGGGCTGCACGAAATATAGAGGCTTCCTTTAGGCCCTTATATCAATTGGGATATGAAAAGTGGATGGCCCTTTCCCTGGTGAAGCTACTCAAGGCTGACAAGTCATTCCAGGTTATTCTCCCGCAGATGAATTCTGAAGAGGCGTTAAAGCATTGCAGCGATCCATCGGGAGTAGAAGTGCTCCCTCCACAAGAGTCAAAGAGTATATCGTTTGACCAGGAGCTGATACTTACAGTCCCAGACTTTATAGTTCATTCAGCAAAAATAAATAGATATGTTAGTGCTAGGTCAGAACTCAGGCCGGCTATGTTGAGGGCAGCCAATGCCAGCGAGCAGAGGAAATGGTATCCTCTTGATTCGGTAGTAGCTTTAGGGCCTGGCTTGACCCTCGTCTATATGGCTGACAGTCCTGAGGAGGTTTCTCTGGTGGCAGATAAGGAGAGAATCTGCAGGCCGGAGTTAATTGTAGAGTGTAGGGGACAAGAAGGCTGGTATGAGAAAGAGGATCTGGAGAAGGTAAGGCCTCACCATGATAGCCTCAAGCCAATACTGGGAAGCTACATAGTCTCCTTGGAGCCCGTGCCAAATCAGGAACCTGAAAAACAGGAAGTGGGCATCCATATCCTCACGGCTGGCTTTGACCAGTCTAAGCTGGAACCCATCGTCAGCGTATTGATGGGCCAGGAAGATAAAGGTTTGTAGCCATTTGCAAATAATTTTACTAGCACAGTCGGGTGCTGATAAAGACGATGCCCGAATCCATGATATCACCCACCTCAGCTAGAGAAGATAGAGGAATATTTGGAGACGGGAGAGGAGTGAGATTTTCTATGGAAAATCTTGAGTTTTCTGTTCCTTATAACAATGACCCAGAGACGCTCGAAGAACTCTTCAAGCTGAAGAGGCTGGGCAACAATAAGATTGCGGAAGTGTATTTGTCCGGACCTCAGGAGTACTCCGGTTCAGGCAGAATAGTACCCGAAATAGATATCAATGAATTCATAGAACTCGTAGATAGGATACACAAAGAGGAGCTACGTGTAAACTTGATCCTCAACTCAACCTGCGAAGGCAGTGATTGGTACTCTCAGAAGGTTGTAAACTCAACCATGGAATACCTGAGGCAGGTGCATGAAGAACATGGGGTAGAAGCGATAACAATAGCCAATCCCCTCTATATAAGCAAGGTTAGGGAGCGATTTCCAGACATAGAAATTTGCGCCTCTGTGCTTGGCAATATAGACTGCGTCCAGAGGGCCGTCATCTACCGAAAAGCTGGAGCTGATATCATAACCCCAGATGTCAACATCAACCGGAACCTAGGTCTTCTTAAAGAGATAAAAGAGGCTACCAATGCCAAGTTGAAGCTGTTAGTTAATGAGGGTTGCTTGTATAAGTGCCCTTTCAGGCAGTTCCATTTTAATGCTAAGTCGCACGTGTCAAAAGAGGTGAGTAAAGCTGGAATTGATGTTTCCTTCGCCGATTTCTTTGGTGCTGGTACTCAAGTCATCCGCGAAGACCTTTCACAGCTTCTGAAATCCTGCTGGATAAGACCGGAAGACATAAGAAGGTATGCTGAGATTACCACCTATTTTAAGTTAGTGTGCAGGGCCCAACTGAGGAGTTTTGTTATCAGGGCAGCCAGAGCCTACTTAGAAGAAAGCTGGGACGGAGACCTCCTGGATTTGGTCTCTGGCTGTTCCAAGAGGTTTAGCATAAATGAAGGTGCTTATCTAGATAACAAAAGCCTAGGAAAGTATAGATTTTTTGAAATGGTTACCACTTGTGATAACAGGTGTGGGCAATGTGGCTATTGTGAAGACTTGTCGGAGAAGCTAATCGAACTCGGAGTGTATACACCCGAAAAAGGGGAAGACGTGCCTTCTTTCGTTCGTGGCTGACGAGATGAGAAGATGATTCGAGCCCTGCCCAAGGAGCTAAGGCAAGAGAACAATGGCAGAGCAGTTTGACTACAGTAGCGCCTTCCAGATTAATTCAAGCATTTTCTCCACAGATGAACAGGATATCCTCAGAAATGCTAGAGTAACTATAGTTGGCATCGGTGGAATTGGGGGCACCATGGCCATAATCCTGGCCAGAAGTGGCATAACCAACTTCACCCTTTTTGACCCCGATAAATACGAAGAAAGCAACAGCAACAGGCAAATCGGGTGTTTTGTAGATACCTTG
>JABXJW010000247.1 GCA_013375395.1 Desulfobacterales bacterium
GGCGCCGATCACAACAAGGGCGTTGGCAGAGCATAGTTATCATCTGTCAGTAGAAGATTGCGATCTTGAAAAGATTCTCTCAGCTAACGACGGTTTTCACAACCTTGAGCAAGACGCTGGTCAATATTTTAGATGGGCTGGACCGTCACTGAATTTACAGTTCCCAGTTGAGGCAAATCAGGACTATATCTTCCGCGCAGGTATTGGGCACAGCTTGTCCGGTGAAAATCAAGAAGTACGTCTACTGATTGGCGACGAACTTGTAGATTCAACAACGATTCCCCCAGGTAATCACGAGATCACGCTCATCGTTCCTGCTGAACGGATTCATACAGAACCTTTCGTCAGGGTGCAGATTGAGCATAGCCATAGTATATCAGGCATCGGTGGAGACCCACGCAAATTGAGCCTGAGGTATCATTGGATCGAATGGTCTCTCCTCTCGCAAGCCAAAGTCCTTTTCAACCCGAATGCCGAGGATATCGTGGCCAGTGACGGGATTTTCTTAGGTGGTGGCTGGTATACTCTTGAATCTGATGGTGAGACCTTCCGCTGGGTCAACAACGATGCGGAGATTGTGGTGATTGCGCCCTCTGAGTCGCCAGAAATTAGCCTGAAAGTAGCACCTGGGCCAGGGCTTAGCTATCAGCCTTTTGAATTGCAGGTGCTGGATCAAAGTGGACAGGTGGTGGCAACGGCTGAGGTAGAGGGCCGGGAGATGGTTCGAGTTGCGCTGCCGATCGTTGCAGGGGAGACGCAAAAATTTCGGCTACACGTCGAAGGCGGTGGGCAGCAGGCCGCGCCCAACGACCCGCGCACGCTCAATTTCCGGGTTTTCCACCTTGGATGGGCAGGCGATTGGCCCACAACACATTACCCAGAGTGGCGATTTCAAGCTGGAGCTATCTCTGCCTCACCCTGCGCCACCCGGCCCACATACCATTCCATTGAGATTCAGGCCAGCACCTGGTTTGTGCCGCATCGCTTCGCACGCAACAGGGATTTCCGGCCACTGGCGTGGCGGATGACAAGGCTCGAATTCGAATAGTAGTAGCCGGGCTGGAGGATCATGCGACCTTACTGTCGAGTTCATCCACGCCGATCTGCGTGAGCCAGGAATTGCCCGATCCGCGATGAAGGATATCCAGGTGGTCTTCCACCTGGACGCCGACCATGGCGGGCGCGGCTACGTCGACCTGCACCAGGCCAGGTCGGCCTCAAACCTCTTCCTGGACGGGTTGGTCTTCTGGGGTGGAGAAGATCGTCTTTGCCTCGTCGGGACATGTACGACTGGGCCAAGCTGATGGCCGAACTGACGCTACGGGCTTACCACAAAGAATACGGCATGAAGACGGCTCCGTGCCGCTACTTCACCGTGTATGGACCTCGCGGTGTGGAGAATCACGCTGTGATTGCGATGATCGCCAGGGCCTTCATCGGTCAGAACCCCATCGGACCTTGTCTGCTGCCATTGCGGGGCTCTACGAGGTGACAGGGGTTGGATAAGCGGCTTGTGCACCGACAAATGCATCATGGATAGCTAAAAACATATGGGAATTCGGTTAAGGAGATTATATGGTTCAAGGGACAATTACTGTTTCCGATCTGGAGATCATGTCTAATGCTTTCAACTATCGCCAGTGGATATATCACCATATTTCCTCTCACATTGGCAATCGAATTCTTGAGGTGGGTGGGGGAATCGGTAACTTTACCGAACTCCTGCTCGATAGAGAACTCGTGGTCAGTATTGACATATTTCGGCCATGTGTAGAGTACATGCAAGGGAGATTCAGGCACTTGCCCAATGTCATCCCATTACAATTGGATATTGGACAACCTGGGGTTCGCGGGTTAAAGCATCTGGCATTTGACACGGTGGTCTGTCTCAATGTCTTGGAGCATGTGGAGCAAGATGTTGAAGCGTTGTGTACGATGAGTTACCTTTTGCAGCCCGGGGATCGTTTGTTGCTCCTGGTCCCGGCGTATCAATGGCTTTATGGAACTGTGGACAAATCGCTTAAGCATTTCCGGCGGTATTCGCGAACGGACCTCATTGAGAAATTAGAGCAAAGTAACCTAGAGGTCGAATCTCTGTTCTATATGAACAGTATTGGAGTCTTGGCTTGGTTTCTGAATAATAAGGTCATCCTCAGGCAGGAAGAGTCAAGAGGGCAGATTCTTTTTTTTGATCGGTTTATTGCACCATGGTTATCCAAATTGGAGAGTTATATTCCCCCACCGTTTGGTTTGTCGCTGGTAAGCATTGCCAGAAAGTCTCAAACTGTGGGATCGCCTTAAAGGATTGATATGCAACTACCAAGTCGGACGGGGACACCGCAAATCGCAGTTCTTATTCCTTGTCTTAATGAAGAGTCCACTATTGGCAAGGTGGTTAGAGATTTCAGGACCCAACTGCCCGATGCCGATATCTACGTCTTTGACAACGATTCTAGCGATAGAACTGCTCAAGTCGCCGAAAAGGCAGGTGCAATTGTCATTAAGGAGTACCGGCGCGGCAAGGGATGTGTCGTTCAGGCAATGTTTCGCAAAGTCGAGGCCGACGTCTATGTCCTTGTTGACGGAGACGACACTTACCCAGCTGAGGCCGTGAAGGAAATGATTCTCCTCATCGTACAAGGTCGGGCAGATATGGTAGTTGGGAGTAGGCTTGCTCGGGCTTCCAAGAGCGAGTTCAAATCGGTGAATCGCTTTGGTAATCGGTTTTTCTTGCTGATCTTGAACTCTTTCTTCCGAACCAATCTGACAGACCTCCTGTCTGGATACCGGGTTATGAGTAGGGGTTTCGTTAAGAATGTACCGCTCCTGGCCGGTGGTTTTGAGATAGAGACAGAGTTGACCATACAGGCATTGGAGAAAGGTTTCAAGATAATAGAAGTTCCCATCAACCTAAAACATAGACCCGAGGGCAGCGAATCCAAAATAAAGATTCTGCAAGACGGTATCAGGATTCTCGCCACTATTTTCCTGCTCTTCCGGGACTATAAGCCTTTCACTTTCTTCGGTAGCGTCGGTGTGCTGCTCTTAATCCCGGCAATGTTTCTTGGAGCTATTGTGACTTCTGATTACCTCAAAACAGGGCTTGTGCCCAGGTTCCCGTCGGCAATCCTGGCAGTTGGGTTGGTTCTGTCGGCCCTACTGAGTTTTACGATAGGTCTCATCCTCAGCACGATGAGCAGAAGATTCAGAGAATTAGAACGCCAGTTGCATATGTTGAGTAAGGAAGTCACAACCGCACACAACTTTGGCAATAGGCCAGGATAGTCCGTAGAGTATGGCACAAGCAAACTACAAAGATGACAACCAGCGCAGCGACGTAACAGCCAGCAAACCGGTAGCAAAGCGCCCTGCGTGGCTACCTTCAGAATCAAGGCAATGGGCTACTTATGGTACTTCTGGCCTGGCTTGCCATAATCGTCGGTTATTACGTTCGCTCATATTGGAATACGGTGCACAGCGACGACCCTAGGGCATGGCATCAGCGCACGCATGCCAATATGAGCGACCGAATTAACTGGCACTGCGGAGGCACAAATGATGATTAACATCATCAAGAAACCCAGGCATGTGGACAACTATCCGCTTTTCCTAGTGATCATGTTCATCCTGGCCTTTATGGTGATGATCATTAGGAATATGTTCATTAACAACGCCACTGTTTTTGGAGATGAATACATTTATAAAGAACTTTCAAAGCACTTCTTTAATGATATCAACGTGACTCCTGTTCGAGGCCTGTTGTTTGCTTATCCAGATTTTTTGTACCTGAGTATATTTTATTTTAGCCACTATTTTCAAGAGAATTTTTTAAAGGCGGCGCAGATTCTTAATAGCCTATTTTTTTGCCTGGCCTTATTTCCAATTTACGGTGTGGCCCGTCTTTTTGTCAAGCCTGCGGTCGCCCTGCTGATCGGCCTGTGCGCCCTCATCTCGCCCTTTGGCGCTCATACGGCTTACTTTATGCCAGAGGCAATGTATTACTTCGTCTTCTGGGTTTTCGTCTATTCCTTCCTAAAGTTGATCGGCCACAGGCCAGGCACGGCCGGCTTGCTCAGTGGGGTGATCCTTGGCCTGCTTTTTTTGATAAAGCCACATGCCATTTTTATCCTGGTTGCCACGAACCTGGCGCTGCTCACTTTTTATTTGATGAGAAGCCAGTTGGCCCTGAAAACAGCCGCCATAGCCCGCGCCGTGCTTCTGCTCAATCTTGGCTTCTGGTTGTCCATGCTGCCCCTCAGATATTTCCTATCGGGTGAATTTTCTACCTCAATCTTTGGCCCAGGCTATGGACAGTTGGCAGGAAATATTTTGAATTTGTCAGCCTTGGCCGAAATCAGCCCCTATATTTTCTTCGTGGCCACGGGGCATCTGGCTTTCGTGTCGGCAATCTATCTTCTGCCAATTACCGTTGTTCTCTTTGGTTTGACCACCCTCGATCAGACTGACCCGCTGCGGATGCAGCGAGCCGGGCTTGGTCTGCTGGGAACATTCTCTTTTCTCCTACTTTTGACCATAACCGTGAAATTCACAGTTTCAATCGGTGAACGTGAACTACTGAGGCTTCATGGGCGCTACTATAACTTTATGCTGCCTTTATTTCTGATTGGCTTTTACGCCTTTTTTGAGCAGGTGCACTCGTTGGCCCCTCAAAAAGCGCTCTATTTTTCGATCATTAACCTTGTCGGCGGAATATGGCTAATCTTTGCCCAGCAATTTGTGATGCCTGGCCGCCGGCAGGAGACGGTTGACTTTCCCGAGGTCGTCTGGTTGGTTCGCCTTTACCCCACTCTTTTAGGGGTAGTGGTAGTTTTGGCAGTGAATGTGCTGCTATACTATAGTTTGGCTAAAAAGCCCCGGGCCTGGGTATTCTCCGTTTTTTTTGTCAGTCTCACCCTGCTGGGCAGCGTCCTCACTTTTCAGACTCAGAATCTGACCTCCAGGAGAAATGACGAGTTCACTCGTGCAGCAAAGGCCGTCGAGAATCTGCTGGTTTTATCGGAGCTTGACCTTGACTCGGGTATTATCTTTGCTCCGAGCCGTGCCGCCCCCTGGGCTTTTCTGTTCCCTTTTAACGGATTGCCGCTGGTGAAACAATTAGCCCCTGGAACGGTGATAGAGGCTGATCTTATCCCGGCTGGCACAACCTGGATTGTTCTTTTTGGCGGCTACGACCTTAAAGTTCCGTACGTAAGTTTCATCATTCAGGACAGAACCATTCAGAGCTATAGATTCTCGTTTGGTCTGCTTAAGTCCCGCCTAGCAGCAGGACCGGCAAACTACCCACTGGTAACGGTAGACGCA
>JABXJW010000248.1 GCA_013375395.1 Desulfobacterales bacterium
AATAACAAGCAGAAAATAACGTTTTGTAAAATAAATTCAAATGATTACGACTGGAAGACTTTTTACGAATTCATCAAACTTGATGACTCAAGGAAAATTTTCTAGGTTATTTGTTCGTTCATTTAACTTTAGTCACTTTAGCTCACTTTAGTCACTTTAGTTCACTGTTTTTCCATGAAACTTGTTGATACTTCCATAAAAAGGCCTGTGACGGTGACGGTGGGGGTCATCCTTTTGATCCTTTTTGGCCTTATTTCGCTTTTTAGAATCCCGGTCCAGTTGACTCCCAATGTGGACCTGCCGGAGATTTCAGTGCAAACCGCCTGGAGAGGCGCGAGCCCGTTGGAGGTGGAACGAGAGATCATCGACGTGCAGGAAGACGAGCTGAAGAATGTGGAGGGGCTCGAGGAGCTGAAAAGCGAAAGCCGTGACGGGCTGGCCTATGTAAACCTGATGTTCGAGATCGGCACCGATCCGGATACTGCCCTGCTCAGGGTTTCCAACAAACTCGACCGGGTGAAAAAATACCCCGATAACGTGGACAAGCCGATCATCACGTCAGGCGGCCGGCACGAGAAGGCAATGGCCTGGATGATCCTTCGTCACCTTGAGGGATACAAGAGGGTGTTGAGTCATGAATACGATTTTTGTGATGAGTACGTAAAGCCTCGCCTGGAGCGGATTGCCGGTGTGGCCTCGGTCAACATCCACGGAGGACAGGAGCGAGAGCTTCAGGTGATCGTGGATTCGGATGCCTTGGCTGCCCGCAGCATCACGATCCCGGAAGTGATAAGGGCCCTGGATTTGGAGAACAGAAACATCAGCGCCGGGGACTTTGACGAGGGAAAACGTCGGTATATCGCCCGCACGGTGGGTGAGTATAAAAGTCCTGAAGATGTTGCCAAGGTGATCGTCAAACGCGTCAAGGGGGTTCCTATCACCGTGGGTGACGTGGCCAGAGTCTCACTCGGCCATGAGGATATTGATGTGGTTGTTCGACATGAGGGCATGCCGACTATTGTAATGAATGCGGTTCGTGAGCCAGGTTCCAACGTCCTTGTTGTGATGAAGAGGCTCCAGGAAGCCCTTGATGAGCTCAACAACGGCATCCTGAAGGATCGAGGTCTGCACATCGAGCAGGCATATGACGAGACAAACTATATCCACGGCGCCATCCGTCTGGTAAGACAAAACATCTTCGTGGGCGGGACCATGGCGATCGTGGTCCTTCTGGTATTCTTGAGAAACTTCACCAGCACCCTGATCGTTTCCCTTGCCATACCGATAAGCGTCGTGGGGACCTTTCTCTTGATGACACTCTTTGGGCGCAACATCAATGTGGTAAGCCTGGCCGGGATGAGCTTTGCAATCGGCATAGTGGTCGACAACTCCATTGTTGTCTTTGAGAATATCTTTCGTCACAGGGAGATGGGAAAGAACCGGATCCAGGCTGCCTATGACGGCACTGTGGAGGTTTGGGGCGCGGTTCTTGCCAGCACCCTGACCACGATTGCCGTTTTTCTCCCCGTTATCTTTGTCGAGGAAGAGGCGGGCCAGCTCTTCCGAGACATTGCCATAGCGATCAGCAGCGCTGTGGCTCTCAGTTTAGTGGTATCCATGACCGTGATCCCTGCTCTTTCTTCAAAAATACTCGGGAAGGCCAAACGCGCCGACCCTACACGCAGGCCGTCGTTGTCTATTTATCGCCTTGCATCGGAGGTTGCCGGAGGTATCACTCGCTTTGTCTACTGGATGTGCGGCCGGGTATCGGCAAGGCTCGCAGTGGCTGTTGTAATGACGGGCCTGGCCATCGGCATGGCCTTGCTCCTTGTCCCAAAGACAGAATATCTGCCCGAAGGAAACCAGGATATTCTATTCGGAATTCTTTTGCCCCCACCCGGATACAACCTGGGAGAGCTTGAGGGGATCGCAAAGGGAGTCGAAAAGGATATCCTTCCACTGGTGGAACGTGAAAAAGAGAGTGAGACTGCCAAAAAGTTGAACCTTCCTACGGTGAAGACTTTTTTCTATGTTGCCTGGGGCCAGCAGGCTTTCATGGGGATCGCCTCCAAGATACAGGAAAGAACGAGGGAGCTGCTTCCTTACGTATACGGAGCGCTTAAGAAAATACCCGGTGTGATTGCCATTGTGCAGCAGCCCGGCTTGTTTACTCGGGGCATTGGAAAGGGCCGATCCATCGAGATAGAAATCAAAGGCCCGGAGCTGGAGCGGCTCATTGCCCTTGGGCGACAAATCTTCGGCCAGGCGGTGCAGCTCATCCCCAATGCCCAGATGCGGCCCATTCCGGGTCTTGACCTGGGCAATCCGGAAATGCGCATCTCTCCGAACCGCGATCGCCTTACTCGTCTGGGCATGACTACTGCCGATCTTGGCACAACCGTTGATGCACTGGTAGACGGCGCCAAGGCGAGTAATTACCGGATTCACGGCGATGAGATCGATCTGACCGTGAAGGGACAAGATACAAGGCTGGGACGGACCCAAGACTTGGCCAATCTCCTGATACAGACTCCCATGGGGGATAGGGTGACCCTGGGTTCGGTAGCAGACATTCGCCTTGAGGAAGGCCCAACACAGATCAACCACATCGATTCGGAGCGAGCCATTACCATTCAAGTAATCCCTCCAAGGGAGATTTCGCTGGAGACGGCCATGGACACCGTAAGGGACAAGGTTGTCGGACCGATCAAGGCGAGCGGGCAACTTGGGACCTTGTACCGGATCGAGCTGAGCGGTACCGCAGACGACCTGACGCGCACAAGACGGGCGCTTCAGTGGAACTTCATCCTGGCCGTGGTGATAAGCTATTTGTTGATGTCTGCACTGTTTGAGAATTTTCTTTATCCTTTCATTATTATGTTCAGCGTGCCTCTTGCTGCGGCAGGCGGATTTATCGGCCTTCTCCTCTTGAATGTCTTCATTGCCTATCAACCCCTTGACATCATCACCATGCTCGGGTTTGTGATCCTTGTGGGGATCGTGGTAAACAACGCAATCCTTATCGTGCACCAGACCCTCAACAATATGCGCTATGCCGATATGTCGCCACGGGAGGCGATTCGGGAATCGGTTCGTAGCCGTCTCAGACCCATATACATGAGTTCGGTGACCAGCGTATTCGGGATGATGCCGCTGGTGCTGACCCCAGGGGCGGGCTCGGAGTTCTACAGGGGCCTTGGAAGCGTGGTTGTGGGAGGCCTTTTGGTGTCCACCGTTTTTACCATCTTTCTGGTCCCCGCCCTGCTGAGTCTTGTGCTCGACGCCTTTGAAGCCGTGAAGAGCGCCTCGAAGAGGGCGTAAGCCCAAGGTGGTTCGTAAGAATGATCGCATTGGGAAGTAACTTCACCGATCATTCAAATTTAAGGTTGCATAGTGCAAGATTAGAGTGTATGGGGTTCAGCATTTTTAGACGGTTGCGAACAACCCGATCAACGCCTGCAATGTCAAAAACCTCTAAGCATTTGGAAAGGCTTGAATGCAAGCCCGGCCGACCACTCCCCCTGGGTGCCACAGTCACACCGGAAGGGGTCAACTTTTCCGTGATTTCACGAAATGCCACATCCTTAACGCTTATCCTCTTTGAGAAAGAAAATCCGAAGCCTGTTGCTGAAATTGCCCTTGATCCGAAGATAAACAGGACAGGTGATATCTGGCACATCCTGCTGCTTGGTGCGGATACATCGCTACGGTATGGGTATCGTGCTGACGGCCCATTTGACCCAAAGGGAAGCGGACACTGGTTTAAAAGAGAAAAGGTCCTCATTGATCCTTATGCCCGTGCTGTGGAAGGAGGAGAGGTCTGGGGGCAGGCAGAAAAATTAGAGGCAGGCAAGGCTGCTTCTTTTGAGCGCCGGTGTTGTATCGTGGCCGATGATTTCGACTGGGAGGGCGACAGGCCGTTGAACCTGCCGTTCAAAGACAGCATTATTTATGAGCTCCATGTGCGTGGATATACGGTCGATGAATCTTCAGGGGTCACAAGCCGTGGTACCTATAAGGGATTGTGCGAAAAGATTCCCTACATCAAATTCCTCGGGGTGACGGCCGTGGAATTAATGCCGGTCTTTGAATTCAACGAACTGGAAAACAAGCGTGTCAATCCCAAGACAGGAGAGAGGCTGAAAAACTTTTGGGGCTATAGCACCATGGCATACTTTGCGCCCAAGGCATCTTATGCCTCAAATGGCTGGGACGGAAATCAGGTAAAAGAATTCAAGGAGATGGTCAAGGCATTTCACCAGGCAGGTCTGGAGGTTATCATTGATGTGGTTTTTAATCACACGGCAGAGGGTGGCTCAGGCGGACCGGTCATAAGCTTCCGCGGATTGGCCAATACGATTTATTATGCCCTGGATGCGGAATCAAAGGACTATCTGGACCTTTCAGGCTGTGGCAACACGGTAAACTGTAACCATCCGGTGGTTCAAGAATTCATCGTCGATTGCCTCCGGTACTGGGTCATTGAGATGCACGTGGACGGGTTTCGTTTTGATATGGCCGCCATTTTGCGCAGGGATCACAAGGGGGAGTTTTTGCCGGGTCCCTCGCTCGTTGACATGATAGAACAGGATCCGGTGCTTGCCCGTACCAAGATCATTGCAGAGGCGTGGGACATAGAGGCCCATCAAGTCGGAGGTTTTCCGGGTCGTTGGGCAGAATGGAACTCACATTACAGGGACGATGTCAGGCGGTTTGTCCGAGGGGATAAAGGGATGGTACCGGTGCTGGCCACACGTATCGGGGGAAGCTCCGATCTCTACCAATCGAGCGGTCGTCTCCCTCACAGCAGCATCAATTATGTAACTTGCCATGACGGCTTTACACTCTATGACCTGGTATCGTACCAAAAGAAGCATAATGAGGAAAACGGTGAGGACAACCGTGATGGGAGCAACCATAACTTTAGTTCAAATAGCGGTGTTGAGGGCCCTACGGATAACAGACTGGTCCATGCCCTGAGGCTGCGCCGGGTCAAGACCTTTGCAACCATCCTTTTGGTCTCACACGGTGTTCCCATGGTGCTGGCTGGAGACGAGTTCGGTCGAACCCAGCAGGGAAACAACAACCCTTATTGCCAAGATAATGAGATTAGCTGGGTCAACTGGGGCCTTGCAGAAGAGAATGCCGGTCTGGTCAGGTTTTTCCGCAAGATGATCGCCTTGAGAAGGCAACATCCCGTATTTCGCAGGCCCCACTTTTTGACCGGGGCGGACACAAACCACGACACACATCCTGATGTCAGATGGCAAGGGTTAAAAGCGGGCAAGCCGGACTGGTCCGAACATTGCCG
>JABXJW010000030.1 GCA_013375395.1 Desulfobacterales bacterium
ATCAAATCCATCGACGCTCTGTGCAGAAGAATTCTACGCGCAATTGTTGTTCTGGAGCAAAAAACAGGGTGGTTCGATAAAATAATCAAAACCCTCTCATATCTCAGGCCCTCAATTTCAGTGGATCCCATAACATCCATGCCAACCGTTTCTTTTGACGCCTCCGTCGAGATGAAGGCCAATTCAATTCCGGAGGTTCTCACTTTAATTGAATCTCTTGGCAAAAAAAGACGACCGGTCGTGGTCCTTGATGAATTTCAGGATATTTTGAACCTTGAAGATTCCCACGAAGCTCTTGCCCTTCTGAGGAGTAAAATACAGTTTCAAAGCGATATCCCCTACCTATTTGTTGGTAGCATCCGGCATAAGATGGATGAGATATTTACCCATCACGACTCACCCTTCTTTAAGTCCGCTATCCCCCTGACGGTTGATCCCTTGCCTTATGAAGAATTTTCGAAATTCCTGAAAAAGAAATTCACTATGGGTCAGCGTAAGATTGACAACGAGGTTCTGGAAAAGGTGTTTAAAATTGCCAATAACATTCCCGGGGATATACAACAGCTCTGCGAGGCCCTCTGGGAAGTAACTTCAGGAAAAGAGATCATAAGGACGGATAAACTGAAAAACGCCCTTGAATTGATATTTGCCAGGGAACAAAAATCCTATGAAAACTATATCAGCCTTTTGACAAACATTCAGCTCAGGTGCCTCACAGCAATAGCAAAGGAAGGCGGAAAAAGTGTCTTTTCCGTCTCCTTCATGAAATCCGCCGGGTTTAATAATCCATCATCTGTTCGAAGAGCAATAACACGACTGACCAAACTCAATATTCTGTTTGAAAGCGGCGGTGAATACAGGTTCATAAATCCTTTCTTCAGGGCCTGGCTTCCTTACAAAGGATAATGCTCAGAGAAAAACTGCGATCAAATTCTCCGACCTTGTCGTTTTCTCCCCCTTACCGAGTCTTAATAAGCTCCTGCAAACTATTCACAACTCTATGTTGGTCTTCATCGGTCATTCCACAATATAATGGAAGGGTTATGGATAGGCGATCTGCGATATAGAACATTGGGTAATCATGGTCATTAAGTCCATACTTTTTCTTGTAATAGCCCAAAGTATGAACAGCGTGAGTCCCCTGCATTTTTATCATTCTCATCATCCTGTTTATCCCGTCATCCTGTCAAATGTTGAGACCTCTACTACCTTCTCGTAAAGGACACCGGCAACGACGATGATGGATCTGCCCGGCAAAACCATCGAAGTAGGCGGGAACAAAACCATGGCCACACAGTCGACTCTGTTCGCATCTTGGACACAGATCCGGCCTCGGCCACGCATATTCTCGTTGCTTGTCAAAAATCTCCTTGAGCTTGACACTGACAAAGATTATCATAGCTCCACAAAAAAAGGGCCTTTTTGCAAAGGCCCTTTTAATTCGATACTCCAGACAGATTGTCAATCTATTACGAAAATCTAAACCATGTTTATATCTCTTTAATGCGGGTTTCTACAACCTGGGGTGAAATGTATATCCCGTGGAATGCAAAGCATATTTCTCTGGGGCGGAAGCTACTTTACTGTGGGCATAGCAGCTACCACTGATTATCTCTTTACTTCTCAACAAAGTTATTAGTCAATGACGTCCCCAAAGTTACAAAGTTATATTCATTTCATCAAAATACTTTTCAAAGCATCACAAACGTATTTTACCTTTTCTTCAGTTATGTCCATGCCTGATGGGAGATTCATACCATAAGGACTGACTTGATAGCTTACCTGATTGCGTTGATGCGCTTTTTGCGCATCGTCTAAATTCGCGTAGGCTGGAAGGGAACTCAGAGGATAGAAAAATGGACGGCAATCAATGTTTTTTTCACTCATCAATTCTATCAAGCGCTCTTTACTTATTCCAAATTTTGGATCAAGAATGGCGCAAACCATCCAGTAGGTATTTTTTGTATCAGCAGCTTCGCGGTTCAGCGTCAAATCACCAACGTCGGCCAGTTCCTCTTCGTACCAGGCGAAAATTTGACGCTTGCGGGCGATCAATTCTTCGATCCGCTCCAATTGTGCCAGGCCCAGAGCTGCCTGCATACTGGACATTTTGTATTTATAAGCGACTTCAGCATTATAAAACATCTTATCATTTGGTTTTCGTCCGTGATCACGTAGAAAAAGAACCCTATTATGAATTTCTTGATTATCAGTAACCAGCATTCCCCCTTCGCCGGTGGTCAGTGTTTTGGAACCGTGAAAACTGAAAACGCCGGTGTTGCCGAAACTTCCGGCCTTTTTCCCCTTGTATTCTGACCCAATCGCTTCAGCTGCATCTTCAACTATTGAAATATTGTGTTTCTGAGCAACATTGCGAATAGCATCCCAATCAGGGACATTGCCATAAAGATCCACCGGAATGACGGCCCTAGTCCTTGAAGTAATGCATTCTTCGAAATCTTCTCCCGAAAGGCACCAAGTCTTGGGATCAATGTCGGCAAACACAGGAGTCGCGCCAACATATGTTATTGGTGCAGACGTAGCGATCCACGTAATGTCCGGAACGATCACTTCATCGTCAGGCCCCACGCCTAAAGCAACTAAAGAAAGATGGATGGCTGAGGTGCAAGAAGGAAAAGTAACAGCATACTTAACCCCCAGATATTCTGCAAAGGCCTTTTCAAAACGTTCATGGAATATATTGGCATTAGAGTACCATGCATTGGCTGCGGCATCTGCCACATAGTCAATTTCTTTTTGGGTTATCCAAGGACCGGCAACAGGTATCTTTCCCATGTTCAATCCTTAATACATTTGAGGTAACCCTTCGGAGCAACTGTGAAAAAAAATCTGTTCTCAAGGTCTTCATCCACGATAAAGCGCTTATTTCCCTTCAAAAATTCCCCGACCCCCGTCATCGGATTGTTTCCTTTGCCCCAGCGACGATCAGGATAGGAGCCTTCAGGCATTTCTTCGATTAAAGTATCAAACACTACAAGATAGCTGCCTTTGGTCACAAGGGGGGAATAACACTTCAATTCTTCCAAGACATGTTCATGAGTGTGATCGGAATCCAAAACTACCATGATATTTTTTCTGCCCTCAGCCAAAAGGCGAGCCTGTTCCACGACCACTGGATCAATAGAAGAACCGTTTATCAATTTCACTCGATGGTAAAGTGGATGATTCTTAAGCGCCAGTAGGTTGTGCTCGCGAATCTCAATATCGATGCCTAACACAAGCCCATCGTTGGCAATGAGTTCCAAAATCGAAGCATAAAGAATCAGGGAACCTCCGTGTGCAACTCCACACTCAATAATGAAGTCCGGGCGAACTCTCCAGATCAACTCCTGCATGGCCACTATATCTTGGGGCATCTGGATGATAGGTCGGCCCAGCCAGTTAAAGTTATACGTGTAACGGTACTTAGCGACCGCTGTGAACAGCTTTAGCCTCAATGCTTGAATCTCTTCATCGGCTACCATAGCCTGGATGAACTCCGTTGTATTTGGGATATCTTCCATAATAAGAGCGTCTCACTTATTCATGACTGCGTAAATAATATTACAATCTTCCGGCCTTTCCTTACCTATCTCGTATAGGGCACGGCAGAATTCTGCTTTCCAGTCTTTTTTTTCACCACCCACACGTCCCCAGCCGAAACCTCCTTCCTCCCATAGCCCGTTCCTAAGAAACCAATCCATCTGCGCAGTAGAGAGCATTTTATGAAATACGCCTCCCATGTCGACGAGCTTGAGCCCGGCTTTCTTTATATCTCCCTTCAAAGTTTCCATGGTGTATGAACGCCTATGTCCCGCTATCTCAATGTCGAAGGGGCTCAGTTCATCGCAGCTTTTGAGCGTACCCATCAACACGGCTATCCGTCGATTTATGGCATTTGCGTTTGGAACATGCACAATCAGAATGCCGTGGGGTTTTAGAAAACTTGCCGCTTTCTGTAAAACAAAGACGGGTTCCCTCACATGCTCTAGGACATCCAGCATGGTTACATTATCAAAGCGTTCTTCGGTATCAAATTCTTCAATCAGACTTTCGTGAAATTCAGCATTGGGAACTCTTTCTTCAGCCAAAGCCAAGTGTTTGCTTGAAGCGTCCACACATACTATCCGATCGAAACAACTTGCAAACATCTGAGTCAAAACGCCGTCGCCGCAGGCCAAATCCAATAGGCTTGTTCCTTGGATATACTCCAGGCAAGACTTGACTTTGTAATGAGCTAAAACGGAATTATAGTCCTCGTAATATTTGGAGCGCGCCCAAGGACATCTTTCCTGGCGATCCTTTTCCCTCAAACTGTCTCCCATGCCAAGATCCCCTATACGAAACTGTCCAGATCATGCTTTTTGGCCAGTCGTAGCAGGCCATCTTCCAAGGCAATATGCGGACTCCAGCCGAAAGCTTCTCTGGCTTTTGCCGAATCCATCACCACATTTGCGTTAAAATCGTCAATATCCTGTTGCCTGACCACGCTTTTCGAATTGGTGGAAGCAATAAATATTTCTGCAATTTCCGCGGTCGTTTTTCCTGTGCCACTGCCGAAATTGAAATCCCCCGATGCTGTCGAATCGATCACCCTCTCATATGCAGAAGCCAAGTCATCCTCATGAATTAGATCAACTATAGGGAGGCCATTTCTATACTTGTGCGTTAGAATATCTTCACCCAGTAGCGCCTTTTTCAAAAAATTCAAGAGAAAAGCGGGCTTTCCGGCTCCATTGCCATAAACAGGACCGGTCCGGATGATGATGCAATCGAGACCAAATTGCCGCCCGTAGAACTCAACCAGGGTCTCGCACAAATACTTAGACTCTCCAAAAGGTCCCCTGGGAAGCTTCGGCAAAGATTCGGACGCCAGCAACATTTTTGCTCTATATCCCGAATAAACCTCCAAGCAAGAAGGAAGAATCAGCCTGAGGCGATTTTTGACGCACACATCTAAGACATTCTTCAACAGAACCACGCTTTCACCCATAGCAGCGTTTAGTGAAAAGACACGAGGATGGGCCAAATGCACAATTGTATCTATGTCATGCTCCTTGACGAATAAATCGAGATGGGCCGAGCCACCCATAAGATCTAGATCCTGACGCTTGGGAGAGACCACTGCATATCTTTTCTGCAGGCGGGGAACAAGGGCACTGCCAACTGCCCCGGTTCCTCCCGTTATCAAGATATGATGTTCATTAGTCCGGGGTAGCCCTTCATTGGCTTGCGCTGCAACCGCCTTCTCCACAGCGGAAATGACCTCGATCCGGATGGATTTTTCGCTGGTTGCCAAAAGTATCCGACGTACCGCCTCGGCAAAAGAGATGCCCTCGCGTTTATAAAGTACTCCTGCGGCAATGGCGTTGCTCCGGGAGATACCGTGATCGCAGCAGATGATAACACGCTGTCCAGCATCCAAAAGTTCAACTGCCTTTTGGATTTTATCCCGAATCTGGCAAGCTGTGTTCCCGGCCTTATCTACCAGGTCACGAACGTCAATGATATGCACACCAGGAGAAACATTGCCCAGTTTTTCGCACGGTGCAGTGCCTAAATCAGATGTTATCCATCTAATCATGACTTTAAGACCTTGTCCGGGCAAACATACACTTCTGAAAATGACCGAAGATAATACCCCGGCCTTATCTTTTCCAGCTTTTGTAATTCGCCGGTAACCAGATATTTAAGATAGATATCAACCTCATTCATTCCAGCCATTGCTCTGAGATATGTGGAGGCCGAGAAGCGAGGATTGATCTCAAAAGGAATTAATTCCTCGTTACGCACCCGACCTTGTATATTGATGGGACCTTCACTTTGTATACAAGAAGCAATCCTCTCGGCAGTAGCACGCACCTTAGGAAAATCGGCGATATACCCCTGAGTGTAGCCGGTTGAGAGCAATGCCGTCTTAGTCTTTACAAGTACTGAAAGCTTGTTGTGGAAACACCGCCTAAGCGCAATGGAACCTGCAATTTGGCAACCGGGCAAACACAACACGCCCACAGTGAATTCTCCTTCATCGAGTCCAATGTATTCCTGCACGATGGCCTGCAGACCGTTTCGGCTCAGGTATTGGATATATGTCTGCGCCTCGTCCCTGTCTTCGGCAACAAAAACGAAATTGCTCCCTCCCGAACCTGTGGCTGGTTTGATCACACAAGGGAAAACCATATTCTCTAGATCGTCCGGATCGGCTGCACTAATTGTTAGGGGGATATTAAAACCGTGCTGGGCAAGAAATTCGAAGGTGTTATCTTTGTTTGAACATATGTCAACGACATCTAGCGAATTACAGGCCAATCGGATGCCCTCGTTTTGAAAAGCCTCAATGGTCTTGCTTAAAAGAAGCATAGGCTCTTCGCCCCCCGGAATAATGCACTGGACATGTTCTTTCAAACAGATATCCAGAACCGACTCGACATAATGTTCATGATCCACTACAAACGTTTTTGCAAACCCCTCCTCATAATGTCCGTAAGCCAAATTCGATATGTCGCAACCATACACAGTGTAATCGCCCGACAGGCATAGACATTTGAGTATTTCTGTACCAAGCGAAGCTCCGCCAATGCCTGCTATAAGAACCCGCATTTTTCAATCAACCTTTATTCCTCCAAGTATTCAAAGTGACTTGCTGTTTACAACTTCTTACCGCCAATTTACTTTTTTGTTTCTTTTTGATCAAATAATTGTCAATTGTGGAACAGACACTACAAACCTTCCACCCCAGCCACGAATATACTCGAGCTGATGCATGATTTCTTCCTTGATGTTCCACGGCAGAATCAGCACAAAATCCGGCTTGGTCTTTCTGATTGCCCTCTCATTAACTACAGGGATGTGGCTTCCAGGCAAAAATTTACCTTGCTTATACGGCGAAGCATCAACCACGAACTCCATTAAATCCTTTTTAACCCCACAGTAATTGAGTAGGGCGTTCCCCTTGGCCGCGGCGCCATAGCCCGCGACCTTTTTCCCTGCCGTTTTCTGTTCCAGTAAGAAAGAGAGGAGCCCGTGTTTCACCTTGTTCGCACGGTCCTGGAAACTGCGGTAATAGTCAAGTTCCAACATGCCAGCGACCCGCTCCCGTTCTAGGACGTCGGCAACCTTAAACCTGACGCCTTTGCTTTGACCCCTAGCGTGTATTGCGTAAATGCGCAACGATCCCCCATGGGTGGCCAACTCTTCCACATCAAAGACCTCCAGGCCATGGGCGGCAAATATTTTTTGCACGGTAAAGAGGGAAAAATAGGAAAAATGCTCGTGGTATATAGTGTCAAACTGGTTGTTCTCAACCAATTGGAAGAGATGCGGAAACTCTATGGTGATCACACCTGTGTCCTTGAGCACTATTTTCAGGCCATGTACAAAATCATTTATATCAGGCACATGGGCAAGCACATTGTTACCAACTAAGAGATCTGCTCTCCTCCCCTGCATTGCCAGTTCCTTGGCGAGGGATAGCCCAAAAAACTCAGTGATCACCTCAACACCTTTTTTGCTGGCTTCTTCGGCTGTTGCTTTGGCTGGTTCGATTCCCATACAGGGGATCTCCTTTTCCGCAAAATACTGAAGCAGGTATCCGTCATTGGAGGCGATTTCGATGACTAAGGATTCTTGATTCAGCCCTAAACGAGCTGTAATCATCTCAACGTAACGCCCAGCATGGTCCAGCCAACTTTTCGAAAAAGAAGAAAAATAAATATATTTATCGCCGAATATTTCTTGCGAGTTTTTGTATTCTTCGATCTGCACCAAAAAACACTTCTCACAGACAAACAGTTTGAGAGGAAAAAAGACCTCCGGTTCATTTAGCTCTTCCGAGCTCAGAAAAGAATTAGAAGGCGGCGAATTGACCAGCTCGATAAATTCATGGGTCAACTCATGGCGGCAAAAGCGGCATTTCATGAGAAGTCAATTCCCTCAAAATCTTGAGGCAGTAAGGGATAGTCGCGATCTTTTACGGAAATGTCGGTTACTTCCAGAGGCCATTCAATATCGATCAAGGGATCATCATAGCGCACTGCCCCTTCATGTTCAGGGCTGTAAAACTCCGTATGCAAATAAAGAAGCTCAGTATTCTCTTCTAAAGTTTGAAGACCATGGGCAAAGCCCGCTGGAATATACATCATCTTCATGTTCTCAGCGGACAGAATCGCCCCATGCCATTGTAACAATGTAGGAGAATAGCGACGGAGGTCAATGATGACATCAAAAACAGAACCACTCAGACATTTAACTATTTTACTTTCGGCCTTTGGAGGATACTGAAAATGCATTCCTCTAATGGCACCTTTCTGTCTGGTCAGGGAGTGATTAATCTGGACAATTCTTTTGTGATGCCCAATTTTCTCCAACTCTTTATGGCAATAGATCCTGGCAAACTTTCCACGATGATCTACAAAAGGTTCTGTCTCAATAATATAGGCATATTGTAACGGAGTTTTAACAATGTTCATCAGACCGCCCAGGTCATATTTTTTTGTTTCGCATCGCTTACATATTCAGCCAAATGGTCACGGCTGAGCACTCGGCCCGAGTCATAAAACTCGCGATACCACCGGGCAGTTTTGGCAAACATTGTGGAACCGCTCCAAATTGGTCTCCACCCGAGTTTTGCGCAAACCTTTGAACAATCCAGTTTTAATAAATTTGCCTCGTGGGGATTCTTCTCATTATGAGCAATATCGTAATCAATGTTGGGCCAGTGAATCTGCAATTCCCTGACCACCGTGAGCACATCTGTGTGCCCCTCATCATTGGGTCCGAAATTCCATGCGCCCGAAAAATCATTTTCCCCCTCAAGTAATTGTTGTCCCAATAGCAGATACCCTGCCAAGGGTTCCAGAACATGTTGCCAGGGCCGAATTGCCTGAGAATTACGGATAATAGCTTTTTCATTTTGGCTGGTCGCGCGCATAATATCCGGCACAAGCCGATCCTCACCCCAG
Source organism: Desulfobacterales bacterium (assembly GCA_013375395.1). Taxonomy (GTDB): domain Bacteria; phylum Desulfobacterota; class Desulfobacteria; order Desulfobacterales. The sequence goes on from JABXJW010000030.1 coordinate 8,961, forward strand.
TCACCACCACCAATCACATTGCCGGCCCTGACGGTCGCCACAAGGGTCTGGTGGCCTTTATTATACTCATTGATAGGGAAAAACGACTTCCGGTAACTAGCTGTAACCAATTCTGCACATCCCTTTGAAGCGCTGTAGGGATCGTAACCGCCCAGCGGGTCAGTTTCCCTGTACCCCCAAATCCATTCTTGATTTTCATAGCATTTGTCACTGGTGATGTTAACGATGGCTCTTACGGAATCCGTTTGCCGGCACGCCTCAAAGGCATTAACCGTCCCGAGGACATTGGTTTCAAACGTCTTCACTGGTTGTCGGTGGGATTTTCGGACGAGTGATTGGGCAGCCATATGGAACACAATATCCGGCCGAAAAGATTCGACGGCTTTCTGGAGCTTTTCCAAATCACGCACATCACCAAAGACTGTTTCAAAATCCAGACTCAGAATCTCGTGATGATTGGGATCAGTCGGCACATCCACGGAATAGCCGACAACTGTGGCTCCCAGATTTACGAGCCATAAAACCAGCCAAGAAGCCTTAAAACCGGTATGCCCAGTGACGAAGACTTTTTTGCCTTTATAGACGTCGTTGAACATGATTTTGAAAAGCAGCTTATGATTCGAACATTTTCATGTTTTGGACTTCTGCTATCAGCATGAGCTATGAGCTATACGCTAGTCCCACACCTTCCACTCAGCGTTACCTTCAGACCAAAGCTTGTTCAAATAGTCCATATCTCTTAGTGTATCCATACAGGCCCAAAAGCCGCTGTGCCTATACACCATGAGCTGGCCCTGGCGTGCAATCTCTTCCAAGGAGTCGATTTCCAGGTCGCAATTGTCATCGGCTGAAAGATAGTCAAAAATACCTTTGTTAAAGACGAAGAAGCCGCCATTGATAAGCCCCAAACCATTTTTTGGTTTTTCGGTGAAACTCTCAACTTGATCGCCTTTAATCTTGAGTTCGCCAAAACGCGAAGCAGGATTGATTGCCGTGACTGTTGCCAATCTTCCGTGGTTTTGATGAAAGGCTAAAAGAGACTTAATATCTACATTGGCCACTCCGTCACCATAAGTGGTCATGAACACGCTGCCGTCAATATATTTTACAACACGCTTCAGCCTGGCACCCTTCAATGCCTTATCCCCAGTGTCAGCCAAAGTGATCCGCCAGCCATTTTCAGTATGATTACTATGTATCTCTGTATACTTCTTGTCCCCAAGTTCTATTGTAAAATCATTATTGAGCACTTCGTAATTATAAAAATATTCCTTTATCATTTCGCCCTTGTAGCCTAAACAGAGTATAAATTTTTTAAACCCATAATGGGCATAGATTTTCATGATGTGCCATAGGATTGGTCTATCACCGATTTCCACCATTGGCTTAGGCCGAAATTCTGTTTCTTCTCGAAGGCGGGTTCCGAGACCGCCACACAAAATCACAACTTTCACTCTCGATCTCTCCTATTATATCTATATCGCTGTCGGAAATGCACACTCCGGTTTTCGGTCATTCCTATTTGAAAGCCATTTTCCTGACATCTTCTATTTGATGATCATGCATCTTCTCCAGACATATTCTATGAGCGTTTTTGATCCGAGCTAGTTCAGGATAGATAAAAGCTGCCTCCTGCAAATTCTTCAACAAGTTATTAACATGGACAAGTTCAAACATTTCTAAGCCAGGAGCAGAAGGCTCCATTGTCCCTTTATCCCAGGTGTAGAAAAAGATTTCTCTATTAATGAGTTCAATAGCTCTATCTATTTCAAACATCATTTGTGAACCAAAACGAGATTTGAAACATTTTAGAATTTCTTTAAATAATATATTTTTTTCTGATTGAAGAAGGTTTGACTCATTCAGGATCTCGATATGGGCGTATGCTAGTCTGCAGTATGGCAAGGTGATTCCTTCATATAGCTTTAGCGGGTCAACAGCGGATATGATGTCGGCATTTCGCTCATCTAAAGGTTTATCATAATTTCTAGTTAATCTCCTTATGAAAAGTATATCCTCAATCTGGGTGATTTTTCCCAATAAGGCTATTTCAGCAAGAAAAAGATTATCATACGCTCTGTACAGACTCTTATAGAAAGAACGTGCTTTTCTGACAATCTTTGTCCTGTATAAGCCATAGAATAGATTGCACATACCTATTTCCCAGATAAGATGTCGGAATCGCTCTAGGGGGTCCTCCTGATCCGCATTGATGTTGTCCTTGGCAATCCCAAGGACCCTAGAGTGTTGATCTAGGACCTTCGTACGAGGGTAGACCAATGCGATTGAAGCGTCCTTTTCCAAGGGCTGCAAACATTTCCTGACAAATGACTTTTCACGAAGGTCATCGGAAGATGCCCACATGAAATACGGGCCGATTGAGAGGTCGAGGACTCGCAAGAAATTTTTTATTGCACCTAAATTCTCTTCAAAACGGTAATAATGTATCCGTCTATCCATTTTTTGATACTTGCAACACATTTTCTGTGTAGAATCTGTTGAACCGTTGTCAGAGATTATCAGCTCTATGTCATCAAAATCTTGTGATAAGATAGACTCAATAGCCTCGCCCAACATGGCTCCGCCATTATACACAGGCAGGCCGACGCTTACGCTGGGCTGTTTGCTGCTCGTTCGAGTTGAAACCGGGGATACTTCGAGCTGAGATGAGGGACTTGCTGACGCAAGTTCTTTGCAGTCTCTTGAATAACCAAATTGTTCTGCAATAGGGCCACACGAATTCCACAGAGTTTTTTTTAGTTGTTCGGACCAATGTTCCGGTTTCGGGAAAGATCCCCCAGTTTGTGCATTAAACTTACGTGATATAAGTTCCCGGACTTTGTTCTCATCAAATCCTTCCAAATCAAGAAAATCGAATATCTCATCAGTCTTTTCAATTCCATCAACCAGATCCTCAAATCTGACCGTAAGGACTCTATGCTTGCCTATTCGATTCACTATTTGGTTTATGCTTTCATAAGTCTTTTTCCATAACCAACAGATTTTGCCGAACTGGTCCAGTCTATTCCATCTTTCAAACTCCTCTGAACCTTCCTGAGGCCTAAGCCGACCAATATCCCATGGATGTCCATGGTAATAATTACGACGCATTCCGGAACGTACAAAGTCCCTCGGGTCTCTGGCCAGCACGATGAATTTTGCCTCTGGAATCTCTCCTGCCAGAATGTCGCAAAACGGAGTCATGAGGAGATCGGTTTCCCCATGCACAAGGCTATCCGACCACGTCTTATGAATGATGGAATAACGGGCCTTCCAGAAAGCTTTTCTCTTGTCAATTTCACCCCAGTAGGCAAGCAGGGATTCTTTTATGGGGTCTGGCCGGGGATGATGCCATACCCTTGCGTTGGTTGCCGTGTTGAGCAGATGGGCCAAAGTCATTGTTCCGCAACGCCCTGCAGAAAGCACAAAAAATGCTTTTTGCTTCTTCTTTGCCAAATGATACCGTCCATAACCGTTTGGTCTTTCCTTTTCCGGTACAGAACTAATACACTTCTCGGTGGCAGAGATAATAGCTGATTCAGCACCCGTATTGAGAACAGAAGGGATTAGGTAGACGAACTGTGAAGCCTCCGTTTCATACCCCCCCTCCTCAATCATTATTTCAGTCGGTAAATACCCAGTGAGCCCATTGGTATATCCAAGCACAAAAGTACCATCCGGATTATTGGCGAGTCTTCTCAACTCTCTTGCCAGTTCGGCAACCGGTTCTGCGGGCAAGGTAATAAATGATACCTTGTCACCAATCGAAATCAATTGGACTTCCATAACAAGTCTGTCTGGATAATCGCCGTTTGGGTACCGGTTCAAAACACTGTTTGCCCATTCCCGAACAAGAGCATCTGTTTCTTGGTTGTCTTTGATCTGTGATAATACATCCGCAGGAGTCGATTGCTTTAGAGGCAACAAGATCCGCCTTCTAGCACAGAAGAAAGAACCCTTGACTGGTTGAATATCCTCTTCAAGTTCATTCATGATCTGTGTTGCCAGGAACTCTCCTTTTTCCTTTGCTCCCGTAGAATTCTCGCAGAATCGCACCTCGCCATTGATGCATACGCTTTCCTTTGTGCTTCCTGCGCCCCCCTGTAAAAACATAACCCCATCCACAACCCCATTGGATTTCAGTGCATTTCTCATATACCCCGGATAATCCGCTGAGATAACATTCTCAGATCCTAGCCCAGTGGGATGGCAGCCGTGGTTAACCAAAAGGACCTTTTTGTCTGTCTTCAACATGTGAAACAGGATAAACGGTGTGTTCCTATCATAGTAGCCTTCTGGATTAGGGGCAAAAACTACTTTACCGTCTTTTTTCAGTCTTCGACTGACACCAATTTGAGCGTCTGCCTTACCCCAGTCGATTTCACATTCTTCAAGCCTGTCATAAAGCATTGGCAGTTGATTAGCTATGGCTTGAACAATCTGCTTGGTATAATCCTCATAAAAAGGTCCAATCAACTTTGACGCATGTGAAACGGTTCCGGGGGCGTAGTGAGTATGAGATGCATTGAGTATTAGTCCTTCCGGTTCGATGCCCCATTGTGCAACAAGGGCTCTGACATTATCGACGATTTCAGGGCCGAAACCGAATAAGTCGGCTGTAATAACCAAGATCTTTGTAAAATGATCATCCTCCAAGAGGAGTAATTGCATCATCAAGGGCGCCGAAACCGCCGTCGCGGTCCGCGGGAGACCACCCATTCCCTGGAGAAGCACAGGATTATGACCAGAAACATCAGGCGTGATATTTATTTCGGCAAATGCCCCCCTAAAAGTGCTTGGGGCAGGAAGACAGCTTGAAGCAGAATCTCGTTCTTGAAACAGTTTCAGAGACTCTGCAACAATTTCTTGACCGGGATCAAGCTCAAGAGATTTTTCTAAAGCTATTTGAGCTTTTTCACTATCGCCCATCTCCAAATAGATGGTGCCAAGACGGTTGAAGAGATCGGGATCTTGATCATCTATTAATATGCACTTTTCCAATCTGCCAGCTGCTTTTTCCCAATTCCTTTCATTCTGATATAAATTTGCCAGATTCAACAAAGCATCTCGATAATCATCTTTGGCTGCGAGAGCCTTCAAAAAGAAGTCTTCTGCCCGCTGTAAGTCTCCCCTTGTGTAATGGATGACTCCGAGATTGTTAAGTGCCTCTGCGTCTTCCGAATCTTTTTCCAAAACACCCAAAAAACACTCTTCTGCCTCCTCGATCTTGCCTTGAGAAAAAAGTGTTTCGCCCTGTTTTAGCTTGTCTTCCATCAGATAATCTTCTTTACTCTTTTTAATTTGTCTATGTTTGGAAAGCGTTATGGAAAGACAGTAATGCCCGGATTATCTGCCGATTTGCAACTGCATTATTTGCTGATTTCCAAGGGCCTTTACAACACTCTATTGTGCCTGTCTTTATCCTTTTCCGCATTCGGAGCAGCGCGTAAGTCATGCGTGCGTCTGCGGCAGAAACAAAAAAGAATCACTCCTCTTCACGTTCAAAAAACCTACTAACTTCTGCCTTCACAACCTCTGCCACCCTTTGTGCCAGGACATCGATTTTGTTTGAATTCGCATGGTCCCTTTTCGCTTTACCGCTATTGCCGAGTTTCCTCTTGATCTCGGCCAAGCTCATCCCTGTCTTTCTCAGTCTCTTTATCTCTTCAAGCACAGAAATGTTTTCAGCAGTGTAGCGCCTCTGCCCGCCATTTGTGCGCCTGGGCTGTATATGCCTGGGAAACTCCATTTCCCAATATCGGATGGTAGATCTCGGAAGCCGTAATTTCTTGCTTACTTCTTGAATCCTGAATTCGGTCGTATCGTTCACTTGCGACTTACCCGTTTCCGATTTCTATTTCCGGTTGTCCATGTGCTGTTGACGGTTGTCAATATTTTCCACTTCAATACGAAAACTTTTTGATTTAACTTTTAGATTAACTTTAGAAGGCGCAAGTGGTATGCCGCCATTATTGAGCAGGCACAGCTCCGCCCCTTCAGTTACAAGAGAAAGTTCAATGGCCTGTATGTTTCGGGAGACATCCCCGCTACGGCCATTTCTCCCGATAGTGCAAACGGGGCTGTAGTTGTTATCGACAAAGCTGCAAATCAACTTTAACTTCAGGTTTAGCAACTTGTATGCCAGAAAAAGCCACTGTGAAAACATGTTTTGAAGTCAATATGTTATGCTGCAATGACAGGGGAATAATAATAGCGGTAGGCAAGAATGGTCACGATGCTGACGTAGGGATAGGAAAAAAAGTCCCAGTGGTCAAAAAAGGTCCACATCCGATCGCGTGTGAAAGAGGTCCCCGCGCACCAGAGATCCAAAGGCCACTACCCGTTCGCCCCAAATTGCTCTCTGAAAACAGCATCTTTTGCCCCGATACTGCGTTCTCCGCAGGTTTCTATCCTCAACGTAGCGCTGCTACGCCTGCGGTAAAAACCTTTGTGCGGCCTTGTCTAGGGACAAAACCCACCATTTCCGGAGGGACACTAGTCAGAGCGATAAAAAACTACGTTTTAGTTTGAGCAAGGAATATGCCACATGGATCTGTGCTATTTTATCTATTATTTAACAGGGTTATATTTCTGGCAGGGATAAGGGACAGGCAAGAATGTCAATTTTGTGACTAATAGAAGGGAAAGATTTGCCTTTGAATTAGCCGCTGACCCACGCAAATACGGTCATTTCCTGGCCCAGACCGCAGGGCAGAACGCACTAGGTAGGCGGGGCAGGATATAGTTGGATGGATTACACGGATCACACAGATCACGATCTTATGACCAGTGTTCCATTCGGTACATGATATCAACAAAGTTCTTGTAGGTATCTTCAAACACAACCCAGTCAATCTCCTTTCTCATCCCTGGAAGGGCGTTCTCCCTTTCGGCAAGTACTCGTTTAAGAAGCTCCTCCAATTGATATGCGGCCATCGCCGGGTCATCCAAAAGTGCCTCCTTTTTTTTTGCCTCATTGTAGCAATTTAGAAAACCTGCCTCTTCTGATCCTTTCCAACCTACATGGCTGATAAAATAGAAATCAACAAGATCTTTGGGTTCAGAGCGGCTTGTAATTGCACAAAGTTTATTAGAAGCAATGTTTTCAATTCTATCGATCTGTATGGTTTCTCCTGATTCTATATGTACACGCGGTCTTTCAATATGCAAAGAAAGGGGGTCAAAGACAAAATCTACCTTTACATTGTTGATCAGATAAGAAAGAAATTCCCGGGAAGATTGAATTAGCGTTAGCTCTCTCTTGAAGGTTCTCTTTAAAATAATATCAATTGAATCCAATTCGTTGAATTCTGTGGCAAAAAGGTCCAAATCCTCAGAAACACGGTGGTGTAAATAGAAAACCGAAAGGCCTGTGCCGCCAGTTAGAAAAAAGTTCTTCGCAATGGGTTCGATCTTGCTAATATCGGCAAGCAGCTCTTGCTGGGCTGCAGAAGCATAGCAACTTACATTTTTCCTAATCGATATCACCATAAACCTCTAGTAACCTCTTCCATCTTCTTTTAGCTCGAAAAGAGAGCTTTAGAGAATCAAGAGCCTCTTTAATTTCTTTAGGACGGAAAAAGAGGGCAGTATCTCTTACCCTTCCTCTTTCCAAAAATCTTGTCATGATCCAATTTATGGTTTCTTTCTGGTTTTTGTCCCTGGCTTCTTGCATAACTTTCCTAATATTCTCAGGAGTATTCAAGTTGGGATAGTCCCAAAAAACAGTTTTCAAATAATTTTGCATAGCTTTTAACGCTGATTCATCTCAAATTTTGCCAGCGGCTTTGCAGTTAGATATTAACTGCAAAGAGACCTCAGATCAACGCATTTTCGTGTTACTCCAAAAGCCAAGTAGATATCGGCATGACATTACACCAGTCCGGCAAGTCAACGGCTTGATCAACCTCTCCTGCCAACAGCAGGCATTTACAATTAAGGACTCGTTTCCTTGCCATTTCCAACCCCTTAATTTCACGGTTCAGGTTGTCTGAATCCGGACGTTCAGTCACTTGAATGACGAGCGGCTGTTTTGTACTCGGAAAAACCAAAAAATCACACTCCCATCCGTTTTTCAAAAAGTATATCTCATCTGTTTGAGCTCTGAGGCTAGCAAACACCAGGTTTTCAAGAAGCTTGCCTCGGTCTTCAAAAAAAGAATATTGAGTAACTGCCGCAAAGCCGTTGTCATAAAGGTAGATTTTCTTGTTGCTCATCTCTCTTTTGGTCACCGAGGGGTCGTGTTTTTCAACGTACGCCAGCATATAGATCGAAAAAATTTGGTCCACGATCCTGTAGATACGATCCTTGCTGATTGAAATGCCTCTCGATCTAAGTTCGTTGTATAACTTGTTTACGGAAAACTCTTTGGTAAACGAGGCAATCAAACGCTTAATCAAGTACTTCAGTACGGAAACATCCCTAATGGTATATCTTTCCACCAAATCCCGATAAAGCATTACATTGAAGTATTCCTGCAAAACTTGCGGCTTAAAGCGGTCTTCAATCCCCACCAACTCAGGATAACCGCCCCATAACAGGTATTCTTCAAGGGCATTTTGAATAAGTGAAATATTTCTGGTGGAATAAATGTCTTGCTCGTCAATATCTTTGAAACTCAGGAACTCTTTAAAGGAAAGCGGCATAATCTCAAAGGAAAGGCTGCGGCCGCGCAAAGATGTGGCTATCTCTCTGGATAGAAGTCTTGCATTGGAACCGGTCAAAAAAATGTTTTTGGTCACCGTGTCGAACATGCGGCGAACAAACTTTTCCCACTGATCCAACTCCTGAATCTCATCAAAGAAGAAATATGACAGCGAAAGGTCCAACTCAGGATAAAGCTCAAGATAAGCCTCAATAATAAGATCATGACGGCCTTCCAGTTCGAGACGTTCATCTTCAAAATTGACATACAGAATCTGATTGGGCACCACGCTCTGGCGTTCCAGCTCTGCCATGAGCTGATAAAGATAATAAGTTTTCCCCGCCCTTCTGGGACCTACTATTGTGATGATCTTGTCCAGGTTCAGGGGAACATCTGCGTGCCTGGGCTTAAAATCAGGGAGCGGACGATTGTGAAAATCCTTGATTATTCGTTTGAGCACATTCTTCATTGCATATTTTCTTCCGTGGAGAGAAAATATATATGATTATTTTATCATTTGCAAGGAAAATATTGACAAGCTACGTGCCGGTTATCGTCTGTTGCCCAAGCCATTCGTCTTCAATTGGCGATGGAGAGAGTTGTAGTTGACTTTTTTGTAGAGTGAAGGAATACAATGATATCCCGGCTGTTACGCCAAGGATGGCCATCCTTTTCGCAGGTCAAAGAGAAGGACGTTTTCGTCTGCCATCTCTTGGACCGCTTGTGTGAAGCCGCCTTTTGAGATCAACAAGAAATACTTCCGGCATGCCGACAGTGCCTTTATTTTCTTTCCTTTTTCTTTTAATGCCTTGAAGGTCTTAACTCCCACCGGTCTTTTTTGCCATTTAATCTCGCCCAACAACGCACTCTTTTCCTCATTATCAAAGGCCATGATATCAACTTCAATATTTCTGTCCCAATAGCGACCCAGTCTTTCACAGTCAAATGGGAGTGCCCCTGTCATTTTCTCCACAACATCTACCATGATCTTTTCGCAATACCTTGACACGTAGTGATCAAATTGAGGGGCAATCTTCTCCCGCCAGACAAAATCAATCTTTTCCATTTCCAGATGTCGCAAATTGGGACGTACAAAGCGAAACCAAAAATTGATGAATGGGTCACGAATAAGATAAAGCCCTTTTTTCGACTTATGAGGGAATTTCTCGGTGACCGGCACTTCACGGTATGTGATGTGCAAGTGATCCAGGATAGCCAGGTATTTGGTAAGATTGGACTTGTCCATGCCGGTCTTGCCGGCTATCTCACCGAATTTATGGCTGCCTGATGCAATCGCTGAAAGAACAGGAAAATAAGTGCGGGGTTCTTTGAATTCTTCTCTCAGCAGAAAATCGACTTCTTGATATAACACCTCCCCTTTCTTAAGAATTTTACTCTTGACATTTTCTTCTATACTCAATGCGGGATCAAAAAATTGTGCATAGTAGGGTATTCCGCCGATAACGCTGTAAGTCTCAATTAGACGAATCAGGTTTGCTTTAGGGAAAAAACCTGTCATATCCATCAAGTTGAAGGGTTCCAACTTCCACTGCGCTGTTCTCCGACCGTACAGAGGAGAACTTGCCCCCAGAACTTCGTTTTCCATCATTGAAATACTGGACCCATTAAGGATTAGCACAATCTTATTGTTGTGGGCGAGGTGCTCATCCCATCCCTTTTGAAAAATTGAAGGAATGGCGGAATCTGTGCTGATTAAGTAGGGGAACTCGTCAATGATCAGGGTAAACCTTTCTGACCTCTTCTCCTTCAGATAAACAAAAACTTCCTGCCAGTCGGAAAAGGGCTTGATCATGAGTAAGGAATCATTGAAAAATTCAGCAATGGCCTCGGAAAGCTGGAAAAGCTGGTCCTTTTTCGAACTCTTTGTGGCCAAAAAGTATATGGCAGGATATTGGCTGCAAAACTCCTTGAGGAGATAAGTCTTTCCGACCCTTCTCCTACCCCACAAAACAATGAGCCGAGCCGATTTTTCACCGAACTTTTCTACCAGAAATTTTAGTTCTCTTTTTCTATCAATCATTCCTCAGTCCAAATTATGAGTAAAGCGACCTGAGTCCCGATCCATAATAGGTAAGCAAATTATTATAATCAGCCTACCTATTGTATTTGACAAAGTCAAGAAAACATTTTTTCAGGCAGTACAGATGGGTGCCAACGGTCAATGGGAATAATGGAGCTTTTCCTGTATATAACTCTAACCCGGACAAACCCGCCCGGCATTCGCCTGACCTGCCTGCCAGTGCCAGGCATTGGCAGGCGGGGGCGTAGCCGATGGCGGACGGGCCGAAACCAAAAAGAAAAAATTATAGGGCGTCAATATGGTAACGACGGCAGATTGATTCGATGTTGTCCAGGAAATCTGATTTCATAGCATGTCGCCATAGTGTCAACTAACTTTGGTCTTGATCAAAAAGCTTCAAGCGTCGCTTCTCCTCATAGACCTTTTCCGAAACAAGCTCCCGAAGCAAGCTCTGGTATGAAGTCATCCCTCTTATTCGGGCCAGCCGCCCGCCCTGGCGCGACACGACCCCAACAATCTCTTAGAGAGGCAAATCCGGTCTGGGCCAGGGACGCAGGTCATCTATAATAGACTGCGGCAAAGAAACCGAGGTTTTTAACAACTTCAGTTTACCGCCATACCTTGGGACAACCTGCATAGATTCTTTTATAACTTCGGGTCTCTTAAGGTCAAAGTCCTTTAGACTGTAACGCTCCTCAGTTCCCTGCTTTTTGCTATCTGTTTGCTTTTCATAAATCCGCCTCTCTTTCATCTTGATATCCCGTGCATGAATTGGGCGGGCCACTTCGTCGGATTTGTGTTGAAACACGACAAAAAATGTCAATTTTATTGGATGCTCAAGATTATTGGCACAAGCTGTGCTTAAGTCTTAGGTTTGGTTTTTGGCGCTTCGATCTTATCAGCGTGCTTGGTGCAGAAGAAAGGCGAACTTCATGGCAAAGAAGAAACAGAAGAAGAAGGGCCAGCGCAAGAAGCAAAAGCCGGGCAGGAAAAAGGCCAATCATGACTTGAAGATATCCGCTTGCATGATGGTGAAAAACGAAGAAGAAATGCTTCCGCAGTGCCTGAACAGTATCAAGGATTTTATTGACGAAATCATTGTTGTGGATACGGGTTCCACGGACAGCACCGTGGAGATCGCCCGGTCTTTCGGCGCCAAGGTCTACTTTCATCCATGGGAGAATGATTTCAGCAAGCATAGGAACCAAAGCATAGGCTATGCTACGGGCGACTGGTTTGTTATCATAGATGCTGATGAAGAATTGCACGCTCCCGGTTTCACAAAGACCAGCCTCAAGCAACTGGCCGGACAAGTACCGGAAAATATCAATGCACTGTTGTTTACCGTTCAAGATATGAAACAGAAGGGTAATATATCCCATACGTTTATTAGCCCGAGGCTCTTCAGGAACGATGTCGGGTTTTACTATGAGGGAATCGTACATAATAATCCGGAATTTACGGGCGATGCCATGAGCGTTGATATTGTTATCAATCATTATGGATACGATCTTGATGAAGAGCATATGGACAGAAAATTTGAGCGGACATCGTCTTTGTTGTTGAAAAGAATCGACGAAAATCCTGAAGATATTGCAGCATATTATTACTTGTGCAATCTTCATGGTTTCAGAAGCGACCCAAACGACGGTGACGCAAGCAAGACCATCGAATACGGCAAAAAGTGCCTGGAACTTCTGTCTCATAATAAGCATTTGAAAGTGCCATGTTACGATGCGCTGTACCGTACTATCGGGAAGGCTTATGCCAATCAAAAAGATCTCGACAATGCCATGAAATGGTATCGAAAGGGTCTTGAAGTTCTTCCGGATGATCCGGATCTCAACTTTGAAGTTTGTGCAATCGGCGCTGCGACACAAGACTATCAACTTATTCTGGAAGGCGGCCTGAAATACCTGGAAGTAGCTGATAAATTCAGGATCAGCCCTCATCTGGCACGTGGCCGCATTCTCTATTCTCTGGACAGAAAATATGAAAAATCCGCCCAGTACAATGTAATGAACGCGTATCTCGGCTTGCGCCAGATCGAAAAGGCGGAAGAAAGATGGACGCTGACAAAAGACACGATGATGGCGGAACATTCCATGCAAAAAGAGTACTTGAAAAATCTTGGACTGGTTGGTTGCGAAGAGCTGTTATTGGAGAGAACCATTCTTTTTTTGAAGAAAAACCCGTATTCAGTCTCCCTTGTTCAACCGGTGATTCTTTATGCCCTGAAAGAAAACACTTTCCATGAAGTCTATCACCAATTGAGAACCGAGTTGGAAGATCCTGAAAGCTTCAAGGCTTTGTCAATTCACATTGGGGCATTATTGGTCAAAAATGGATATTATAAGACGGTGGTTGATGTGCTTGAGCCGTACTACGACCCTGCGGCCGCGGAAAGCGGTTTATCGCGTGACCTGGCATTGGCTTATGATAGATGCGGCCTGCGCGATAAAGCCGGGCAGGTATATCTTGACGGAATTGAAAGCGGTGTCGCAGATAACGAATTTCTTGTCGATTCTCTTGATTTTTTTAAGAAGATTGACAACCTGGCCGCGCTGGAATCAAGCGCATCTCTCATTTTGCAAAAATACTCTGATTTTCGCGATGTTCCTGATGGTATATTACTGTTCCTGGCAGAGCATTTTTTGAAAACTGCGGAGTCCGACTATTTTCTTGATGTCTCGATAGCGTTGTTTGAGCGAAATGATATACGCGATTCTGCCGGCTTAAGAGCCGTAGATGAAGTTGCAAACAGATATGAGACTATCGGTGGCGTATATGACAAGAACGGACAGCGCTCCTTTGCATTGCAATGCCTGAACGTGGCATGGCTCTTGACAAAAAATGCCTATTATGTCGCCCGAATGGGTGATGTTTATTCTACGATTAAGGAACCTGCCAAGGCCATAGAATATTATCAATTGGCCCTGAACAATAATTATTTGTCAACGGATATGCTTCAAAACATGAAGACCGCTTTTTCCTCGCTTGACAATCAACAAGGCGTAGAGTTCTGCAATCGCCTGGAGGTCAAGGTCGTGGAACAGACAATTTAGGCGTCCTCATTATGGTTTCGTAAAAGTCCCCATCCTAGTCATTGCGAGGAGTGCAACGGTTGCGAGGCGAAGCCGAAGCAAACCCGGAGATTCCTCGCTGCCCCCTCGTTGCACTCGGGGTTTCAGCTTACCGGAACAAGCTCCGCAATCTAATAAATACAAATAGTTATCGTACACGAGATTGCTTCGCTCCGCTCGCAATGACATGTTTCTCGACTTTTTACGAGTTCGTCACTATTTAAGTTTTCACACGGAAAGACCGATAATACTATGTAAGAAGCATAAGGCAGAACTAACGCAGAAAGGGGGTGAATGAAAGGAGGGAAATCCTCATAATTGGCCGGTTAACCTAAGATAAATTCAACCCTAACCACAGGCCGGCAGGGAAGCCGGCGAAAATCGTGATTCAAGGAGGATAAAATCATGGGACTAGTAATTAATACCAACATCTCCGCTCTTACCGCGCAAAGAAACCTTTATGGCACGCAAAAATCATTAACCAAGGCTCTTCAGAGGTTGTCTTCGGGTCTACGCATCAACTCCGCCAAGGACGATGCGGCCGGCCTTGCCATGGGCAACAGAATGAGTGCACAGATTCGTGGTTTGAATCAGGCCATACGAAACGCAAATGACGGCATCTCCCTTACCCAGACCGTTGAAGGCGCGTTGCAGGAAACTTCCAACATTTTGCAGCGAATGAGAGAGCTTGCCGTGCAGGCCGCCAATGACAGTGCAACCCCTGACGACCGTGCCTCCATGCAGTTGGAGATCGATGCATTGGTGGCGGAACTGGATCGTATCGCCACAACAACCACTTTCAACAACAAGAAAGTGTTGGACGGCAGCTCTCCTATCTTTAACTTCCAGGTTGGCGCCAATGCCAATGAATTAATACAGGTCAGCGGGGTAAATGTTAAGACAAATGCTCTGGGCAGCCAGGCCGGCATAGTGCAATCCGAAG
>JABXJW010000249.1 GCA_013375395.1 Desulfobacterales bacterium
GGGGGGAAACCACGTTCGTCCAAGAAGTCCCCCTTTGTTAAAGGGGGATTTTTCAAGTAACCGCACAGGTCCAAAAACATCAGCTTACCCTAATGTCGCAAAAGTCGAGGATGCCGACAAGTTTTTGCTTTTTCTTTCTTTGGTCGCATCCCCCTGTCTTTTCTCACCTGCCATAGGGAATCAGCAAAGTATCTTCTGGAATCATAGTACTGTTCTACTATTTCATAGCCCGTCTCTGCGGCCAGTTCGACGATATCAGACTCAAGATACTTATGAGAGAACTCTGTGTGGAGCGGCTCCCAGGCCTCAAAGGAAAAGCTCTGGTTGAGCGTTTCTATATAGACGGTTTGTTGTTTTTGGCTGATGAGGAAACTTTCTACGGCACCCGAATACACGTTGTAGTCGCTGTAGTACTTGAATTGCTTCAGATCAAAGTTGCCTCCCAACTCTCGATTAATTCGCCGCAACAGATTGAGATTGAATTCGGCTGTAATACCTTGGGGGTCGTTGTAGGCCCTGGTTAATTGCTGAATGTCCTTCTTAAGATCAAAGCCGATCAAAACGCAATCTCCATCCTTCAGCGCATCCCACAGACTATCCAAAAAGACGCAAGCTTCGGAATAGCTGAAATTCCCGATATTCGATCCCAAGAAGAGCACGACATTTCGCTCTTGTATCAGACCGGACATCCACTTAAGGCCATCGAAGTACTCTGAGCTTGATCCTTCGATATGCAAATGCGGATAATGTTCGTGGAGTTCTTCTACCAATCCCTTCACTGCTTCTTCGCATATATCAATGGGGACATATCGGAAATCGAGCCTTGCTTTAAGAAAATGTTCCAACAGGATTTTCGTTTTCCGTCCATCACCGGCCCCAAGTTCCACCAGATTGAACCGGCTATTGCCAAGTATCTCTGCCATTCGGTGTCCACAGTTCTGTAAGATCTCAAATTCACTCCGGGTGAGATAGTATTCCGGCAACTCGGTGATCCGCTGAAAAAGTCTGTTGCCCACTGCATCATAAAAATACTTGCTTGACAAAGCCTTATGGGACTTGGAAAGCCCAAGAAGAACATCCAGGGAAAACTCCTTGTTGGATTTTGTCTCCTGGACATCGCGGGTTTGCAAGACTTTGCACTGAACAGTCATCGAGCGGTTCCCGTCTGGAGAGTCACTTGACTACCTTAACGGCAGGAAACGAAACGCACCTTTGCCTCTTGCTTCGTGACGATTTGCTCGATAAGGGACAGGGCAGTGTCGATTTCATCCATTGAATTTCCCAGTCCCAGTGAGAAACGCAAGCAGCAGTGGGCATCTTCTTCGGAAAGGCCCATGGCCAGCAAGGCATGGGAAGGCTCCGGCAAACCGGCACGACAAGCAGAGCCCGATGAAACCGATACAGCCTTCTGATCAAGGCCGAGAACCAATGACTCGCCCCGGATACCAGGAAAGGTTATGTTGACTGTGTTCGGCAACCGTTCTTTTTCATGTCCGTTCCGCTTTGCACCCGGGATCATGTCCTGAACTCCTTTTTCAAGAGCATCCCGCATTTTCCGAATACGGCGCATCTCCGACAGATTGTCAATAGCCAATTCTGCAGCCTTGCCGAAGCCGACAATGCCCAGGACATTTTCAGTCCCTGCCCGCATTCCTTTCTCCTGCTTGCCTCCACTCACCAAGGGCTCGAGGACAATCCCTTTACGGGCAAACACAGCGCCTATTCCCTTTGGGCCATAGACTTTGTGAGCCGATATTGTGAGCAAATCCACTCCGAGTTGCTCCACGTCTATGGGAATCTTGCCTACAGCCTGAACAGCATCAGTATGAAATACTACACCCCGTTGCTTCGCTGTCCTCGCCATCTCGGCAATAGGCTGCAAAACGCCCGTCTCATTATTGGCCGTCATCACACTTACGAGACAAGTCCTGTCGGTAATTGCCGCTTCCAGGTCCGCAGGGCTGACTCTGCCTTCCTTGTCACACTTAAGATAGGTGACAGAGAATCCATGTTTTCTCAGCCACTCGCAGGTATTCAGCACCGAGGGATGCTCTATGGCAGAGGTGATGATATGGTTCCTGGAATCCTGATTTGCAAAAGCCACCCCTTTTATAGCCAGGTTGTTGGCCTCCGAGCCTCCCCCGGTAAAGACTATCCGCCGTGCAGTGGAATTCAGCAAAAGTGCCACACTTCTGCGAGCTGTCTGAATTGCAGTTTTGGCTTCTTTCCCCGCAGTATATATGCTGGAAGGATTTCCGTAGCACGTCATGTACTCCTTCATCGTCTCTGCCACATCTCTATGGAGGGGAGATGCGGCGTTATGATCAAGGTATATGCGTCTTGTTTTTGGCCCTTGCTCGACTTTGGCATCCGGGCTATACTCACCAGCACCCTTGACATGAGCCTCGTCTCCTTCTGACACCCTGACTACGTCACACAACAAGGCTTTATATATCGGGAAGCCCGAAATCGGGTCGTAACGCTGCAGATCGGTCAGTTCATTTATGTTGGCTTTTCGCCAAGCCTTTGGTCCCAGCGCTCCGCCTCCCATTGCGCTTGCCTCTATGGCGCCCTGAACTATATCATCTGTTACAAAGGCATACATGCCGACTTGGCCCCTCTTTGTTTTAACGTAGACAAAGTCACCATTACGGATGCCTCGCCTGTCGGCATCCGCCGTGTTCATCATGACAGTCGGCACCGGCTGTTGTTTCGTCAGTTCAGGGATGCTGTGATGCAATGCGTGCAAGTCTACGTTTGAACGAGCTCCTGAATTGAAGACAAGCGGGAACTGTTTGGCAAGCTCGGCTTGAGACAGTGGACCTTCGCCCGGCTCGCTGTACACAGGCAAGGCATCGTAGCCATGTTCTTCCAGAATCGAGGAGGCTATCTCAAACTTGCCGGAGGGGGTTTCAAAGCCGGGTTGACCATCTGCGCGAAGCAAGCCCTTTTCCCATTTCCTGTACTGCATCATCACCGTGGGGACCTGAACCGTGCCCCCGGCAGATCGAACCTCTTCAAGTGTAAAGCCGGAGTCTTTTAACACCCGGCGAAGTAACTCATCTTCATTTTGGGGGTACAGATGACCGTATCCAAGACGCCGGGCCAGCTCCGATAGAATAAAAAAGTCGTTCCTGGCTTCTCCAAGTGGCTCTATTACCTTTTCCCTGAGCATGAATATGGAATCATACACCATATAGGATTCCATCTCGTAGTACGTCGCAGCCGGCAGGAGGACGTCGGCATAAGCTGCATCAGCAGTCAGTTGACGATCTATGCACACAAGGAAATCAAGAGATTGCAAGGTTTTTCGCCAGATACTCGATTGGGGCCAGGACGTGATAATGGAGGCGCCGAGACTGATGAGCAGCCGTATTGGATAAGGCTTCTTTTCCAGGACAGCTTTTGGAAGAATGCTTGCATGAAGCTCGCCGCGGTACTTTGTATATATCGGGAAATCATTATATCCTGCCGCCTTTCCCACATCAGGATTAGGTATATGGCCGTCGCTATTGATTGGAAACCTGTTTTGGGACATGCTGAAGCATTGTCCCCCTGGTACGTCAAGCTGTCCTGCCAGGGCCCATAGCACCAGTGTGGCCCGAATGGCCTGCGCTCCGCCATCGCTGTATTCAAGGCCGCTATACATGACCGGTGCGACGCCATGGGCGCTTTCCATTCTCCGCGCAAGAGATTTGATTGTTTCAGCAGGAACCCCCGTGATTGCCTCTACGACCTCGGGTCTGAAATGCTGAACGTATCCGACGAAGTCCTCAAAACCAACCGTCCAATTCTTTGCGAAGTCCTCATCGTACAATTCCTCCTCGACAAGGACATTGCATATTCCCAGGGCAAGAGCACAGTCTGTGCCAGGGCGGATGGGAATCCATTCGGCATTTGGATACTTTGCCATGACGGTTTTCCGAGGGTCTATGACCGTAATGCGGGCGCCTCGTTTGTGGGCTTGTTGAATTCTAAGGAAATCGAGCGGAGGGCAATGAGCCGCTGGATTCTTTCCCCAAATAACGATGAGTTCGGCGTTCTCTATATCAGAGAACATGTTGATATACATACTTCCCATCGTTACATGGGGGGCTATCATGGCAAAAGACACGTAACAAAGGGCGCCCACACCGAGGGTGTTCGGTGATCCGAAAGGAAACAGAACGCTTGATGTAGAGGAAACAGCAACCCCTTTTGGTTGGTAGATGTCACACAATGCGGCTTCAAAACTGCCGCTGCCTGTGTAGATTGCAGTCGCTTCAGCTCCGGACTCCGCCTTAATCTTGTTCAGTTGATTTACTATGATGTCGTAGGCTTCATCCCATGCAATTCTTTCAAAGTCGTATGTGCCCTTTGGCCCCGTCCGGCGCATGGGGTACAAAAGCCTATGCTTGGAATAAACGATCTTGGGGGAAAGCTCACCTAGCTTGCAGATAGTGCCGTAAGGGGAACTCTCGTCGGCTCTGACTGCGGCAATTCTTCCCGCCTCATCGCAGGCGACGATGACCCAACAACCTGCAGGGCAGATGCCGCACAAGGCCCTGCATTCGTTTTCCGCTAGTCCCATTGTTGTTTACTCGACAACTATTACATTTCTCCAGAATGCAACATAATCTTTTATTTGCTTTGCCGCCTCTTTTGGTCCAGGGTAATACCATGCGGCATCGGCATTGGTATCCCCATCAACCACGATGTCGTAGT
Organism: Desulfobacterales bacterium; assembly: GCA_013375395.1. Taxonomy (GTDB): domain Bacteria; phylum Desulfobacterota; class Desulfobacteria; order Desulfobacterales. The sequence continues at coordinate 4,705 of JABXJW010000249.1, forward strand.
AACTGGCCATACCTTTCCACGGACAGATGCTGTGGGTGGCGCTTTCTTGAAAGTATTCTTTCCTGATCGATTCCGGTGGAAAGTAATGATTGCCTTCAATTACGATCGTATTGTCGCTTTCTGCAAGCGTGACATTCTTCCATATTGCTTTCATGAATCCATTCCTCCTTCGTCATCGCCACAACAGGACCGATAAACAACCACGCCCAAAGGACATGGGATTCTATTTCGGATCAAATTATTGGCCCAATTGCAGGTTCATAACCTTTGCTCTTAAAGGCCATCGTACAGAAAACCAATGGGTTAAAGCCTGTATTTAGTAATGAGAAATACCGTATTTCGAGATGGGTAGTTCGGTAGAATCGGGCTTGGAAGGGACATCAAATCTAAGCAGGTGCTGTATTGCATGGCGCGAGGAGTTCAGTCGGTGCCTTAAAGACGCGCTCCGTTTTTGCGTTGACACCGCCGTAAGAACATAAGGGGACATCTCAACATCTAAAGTTATCAGTCAGCTATGGTTATTTTGCCGAGCAATTTGCTCGCCACGGATCATAGATTGACTGACTGCAGTACAGGATATGCCCAATTTTTTGG
>JABXJW010000250.1 GCA_013375395.1 Desulfobacterales bacterium
CCATGGAGTATCTTGGATCGAATAAGAAGCCCGTTAAGAACCGCACCAAGGTTCGATTTCATACGGGCGCCAACGAGATACTGGGCCATGCGATACTCTTGGATCGAGAAGAGTTGGAAGCAGGCAAGACGGCTGTTGCACAGTTTCGGCTGGAGGCCCCCGTGTGTGCGGTAAAGGATGATCGGTTCGTGATACGGAGTTACTCCCCGATCAGGACCATAGGGGGCGGCCGGATAATCAACCCGATTCCGAAAAAACACAAGCGATTCAAAGAGTCCATCACGGTGAACCTGAAGCTTCTGGCTGAGAGTTCTCCGGATGAGGTGGTGACCTGCCACATAAGAGAGTCCGGCCTTCGGGGGGTTGCGTTTTCTGATTTGATTATCATGACAAACACCGCCGAAGGTGAGCTTGAACAGCGCCTGCAACATCTGCTTTCCGACAAGGCGATCGTTCAGGTGGATCGAGAGAATCGTATCTTCCTACACAGCTCTGTTTTTGACGGGCTTCGAGACAAGACTATCCGTGCCCTGGCCGACTATCATAAAGAATACCCTCTTAAGGCAGGGATGAGCAAGGAAGCCCTCAAGTCGAAGCTTCCCCAAGCACTGAGCCATCGCGCTCTTAACGTCTTGCTTCAGAACCTGACCAAGACCGATACGGTGGTGCAGGAAAAGGAAGCGATCCGGCTTTCCGGGCACACCATCGCTTTGGGGTCTGATCAAAAGGATATCAGGCATAAGATTGAAGAGGCATACCGGGACAACGGTCTTCAGCCGCCGTATTTCAGAGAGCTGGCGGCATCCATGCGACAGGACTCGGGCCGGATATGGGATGTCCTGGGCCATATGCTTGAAGAGGGGGTTCTTGTCAAGGTCAAGGAAGACCTCTACTTTCATAAGGCCGTCATAGAGGCGTTGAGATATAAACTGGTGTCCTATTTGAAGGAGAACACCGAGATTACGACACCGCAGTTTAAAGAGATGACAGGAGTAACACGCAAATATATGATCCCGCTCATTGAGTATTTTGACGTAACAAGGGTCACTATCCGGGTAGGAGACATCCGGAGATTGCGAGAGGGTTAAGATGTCTTCTTATAAACAGTTTCTTGCGGTGCAGATCATTGGCGCGACTATCCTTTCTGTGATTGCACTGGGAGCATTGTGGTTCTTTCTGGGCTGGTTTCAAAAACCTGCCACGTCACCTGTTGTCCGCGTTGAGGAGGCCAAACCACAGCACGGGGCCGAAGAGTCCGAGGCCGCGAAGCATCCTGCCGCTGTGCCCACAATTCATGTGCCCGCTCATGAAGCCCCTCACGCGGTTCCAAAAATTTCCACGATGCCCCTCGAGTCAAAACTTAAGGGGACTGCCTTTGTGGAGGCTACAATTTCGGTTTTGGACTATGAACTGAACAAACGATTCTTTGGGTGGCGCCGCAATGACCTCGTCAGGTTCACCGACAACGTGGAGAATGTGCAACTTGGCGTACTGGAGGTGGTGCGCCGCGCCAGTGTCAATCTGGCGGAAAGAATTTCCAGGCACGGGGCAACGGATATTATCGACAAGAACCTGGAAAACGCCATGAATTGGTTCATGATCAAGCCCGACCGCTACTGGCTTCCTTCGGCGGAGGAAAAGTACAATGTTGGTTTAGAAGAGTTGCACGAATATGCCAGGAAGCTCAAAAAGGGCGAGGCGCGTTTTTACACCCGCACAGACAACCTGATCCCACTCCTTGTCAGCTTTGCAGACTTGCTGGGAGGTTGTGATGAAAACCTGGTCAAGGCAAAGGAGGAGGACGGCTCCCCTGTAAGCTGGTTCAAGGTGGATGACTACTTCTATTATGCCAAAGGGGTTGCAAGGGCTATGGGCAATATACTTGAAGCGGTGAGTAAAGACTTTTCAGGTGTCCTGGAAGCGCGCTACGGAATTGATCTTCTCGAACATGCAATCCATGCCTGTCACGTTGGCGCCGAGCTGGATCCCTGGCTTGTGACAGACGCATCCCTGGACGGCGTTCTGGCCAACCACAGGGCCAACATGGCCGCTTCCATTAGCCATGCCCGATACTTCCTCGATGCACTGGCAAAGACGCTGTCCACGTGAGGTAGATTCAGGTCTCAAGGCTGCCGATGAGCTGGTTGATATCAGGGATTTTGTTTTCTGAAAGATAGCTCTTGAGGCCTTCTGCGATTTCCACGGTCGCTCGCGGGTTTACGAAGTTGGCAGTGCCGACCTGGATGGCCCGCGCCCCCACGATTAGAAACTCCAGGGCATCGTTTGCATCCATGATTCCACCGATACCGATAACGGGAATGCGAACCGCCTGCGTCGTCTCCCAGACCATTCGCAGTGCAATCGGTTTGATGGCAGGCCCGGACAACCCCCCCACGATATTGGCGAGCTTTGGCCGGCGACTTTCCACATCCACGGCCATTGCCGTGATCGTATTGATCAGGGAGACGGCATCGGCCCCTGCTTCTTCCACACTCCGGGCGATGGCCTTTATATCGGTTACATTTGGCGAGAGCTTGACGATCAACGGAAGCTTTGTCTTCTGTCTGACCGCTTTTGTCACCTGAAAGGCCGTCTTGGGATCTGTTCCAAAGGCGATCCCACCGGCCTTCACATTGGGACACGAGATGTTTACTTCAATACCCGCGATGCCTTCAAGATCCTGGATGCGTTCTGCAAGGTTTGCGTATAGTGAGGTGTTTTGGCCGTATATGTTCAAAATGACAGGGGTGTCGAGGGCATTGAGAAAAGGGAGCTTGTCCCGGACAAAGGCGTCCAGTCCCACATTTTCAAGCCCGATGGCATTCAGCATGCCGCCACAGGTCTCGACGGTGCGAGGCGGAGGATTGCCTGGGGCGGCTTTAAGAGAAAGGCCCTTGACGACGATTGCGCCCAGGCGGTTAAGATCAAACAAGGAGGCGAACTCCCGGCCGTAGCCGAACGTGCCGGAGGCGGTCATCACCGGGTTTTTCATGAAGATGCCGCCCACCTCTACGGCAAGGTTTGGTCCGTTCATGTCTGTCCTTTCTCATCTGCGGGGAAACGGCACGGTATTCTTGAAGAGATGAAAACAAAACTCCAGGGCCATGGCATGCTGAGGAGATAGGTCCACGAATTCGGCACCGATACCATTGCTTGTCACACGCATAATCCGGGCCCTTACTTCGATAGCATCCTTTTCATGCGGAAGCTCTATGACAAGCTCGATTTCATCTCCTTGTTTGAACCCGGAGACATCTTCAATCTGGATAAAGACTCCACCCAGGCTAAAGTCCTTTACCTTCCTTACTCCTTTGTGACCCTTTATCACAACGGGCAGATAAAAGTCTATCCTTGGGGTCTTCCTTTTGTCTTTGTCCATGCTTACCTTCCCGGGTCCAACAGATTTCAGGGGAACATGCTTGCGGTTGCCTCTAAATCATATCTTTACTCGTCTATTTGCAAGATTAACTTGAGTATTTCTTCACTTTTACCTGATGATTCTTTCCATGAGTGAATCGGTCCATGGTTTTCTTTGGGCCGGGTCAAAATCTCCCATATCGATATTTTTATAAGAATATCATAAAATTAGGCAAGCAGTCAAGAATATTGGTTGCCATATCCAGTAATTTCATGTCGTTGGGTTGCGATAAAGATTATAGTGTAAAAACAAAGAGGTACAAGGTGAGAATAAACTTCCGGATGCGCTTGACTTTAAGAGGGAACAAATTTTGCAAGCAAACTTTGCAAATGTTTGAGACCTTATGAAAAGGATAGCTATGAGTCCTGGCCCAGCTTCAAGAACTAAGCCATTGCGGTCCTCTCGACCACGGTCGACCGACGAGCATCCAATGGCCGTTCTTTTTACCGACATAGTCGGTTCAACCAAATTCTTTAAGTCCCACGGCGATCAGATCGGTCGAGAAATGCTTCAGCGGCATCACGATATGACTTCACCAATCATTGAGGAACATGGCGGCGCAGTGCTGAAAATTGTAGGCGATTCGATCATGGCCTATTTTTTCGACCCTAAAGAATCCATCAAGGCGGCCATAAAAATGCAGCAACAATTCAAGACGTATAATCAGAGAAGAGATGCGCGGGATCATATTCATATCAGAGTCGGCATCCATTTCGGCGACGGCATTATCGAAGAGAAAGATATTTTTGGTGATGTCGTCAATATTGCGGCCAAGCTGATCCGGCTGGTGGACAGTGATCAAGTCTACATCTCACGGGAAGTCTATTACCTGGTTCAGGACTTATCTCCGGTTCGTTATGATTTGGTCGACATTTCGGGCAAAAAGGATGTTCCCAAGGGCCTCACTCTTTATAGGGTTATATGGGACGAAACCGTCAGCTTCGACCCGAAGGTAAAAACTCTGCTCTATCTACGGCCCGTCTGGAACCTGGGCAAAGATAATCTTGACGAGATATGGAACAGGCTGCTCAAGTCCAAGCATGATCTCTGGGGCGGCAAGATTGATAAAGAAAGTATGTTGTCTGATAAATCTATTGTCTTAATTATGAATAATGCTTCGTCAAGCTTGGCCGTGGCCAGGGATGTAACAAGTTTCCTAATGGAAAACCTTGATGAGGATAGCGCCCATTCCATCCTTCCAATCCAGATAATCATTGATTCCGGTCCTTATTTGAGGGCCGATGAATTAGTCATTGAAGGCCTTGAAGTCAATTGGGAAGAGATTGAGCCGGGCGCAATCCACATCTCGACCCATGCTTATAGAATCTTAAAAGATAAGCATACTTTTTCAATCACACATTCGCCTAAGGCCGATCCACATAGATCTTTTTATAAGCTCACTCTGGCTGAAGAACAGCAAGAGAGTAAGCAGCATGTTTTCTTGTACCAAAAAGCTTTGGTTGAGGGTGAAAATCCCCCTTGTTATTATTGCGGTGCAAAGAAACACCTATCGGTAAACTGCCCCTCGAAACAGATGCCTCAGTCAACTGATGGCTTGACAAAGTTAGGGTACCTTTCTTTAGATACAATTAACAGCCTTTTTTTCAATTATGTGACCGGAGAAGTTCCGCAACCAGAGGTAGAGATGGAAACCGGCAAAGAGAATGGGAGTTCATCCCTATTGGCTTGCTATGGGTTTTACGAACTTAAGGAAGTCTTTCAGTTGCGCTTTTTCAGAACTATCTGGAGTGCAAGGAGCGAAAACTGGGAAAAGATCAAGGAGAGCAAGGATGACGAGGATAAAGGCGGTTTTATCTGGATAGGCCAAGATTGTCTTCGCGTTTCCAATTTGCTCCAAGCC
>JABXJW010000251.1 GCA_013375395.1 Desulfobacterales bacterium
ATAGCTCAATGGTAGAGTGGGCGGCTGTTAACCCATTAGGTTAACAGCCGCTACGAATACGTTAAACATATAACTCCCGTTAACCTTTAACCCCCCACAATGCCCATAAACCCCCGCCAGCAGGCTTGCCCTTTACTACGGTCTCCCCTAGAATGGTAGTGTAGGGAGGTAGTGGCGATGGAACTAGAGGAGATAGTAAGAGGACTAACAAAGGAGCAAAAGGAAGCGCTCAAAACTATGCTCCAATACGTTACCGGCAGTGGTAACGGGCTAGGTGTAGAGCAGCTTGAGAAGCCAGCCGACGGAATAGGGGCTTGGCTAAACAAACTCAAGGTTGATGGTTACACAGCCCGGACTATTAGAACCTATGACTATACTGCCCGTAAATACTTGGCTATTGACCCCAAGCCTACAGCAGAGTCAATACGGAGCTACCTTGCCCGTAGGCTTGATAGTGTAAGCGAGGTTGCGGTGCGCACTGAACAAAAGGCACTTAAATCGCTATTTAATTTCCTTTATGAGGAAGGGCTATGGGGCGGCAATCCGATGGCTCGGATAAAGCTGATAAAAGAGCCAAAAAAGGAGCGGGAGTGTCCCAGCGATGAACAGGTAGGGGCGCTGCTTTATGGAGATTACCGGCTACACAGTAGGCTAGGAACACTCAAGTTCAAAACCTTGATTACCCTAATATGCGATACCGGGCTGCGGATAAGTGAAGCAGCCAGCATACTGCGAGACAATATAAGCCTAAAAGCCCCGATGCACATTAAAGTTCAAGGCAAGGGCAAAAAAGAGCGCACCGTGCCGATTGGTGCATATACCGCAGTCCACATTTTGAAATTTACGCAGATGACGGCAGCTACCAACTCACCATATTTGTTCCCAGGCTCCAAAGACCCTAACAAGCATTGGGATATTAGCAGCATACAGGAGAACTTACGGCGGGTGTGCCACAACCTGGGTATTAAGCCGGTAACTGCTCACCAGCTACGGCATTGGTGGGCGACAAGAACATTGCAGAATGGCGGTAAGCTCGAGATAGTTAGCAGGCTTCTGGGTCACGAGCGCCTTGATACCACTGGTATTTATAGGCATATCGCAGCAGAGGAATTGCAAGCTGAGCACCAAAAGTTTAGCCCGATGGATACTATAGCAGGTGGTGGTAGGCATAAGCGGTAATTAAGCCTTGATATTATCAGCGTGCTGACACTGAAGGGGATGAGCTATGCCGAAGATGGCACGACTGATGTGTTGGTTATTGGGACACAAGTGGGAAATAGTTAATCGTGGAACACACGGTCCAAGTTTGGAGGGTTATGTGTGGACTCAAGTTGTTGAGCGGTGCAAGCGCTGCCACAAGGAGCGGTTACGTGAGTCAGGTTATAAGGTCTGATTAATCTGGGTCTGGTCAACGGTTTGCTTGGCTTACGAAAGCCCTTGAGCAACCTAAGCTCGGGGCTTTTTAGTTACTTAGAGCTAGCACATTTGTGCTAATTATCAGTATTTACCAGAAAAATAAAATCGACCCCGCCCTTAAAAACCGAACCGCCGTCGTTTGCGGGGGACACCCCTCAGAATTCTAGGAAGCTGGTCTATTCTTATTTTTTCCAAAATTAAAGCTAAAATGTCCGTTAACTTATGGGTTGACTGGGTTGCCTGGGCAATACTTACCTGGTAATAGGTGGGTGGGGAGAGGGGGCGGGGCTATACCACTAAATAGGGGCTAACGGCTAGTGGTGAACAAGAGCCGAGTGATGAGCACTGGGGGGCAATACAGGCGCTTGGCGAACAATTAAGCAAGGGAGTGGCGATATCCGATATTTCTCGATTGTATCCGATTGTATCCGATTGTAAAACCGGAGGTGACCAAAGCTAAAGGGGAGGAGGGACAAATAGCAGAGCCCCCCTCCTAGATACAGTGATATTAAAAATAAAATAAAGGATACAGTAAGTGGTACTACTGTCGTAACGGGTGAAGGTACTGCGCAGTGCGGCAAGTGCCCGCTTAACGGGCAACCGAGGGCTGAGGGGGTATTTCAGGGAGAGAAACGTCAACTTTTTCTATCTGTTTTAGCGACCTGGTACTCGATTTCGCCTGATTTCTGGTACTGCCTGGTACTCCATTTGCAATTGTGGTACTCTTCTGGGACTCCTTTACCTTAGCAATCTTTTGTTTGATAATGTCTCCTGTGCCGATTACGTCAAAAAAGGTAGCTGAGCAATAAGCCTCCCCTCCCCCAACCCCGCACCCATCCACATCTAAGCCACCATCACATATAACTATAATCACTATTCGTGAGATATGTTTGTTACCCAATTAAGAATAATAAACTTAGGGGTTATATACTTATTCTGTTTCTATTTCTTATTCTATTTCGTATTCGTAATTCATATTCAATTCATCCTCATATTTGTTTTCGTAATCTATTGATGAGTAACTGATAACACCATTATCAACAACTCCTCTAACCCCCGACCTCTTTGAACCGATTGAAGGTTCGAGGTAACCTATCTGTCCACTCATCAGCAGGGGGGAACTCGCTAGGGCGAGGCTTAGTTAGCCATTGATATTCCCACCAATCAACTAGCTGGAGCACCATTGCACTTTTATGCTTATCGCCCATCCTTACCTGAGTATTGTATCGGATGATAAGCCCTTGTTCCTCTATCTCACCCAATAGGGTAGCTATATCATCCTCACTTATATCTTGCCTTAACGGACAGACAGTCCCCTTTATGCTGTTTGTATCGGCGAGCATTCTGCCTTGGTCATCAGCGTGGGCAATTAACCACGTATATAATAGGCAAGCCTTGAGGGATAACTTATTGACCCTGGGGCTAACTGAGATTTGACCCCATAGCATTCTACCTTTTGCTTTTCTTGGCATTATATCGACTCCTACTTTCAGCAGCGCATATACGGCAACGGCGGTAGCCCTTGCCATCAATTAAAGGGTTTTCCTCATCATATGGATGCCCCTTGTAGCAGCACCTTCTTACAATACTATGAGCGGTAGGGTGTGCCTTTGCTGCCACTAAGCATAAATGGCGAGGATTGACACAAACAGTATTCTCGCAAAGGTGATGGATTATTAGGTGTGGCGGTATTAAACCGTAATGGAGTTCCCAGGCATAGCGGTGCGCAGTTATTGACTTTTTTTCAATCTTGATTCCTCCATATCCTCCTTTACGCCACAGACTTCCCATCCACTCCCAACAGCGGTCAGGCATACCAGGCATTAACCGCCCCTTTTTACTCACAAAGCTCCAAAACCGTTGTTCAATATCCTTCACTGTATATCCATTCCCCTCATAGAATTGCTCTAATCACTCCAAAAAGTCGCCCGGATTTCCACTACAGACCCTTAAATGGGCCAGGCAGTCTATCGACCCAGAGACCACGCTCAGCGTTCTCCATTTTACCCCCCAAAAAGAACGGGTAAGAATAAAGTTCTATTCTCACTCTATTCTAACGTAACTGCTAGGATTGTGCAGTCATTGCGTATGAGCGCTATTTAAACTGCTAATTTTCCACTCCACCCAATTGGAATCTCGATTGAAAATTATTCGTATTTGCTTAACTATCTCATTATCGTCGCCTCTCAAGCGATATTTGACTAGACGGGCAATCGGCTGAGGTGCTTTTGTGACACCATCCTCTAACAACACGATTGGCTCGTGCCCATGGGCTATTAGTTCAGAGGCTTGTGGTACTGGTACTCTTAAAACTAAGTTTGGGTTATCAGCATCCTTGAAATAGGCATAACCTTTCAAAATCACATGGTGCTTGGGTCTCTTGTAGACCAACTCTTCAAAGGCCAAGGCCATAGGCATTGGCTGGTGTGCACTGAGAGGATACTTGTCAGCAAATTCTCTGGTTAGCCTCATCATTGCCGCCCAAATGCCAGCCTCAGTCTTCCGTTTGTAGCTACCCCGTTTGTCGTGCATACAATCGAGGAAGGCTTGGGTAAAAGATGCTAGTTTCCTTTTTGCGTCCCGACGACCATAACCTTCTTGGGGGATACCCATGAGCCGCCTAAACTTCTTTTTGTCCTGCCTATACTCCGTGCTATACCTTAAGCGGGAAAGACGACTAATATCAAGCTTATAAGCGCCACTATGAACCAGTTTGCTACGGGCTTCAAGGGTCTCGCGTAAGCGAGCGGGCGGAGCCTCAGGAATATCCCGGTGATACCGATGCCTTTTATACCTCATAACCATAATTTTACCACATATTAGTGCTAATACAGTTAGCCCCACACTAGATTATTTCTAATGCCAAGGGCTGGGCCCAATTGCCCTTCTGGATTCATAACCTACAATTTATGGCGCCAATTCCTATTTATTCCTCATTCTTGGCCAGAATCATACAGCCGTGTGAGTCCGAATCGGATTCAACCTGCGCGGGAAATTTTCCATAGCTTAAGCGGCTTGATTGGATATAATATAAGGATTAGAATAAGGTAAATTCCATCGACATGAACCTCTGGGGTTGATAGCCTATGAAACCGGAGGAAAGGGCACGTCAAAGAATCGACCAGCTCTTGAGTGAGGCAGGCTGGGTAGTCCAGGATGTACATGCGTTAAACCTTGGAGCAGCTTTGGGCATAGCTGTGCGTGAGTTTCCTCTCAAATCTGGAAGTGCTGACTATTTGCTATTCATAAACAGAAAAGCTGCTGGAGCTGTAGAGGCAAAGCCGGCAGGCACTACGCTAAGTGGTGTAGCTGACCAAACTGGAAAATACTTGGTGGGCCTTCCGGAAGACCTACCTAGTCTTGGGGTACCTCTTCCTTTCGCTTATGAAAGCACAGGCACCGAAACCTTCTTCAGGGACGAGAGAGACCCTAACCCCCGTTCACGGAGGGTATTTGCCTTTCACAAGCCAGAAACACTTTATGAATGGTCCTCACAGAGAGATACTCTTAGAGCCAGACTTGGAAAGCTACCTCTGCTTATCACAGAAGGTTTACGGGATTGCCAAATCCAAGCCATTGAGAACCTTGAGCAATCTTTTGCTGAGGCAAGGCCAAGAGCCCTTATTCAGATGGCAACTGGCAGCGGTAAGACTTACGCCGCTGTCAGTTTTATCTACCGCCTGATTAAATTCGCCAATGCACGAAGGGTACTTTTTCTAGTTGATAGAAGCAATCTTGGACGCCAGACACTGAGAGAATTCCAGCAGTACATAACCCCCGACGATGGCAGAAAGTTCACCGAGCTTTACAATGTCCAACGCCTCACT
>JABXJW010000252.1 GCA_013375395.1 Desulfobacterales bacterium
CTCCCTTCGCTTGCCGAAAATCCTCTCGAAAACGCTCTTCTCCTTCTTCTTCCTCTTCCGCTTCCCGAACCACGGCCAGGAGTGGTGGTGTTCTTCCATGGACTCGTCCCACATATCCGAAAGGATCCTGGGTCTTGGGGAGAATATGCCGATGTTAGAGTGTAAACCGTAAATGAAGGGGAGGAGTTTTTGAACCCACTTGTCCCTAGGGTCGGGGAGCAACACGGGGATCCCGTCGGGACCTATGACGTTCATCCCTTTCTTGTCTCTTTCCACGTCGAATCCTTGTAACCAATAGTTTCCTTCTCCATCATGCATCAACGGACACTTATCGGCGTAGTACCAGAACTTGGAATATTTCAAGTCGTGGAAAGCGGTTAAGAGTTCTCCTGGCGGGGGTAGCAATCCTTGTGTCAAATACCTCGTAACGGGGTCGGTTAGCGCTTGGTCGAACTCCATCGCCATCTGCTGCCTCGCAGCTTTCTCCTTTGCTTCGCGTTCCATCTCCTCTATCTGCGCCTTCGTCAACAAAGGTGTTATAGTGCTCATTTTTCTTCTAACCTCCTAGATAGGACGCCAACCACCAGAAGTACAGCGCGAAGAAAAGCGACGCCAAGACGACTATCGTTATCCAGAATGTCGTGCTTTTCAACACGGTTTTCCTACCGCCCAGAGCCCTTGTGGATGCTTTGGTGCTCGTGTTCCAAGCATCTATTATGCCCAAAGCCAAATCCTTACTACGATCGGTTAAATCCTTCGACATCTCCCCTATCGCTCTCTGCAACGCGTCCGCTTTGTCCTTGTAATAACCGATAAAATTAGCCATGTTTATAACGGCTTGCACGGCGAGGTTGTTTATCGCGATCTGCCCCTCTCTGAAAAACGGTCTGAGGTCGAGGATTCTCATGTCTTTCATAAACTTCTCGTGGTGCCACTCAGAATCCGTTACGAGGAACACGGGCATCACCCGTTTTAGGAAGTCTTGCTCGTGGTAGAGGAGGTAGGGAACAACCATTAAGAATATGCCCGAGCATTTGGCCATGCTCGCCTCCGAAAACCACCCAGCTATGTCGATCTCTTGAGAGTAGAACTCGAACGTGTTCTCGAAACTGTCGGGTAGGATGAATAGAGCGAGCGTCCCGTCTTTCGCCACCGTCACGACGTGCTTCCAGTCGGGCCAAACCCCCTCGATCAACGGCATCGTGTATTCCGTTATCTCTTCCATGATCACGTTAAGCGTCTTTTTCTTCAACTTTTCATCTTCCTGTTTTAGGATGTCTTCTATGATGTCCTTTACGTCCCTGTTATAGTGCAACCGAACGATTTCTTGCTGCGTGAGTTTGTACACCTCTTTCTGCGCCGATATTTCTTCCGGGGTGAGGGACAGCATGATTTCTAGTTCGGTGTTCCCCCCGTTCGCGGTTATGGCCTGTTCTAGTTTTTCTTCCACCTTCTCCCGCTTCTTCTTCAAAGGGTGTTTGCCTTTTGCTTCGTCGAAAGCGCGGACTACGTGGGGTTCGAACCTATAATCTCCTAGTTTCGGCTCCGTTCTAAAACCTTCTATGATCGTGTCCATGGCGACGATGTCCATCCTCGCGTCGAAGGGGTGTTTTCCGCTCGCTTTTTTAATAAGGTATTCTGCTACTCCTGGGGGGAAGTTGAGTTTTATTATGTGTTTTTTCTCGTATCGCATTGCCCGCACGCCGTCCGTGTTGAAAGCGTCTATGTTTACGAACTGTTTGCCCACGGTGGCCCTAAGTGATCTTAGGTAGAGTATACCGATGGGGGCGAAGGTGGCGAGGATGAGGAATAAACTCTGCACCGCCGGACTAGCGGTTGGAAACATATAGTACAAGACGCCATAGAGCCCGAACATGCCCGCCAACGCGTATACCATGTCTACCATCATGTGGCTTGGGTCGGGGACCGCTGCCATCTCGATCATTTCTTTCGTCTCGTCTTCCATTTGGAGGGAGTATTTTTGCCCTTGTAGTTTTTTCTTAAGCGATTTAAACCAACCAAACATTTCTTATCACCAAACTCCTATTGATTTGTAATACCTTATGTGAAACCACCAATCATAGAGTAATCCAACAAAGATACAAATCGTTGCGACTACGATATCAAAGAACCATTCAAGAGGGTAAAACAAGTAGGAAAGTATCGCATAAGCAACAAGCATCACGATTAGCATTTCTAGCATATCTCTAGTAGTGTGGACAGTTTCCTCTATCTTGTTCGCAAGCCAAGCATCATTGACGCCATAAGGCATACTAATCTCTTCTTTTTCCATTTCTTTTCACCAACTTATTTTATTCGCGGGTTTAACACGATTGAAAACATTAACGCCATAATCATCCCGAAAGACAAAGCAACGCTCAAAGCCCACCTCACATCCTCCGGGATAAAACCGGGAAGGATCGCCTCGAAACCGGGGATAAAACTGTGAATCGCGGCGACCATGATTATAAGAATGGCTACGACTTTAACCGCGGGTTTCCCCTTGCTCAACCGCACGAAGAACCACCCTATGAGCGTGATCCCTATCCCGACCATTATCAGCAAGAACCCTTCCAGGAAGTTCACGGTTTATTTCCTCCTCTTCTTTTTCGGCAGGATGAACATGAGGTATATGGCTGCTATGAACAACAAGGCGACGCTCAGGATTATGCCGATTATCGCCGCCAGAGTCTCCGTAGCAAACCTAAGCCCACGCGATCCCGAACCAATAAACGGGAGCCACCCAACATCTACTTCCGTGTGTTTTCCTCTCAGAAAGTTTTGGCCAAAAACATTGTTGGATGCCCATCCTAGCATCCAGAAACCCCAAGCACCGCACAAGATCGCCAACCCTAGGAACGCTAGGAAGTAGTCGGATTGAACGCCTTTCAGCGTGAGGTAGCGCGCCCACAAGAGTAACAAGAATGCGAAGACGACTATCATGCACATTGAGAGGAAGTAGACGTTTTCGTTGTCGGATTCCCAGTATTCGGCGTCTACCACACCGATAAAAAAGAAGAAGAAGAAGAACAAAATTGCCCCAGCGAGCCAGGTGCCGAAGAGTGTTTTGAACGCTTTTTGTTTGCCGATGTCAAACTTCGTGATGGCGTAGGCTACGAAGATCATGAAGACGAAAAGGCCTACGACGGCCACGGGTCCAAGCATCACTTTCGGCACTTTTCCCACTCAACTTAGATTCATCCTATTTCGAGGGAGAATTCTATCTTTTTAACGATCAAGATGAACATCACGAACACGAGGATGGCGATCATGAAGTATCGCATCTGCTTGTTCCCCGTCTGGAGGATCATTCCTAGGAGCATGAGGAATACCCCAAGGCCTGCTAGGACGCCTGCCAGCCCTCCTATCGCTAGGAACAGCATCATTAACCCCGCGTAGAACATCATCTGACCGTATCTCTGCATCTTAACAACACTTACCATTTTTCAAAAACCACCTACATACAGGCTACTATGTTTATGAAAGCGTGAACTATCATGCTCGTGCTAATCCTCCCGCTCAAAAAGTAGACGAAGTTTAGCACGAACCGTGCGAAGAAGAGCATCGCGAAAACGCTGAAAGATAAGCCGTAGACCACGACGTGGAATATGGCGAAGAAGATCGAAACCGTGAAACTCGACAAAATGGGGTTCATGTCGTAATACGTCAACATGCAGAACAGACCGAAGGCGAAAAACGTCTCCTCCGCGATGGCCATGATGAAGTAGAAGAGAACCCGACCGTTCTGGTCTAAAACCGTCGCCTGCGGATACAAAGTTACAAGCCCCGATTTCACGAAAACGTTGTAAAACAACAAAGCGAGGATGGCAGCGGCTGCAAAGGTGAAAATGGAAGTGGTCTCGCTCAACGTCATAACGAGGTCTGGTCTCGGTCTCATGGCTATGAAGTGGAGGATGTTCCCCATGCAGATCATGAACCCCGCGAACAAGAGCTTGTCCGACAGGGACGTTCCTATTTTATCCGTCCACACCAGGAGGTATCCGATGCCTATTACCGCGATAAGTGTTAGTAGGATGGATATTTTGTCGTGTCTTCCTTGGTCTACCATGGCTCCTGGGACCGTGACCGTGCGCCCGTCAACACTCCTAACAGCCGGCATTAGCCCTTCCCCCTCCTAAACTTTCCTATAACGTATAAAACTATGAACGCGATTATCAAGATCGGGATGATTAACACCAGGATCATTAGAACCGTCATTAGCGCGCTGATTATGTCGCCGAAGAAACCGCCAACGCCTTTAGCTTCTCCCCACCTTCTACCGAACCAGTCATAAATATTTTCGAAAATATTACCGTTCGGATATTCCTGTGTTATACCCAAATAGTGACCAACTGGGAGGCCCGTTTGAGTGTCATAAGGAGAATGTATCACGAAACCGTGGTCTACGAGGACTTTCGCAACCACTCTATACTGCATCCCCACGTCTATCGGTCTCATATCGTCAAACCATCGGCTTTCAACAAGTCCACCCAAACTATATTTAACCTGTTCGTGGCCCATTAATCCAGGTCGCGCCGTCATGCCGAGACTGCCTTTTCTCTGCGTTCCCAACTGTTCTATCTTGTTCCCTGTAAGATCTTCATCATCCCCAACATATTGATAGCCGAAAAAGGTCTTTTCCCCATGGCTAGGCTCTAAATAAGCGGTTCCTAGACCATACCAACCTTCTTTACCCACCAAGTCTATTAAAACATTATTTTTATCAGGGTACTGAGTTGGTTCGTCGAACACTTTCAACCACAAGACGCCAGACCACGTCCCCCCAGCTTCCGAGTCATAGTCCCCGTCATAATATTCTTCGTTCACACGGTAAGGCCAAGCTGCAGCTTCAAACGTGAAAGAGACCGACATGGACAATTTGTCTTGACACCTTGTCTCATCCCTCTTTATGTTCCCGCTAGTCATAGTCCTCCAGTCTGTCTCAACCGTCCACTTCATATCCTCATCACTCCCACTAGATTTGCAATCTGAAATAGTCCATAAATCAACAGTAAAAACGTAGTAATGAGTATCTAGGATGTAGCAAAGCGTTTTCTCGTCAGGATCGTCTGGATCTGCAAAGAAAATCGCCTCAGTTCCACTAGCTTCATCTAAAGGAGTCTCCCCGTACCATATACCATCTTTGAACGTATAGTGGGAAGGTTGGTTGACAGATCGGA
>JABXJW010000031.1 GCA_013375395.1 Desulfobacterales bacterium
CCGGTTGGTTCTCTGAGCTGCCAAACTCTCTCAAACCTATCTCTCCTTTCTTGCCATACCGAGCGTAGTTAGGGGGTGGCCCGTCATTATCCCGACACCCGATAGACACGCCGAGACGTCTGTGAAGCTGCACGCCAACGTTTACGCTTGGCGTGCTTTTTAAGCGTGCTGGCATACATGTCAAAGATATGACGGGTTTGGCTGCAGACTTGTCAGTCGGTTCGCCAGGAGGATAAGAAGTGTCGATACTTTATTAGAAAAACGGTATCATTTTAGTCATATGAAACAATCGGGTTCGTTGGAGCGACCGCGTTTTCAAAGACCTAAATTGTTACGAAAAACGTATGTGACAAGTTGCCACAATAGAAGGTCCGTGCAGAATCATCCTAACAATGCCAAACTCTTATGTTTACAAAAATCTATTTGAAGACCCCGATATGGCAGAAGTTGTTATCAAACAGAGCTTGCCGTTTCTCATATGACTATGATATACACTGATTCCGGCTTGTCCGGCCTATTACAAAAGTTCAGAGTTTGGAAATCGAATGGCAAGACCTAGAGCACACCTTGCGGCAATTCTTGGTTTCATATCTGTCATAGCGGTATACCTGCCTCACACTGCCTTTTGCGAGCCTCCTGATCCCCATGCTGCCGCGCGCTGGCTTATGGTCCTTGACCAGCTTAAGGCCAGGGATATCACCCATCCCAAGGTCTTGAAGGTCATGGGGACTGTCAGTCGCCATCTTTTCGTACGCCCCTGGCTTGCTTCTCTGGCCTATGCCGATCACCCCCTTCCGATCGAGGAGGGGCAGACCATTTCGCAGCCGTATATCGTGGCATTGATGACGCAGATCTTGGATATTCAACCAGGGGAAAAAGTCCTTGAGATAGGCACCGGCTCAGGCTACCAGGCCGCAGTGTTGAGCTATTTTACGGACCATGTGTGGAGCATCGAAATCAGAAAGACCCTGGCCAAAAGCGCGGCAAAGCGCCTCAAGGACTTGGGATATGGCAAGATCAAGGTAAAGTGCGGGGACGGATACTTTGGATGGCCCGAATATGCACCGTTTGACGCCGCCATAGTCACGGCGGCGGCCAACCATGTCCCCCCCCTGCTCATGGACCAGCTCAAGATGGGCGGACGTCTCCTCATCCCCCTGGGAAACACTGCTTACTATCAGACGCTCACCAAGGTCACCAAAACTCCCAAGGGAAATGAAGTGCAACACTTACTGGGGGTTGCCTTTGTACCGATGGTAGGAAAGATTCTGGAAGACTAGCGCCACAATAGCCAGACTATAGGAAAGGCCGGCAAGGCACAGGACCGTCTTGAAACCGTAGCCCAGAGCTATCACCACGGCCAGCACCGAACCTATCACCGAAGTACACCCATTCACACACCATGCCCACGGAATCGTCCCTCTAGAGGAGAGGCGCAAGGTATGTACACCCACGGGAAAGAACATCCCCATCATGAACCCCAAAGGCAAGATGAGGAAAAAAGCAGCCACGTAGCGCATCCAAAAGGGCCAGCCTACTGCAAGATCAAGCGCCCTTCCAAGTAAGAAGGCGTAGGCAATGAGCAGTAATGGGGCGATAGCAAGGACCGGCAGCCTGCCCAGGCGCTTTATCAGTAGGGGTTTACGATCACCCCCACCCCCCTTCAAGGGGGAGGGCAGGCTTGTGGTGACTGCCAACTTCCTGGAACAGTAGCTTCCGATGGCAGAGGCGAACAGGACGGAAAAAAGAACAATAGAAAAGGCGTAAACCGGCCTTGCCAGAAACAGGATAAAGCGCTGGATCAGGCAAATTTCCGTAAACATAAAGGCGATGCCGATCAGGCCGAAATAGGCCAAGAACCAGGATGAAGACGGCAGACCGGTCTTTTTTAATGGAAGCGCTATCATGACAAGGCTTACAACCAGTGCTTGAAGGAATATAAGATGGACCAGGTATCCTCCCTCGACAAACAGCTGCCACTTGTTTCCAACCGCATGGTACAATGAAGCGATCTTGTCCATCCTGAAGTTGTGATAAAAGAAGGGCCTCTCATCTGTTACGGGCCGCACATCAAAGAGGTACTCATTGTAGAAGGCTTCCCTGTCGTGCGGGCTTAGGAGCTTTTGAATGATGTCATGATAGATGGGGCCGGGAAAGCGGTTGTACACATTGGCCTCTGCTCTGGTCATGTTAGGATAATGGACAAGGTCAAAACGGAGCCGGTTGCAAAAGTCCTTGATCCGTTGGATCTCTTGTGGTTCAAATGGGCTTTTTTTCACCAACATGGTGAAGGCGCCCCATGTTCTGATTGCAGCAAGGTGCCTTTCGGGGTGTCCGGCGCCCATGCCCTCAAGGGCGGAACATGCCAGGCTCACCAGTCTTACTTCGTGTCGGGGTGGTGGAAGCAGGTATACGGTTGCAGTGAACAACCCGTCAGGTTTCAGACCGCCTATATAAGCCTGAAATGCCTCAACCGTAAGGGTGTAATCCTCAGACAGGCCGTACAGGCCGGATGAGACGGCCCCCACGCTGTCGGTCAGCGGGAGCTGGATCACGTCAAAATGCATCCGGCCCCGGCCCAGAAAGCTCCTGGCCTGTTCCGCAACTGATGTGACGATGCCTTGATAGAGATTGCCGCTGAACGGTCCAAGGGAGGTCTTCATCGTCTTTATGACAAGCGGGCTGGAATGAGTGGTGACAATTTTTCTTGCGCCATAGTAGAGTGCTGCGAGGATGTCAAGCCCACCCATCGGCTCCATGATGAGCACGTCGCCCGGTTCTTTGACCGCGTACGGCAAAGATGCAGGGAGGAATTCCGTAAAGGTGATACCGTCCATATTACCGTTGAAGCGGGTGACCGCATTCAATCTGCTTGCGTCAAGGCACAGGCCGAGCTGTTTGGGCAGGCTCCCCCGGAACTCGAGGCTAAGGCCGGGCGCAAAGCGGACCGCACCACTTTCGATGATGTCGAGCCTGCCGGCCGCATGCCACCGGGTCTCAAGGAGGCGGGCATCGGGGTACCTCAGTGCCGCCATCAATGCCTTGTAAGGAGAAATATTGACATTTACAAATCCTGGCTTTGTAACCATAATCAGGCAAAGCATTGCCACCCAGGTCCACCGCACAAGATTCAGCCGCCAGCCATTGGAGCTGAAGGCTAGAGAGGCAAGGACGGCCAGGAGGCAAACAGCCAAAATTGCCCCAGACCCTCCGGCAAGGGAGTAGATCCAGAATATCCCCATGCATCCAAGGGCCGCGCCTGCCAGGTCCCATGCATACAGGCGGCCTACGCTTTCTGCCCGGTGTGTGTAAACCAGGGCCAGGATAAGGCCGGAAAAAAAGAACGGCATCGCAAAGACGCCGTAATAGCCCAGCAGATAGACCAACTGATAGCGGTCCCACATGAGTCGTGCAGGATCAAAGGGAATCCTGTTTGAACACAAGTAGGAGGTCAGGCCGGCCACGGAAAGACCAAGGGCCAACTTTGCCAGCATAGGGCGCATAGGACGCTCTTTGATCTTCGGCGCGATCATCAAAAATGTGCCGCTTGCCCCGAATCCGAGGAAGGCGATGCTTACCACCATAAAGGCAAAGTGATGCCAGAGGGCCACGGAGAATATGCGCGTCAGCGAGACCTGCAGCATGAGTGTGGCCAGAGAGGTGAGACACACCCCGGCAAACAGCCCCATTCCTTCAAGGTGTTTCGCTTTTGTTTGCATTGCTGATGTTGGTTGATCGTTGCAAGAGACGATGTTTTGAAAAGGCCTCGTCAGTTGATCGTTATCGGTGATCCCTAATCTAAAATCCAAAATTTAGAACATGTACCGCCTGGGTCAACAAAAATTTGAAATTATTGTCTTGCTATGTTAGATTATAGAATATGTCTAAAGAGTTAATCATCAATGCAACTGACCACGAAACGCGTGTTGCCTTTGTAGAAAACAGCAACGTCCAGGAGCTTTTTGTCGAGATGCCTGGAGGCTGTGACATAGCCGGCAACATTTACAAAGGACGCGTTGTGCGTGTGCTTCCCGGGATGCAGGCAGCCTTTGTTGACATCGGCTTGGATCAAGCCGCTTTCATTTATGTAACAGACGTAGTGAACAATCACCATGAGCTTGAAGACCTTATGCTGTCATCTGCTGAGGAGGATGAAGACAACCATGCCGAGGCTGACATCGATAACCAGCCCCTTGGCCTGGGTGAAAACTTCATGATCGAGGAACTGCTCCATGAAGGACAGGAGATTATGGCACAGGTATCCAAGTCGCCCATTGGGAGCAAGGGGGCCAGGGTGACATGCCGCATATCACTGCCGGGCCGTTTTCTGGTCCTGATGCCTACCACAAATCATATCGGGGTTTCACGGCGCATCGAAGATGAGAACGAGCGAAAGCGGCTGAGGGAGACCCTGGCAGCCCTCAGGCCGGGGAACTACGGCGTGATTTCAAGGACGGTCAGTGAAGGGCTGAGCCAGGAGAAGCTTGTTACCAAAATGAACTTTCTCGTGTCTCTGTGGCAAGAGATCCAGAAGAAAATGGCCACCGCCCCGGTACCGAGCCTCCTACACCAAGAACTCAACGTCACTCTGCGGGCCGTAAGGGATCTGTTCACCCAGGAAGTAGACAAGCTGGTCATCGATTCCAAGGCCGGATACGAGGAGATCCTCGAGTTTCTGGATACGTTCATGCCGAGGCTCAAAGACTCTGTGGAGCTTTACGAGGGCGGCGAGCCCATTTTTGACGCTTACAATCTGGAATCAGACATCTCCCGCGCCCTCAAAAAGAAGGTCTGGCTCAAATCCGGAGGATATATTGTTATTGAGCATACCGAAGCCCTGGTCGCCATTGATGTCAACACCGGGCGTTTTGTAGGTAAGCGGAACCTGGAAGAGACTATACTGAAGACGAACCTGGAGGCGGTCAAGGAGATCGCATACCAGATTAGACTGCGAGATATCGGTGGCTTGATCATTATCGACTTTATTGACATGGAGAAGAAATCAAACAGAGAAAGAGTCTTCAATGCCTTGATAGATGCCTTTAAAAAAGACCGGAGCAAGACCAATGTCCTGCCGATGTCTGAACTTGGACTGATTCAAATGACCCGCAAGCGGACCCGGGAACCCCTCGATCGCATGCTTTGTGAACCATGTTTTTACTGTGAGGGGGAAGGGTACCTCCAGTCCAAGCGAACAATTTGTCATAATATCTATCGAGATATGCTTAGAGAGTCCGGCGACATAATGGGTCAAGGCATCACGCTGAAGGTACACCCGGACGTTGCCGGCCTGCTTTTGGGGGAAGAAGGGTATATGGTGGAGTCTCTGGAAAGGTCGCTGAGCAAACAGATCATTATTCGCCCTGACCCGCAATTTCACCTGGAGCAATACGAGATGTACGAAATGCCCAAGAATTAGCTTGACAGTGCAAGCCTGAACACTATATTTTTAATGTTTATATCCAGAGGACAAAAGACTCGTTTTTCCCCGGCTTGCAAGGGATTAGGCGAATGGATACGGAAAGGTTGTTGTCATTATGTACGCTGTAATATCTACGGGTGGTAAGCAGTACAAGGTCTCGGAGGGACAAACCATAAGGGTTGAAAGGATTCCGGGGGAGGTAGGTGCGTCTATCTCTTTTGATCGGGTGCTCATGCTTTCTGATGGCGAGAATGTGGAGGCGGGACGGCCTACACTGCCGGGTGTGACTGTAAGCGGCCGCATTCTAGAGCAAGGGAAGGCCAAAAAGGTCATTGTTTTCAAGTATAAACGTCGCAAGCGCTACCGAAGAAAAAACGGTCAT
The DNA here is from genome assembly GCA_013375395.1 of Desulfobacterales bacterium. GTDB lineage: Bacteria > Desulfobacterota > Desulfobacteria > Desulfobacterales. Next base: position 5,805 of record JABXJW010000031.1, read on the forward strand.
CGCCAGCACTATACGGCGTTGAAAATCGAAACCATCAGGGGGGCTTAGCAACAGCTCTAACCCCCGGGCCAAAAAGGAGCGAGAAGAGAATGGCACATAAGAAGGCGGGAGGCAGTTCGAGAAACGGCCGCGACAGCGCCGGCCAGCGGCGCGGAGTCAAGCGTTTTGGCGGGCAAACGGTCTCGGCAGGAAACATACTGTTGCGACAGATTGGAACCAAGGTGCATCCCGGCAAGAACGTCGGAATGGGAAAGGATTACACCCTCTTTGCCAAAATCGACGGCGTCGTTGCCTATGAACGAATGGGGCGGTCCCGCAAGAGAGTGAGCGTCTATCCTATGTCCGCCTAATGAAGTTTGTTGACGAGGCCCTGATCAACGTCCGGTCTGGAGACGGCGGCAATGGCTGTGTAAGCTTTAGGCGTGAGAAACACGTGCCTAAAGGGGGACCGGACGGTGGTGACGGCGGAAAGGGGGGCGATGTCATTTTTCAGGCCACCTCCCGAATGCACACCCTTTACAGCTTCCAGCTCAAAAAACACTTCAAGGCCCAAAAAGGTGCTCACGGGCGGGGGAAAAATCGGTCTGGCAGACAAGGCAAGGATGTAATCATATTGGTTCCTCAAGGCACTCTGATCCGAGAAGCCGAAACCGGTCGGACACTTAAGGACCTTGCGGTTAGCGGCGAATCGTTTGTGGCGGTCCGCGGTGGCCGGGGAGGCCGGGGAAATCAACACTTTGCGTCCTCAAGGAATCAAACGTTCCGGCATGCCGAGAAAGGTGAAGCCGGGCAGGATCTTTCCTTGAAATTAGAATTGAAGCTCCTGACCGATGTGGGCATCATAGGGTTGCCAAATGCCGGTAAATCGACTCTGATTTCCAAACTATCGTCAGCACATCCCAAAATCGCTGATTACCCCTTTACTACCTTGACACCCATCCTTGGCGTGGTTGAACCGGAAAATGCAGACCCCTTTGTGATCGCTGATATCCCGGGCCTCATTGAAGGCGCGCACCGTGGCGTTGGTCTGGGGATGAGATTTCTCAAACACGTGGAAAGGAGCCGGTTGTTGCTCCATCTGATCGATCTTTCCGCCTTGCCGCCAGAAGACCCACTCAGGCCGTACCACACTGTCAACCGGGAACTGCGGATGTTCAATCCGGGCCTTGCCGAGAAGTCTCAGGTTGTTGTCTTGAACAAGGTTGATGCACCCGGAGCCGGAGTCCTGGCAGACAAGGCGCGTAAGTCGCTTGAGCCCATAAATCCCGATATCTGGGTTATTTCAGCTCTCACCGGGCAAGGACTGGAACCATTAAAAGGACACCTGGCCGAGCTTGTGGAAGAGGCTGTCGCACTTGAAGTAGAGTGCCTAATAAAACATGACCAAAAGACAGGAACGGATCAAGATCCGAAAAGATTTGTTTGACCGGGTCAAGCGGGCGGTCATAAAGGTCGGCACCGGGGTGCTGACCCATGAGCAGGACCTCAATGCCGGGGTTATAAAACGCCTGGCACGGGGGGTGTCTGTGCTTATGGACCAGGGCTGCCAGGTGATCGTTGTCAGCTCCGGCGCCATTGCTTCGGGCATGAAAAAGGTGGGGATGACGGAAAGACCCGCTGATATTCCGCACACGCAGGCGGTTGCAGCAGTGGGGCAATCGAGGCTTATGCTGGAATATGAAAAGGCCTTTGCCCGTTATCAAAAAAAAGTAGCCCAGGTACTGCTCACCCGGGACGACCTTTGCCACCGGAGGCGTTACCTGAATGCTCGCAATACGTTGAATGTCCTGCTGGACTGGCGGATTGTGCCGATCATCAACGAAAATGATACGGTGGTAGTAGAAGAGCTCAAATTCGGAGACAACGACAACTTGTCAGCCATGGTTACACACTTGATGGATGCCCATGTCCTGATCAACCTGACCGATATTGACGGCTTATACGACAAAGATCCACGGGTGCATAAAGACGCCTCGCTGGTGTCTTTTGTCTCAAAGATCGACCGTGCCTTGGAGCGGGCGGCCTGCGATATTCCGGGCGCCCTGGGCACAGGGGGCATGTCGAGCAAGGTCCAGACCGCGAAGAAGATAACCACAAGTGGAATCCCCATGGTGATAGCAAGCGGTCTCAAGCCGAACATCCTCAACAGCCTGTTTCAGGGCAAGGATGTAGGAACTCTTTTTCTGCCGAAAAGGGAAAAGATGACGAGCAGAAAATGCTGGATCGCATTTACCCTCAAAGCAAAGGGTGCTATTAAGGTGGACATGGGCGCAGCAAGGGCCATCTGCAAACAGGGAAAGAGTTTGCTGCCCATCGGGATTATAGGTGTGGAGGGTGAGTTCGGTGAAGGGGCCATGGTCCGTTGCATTGACGCAGACGGCATGCCTTTTGCCAGGGGGCTGGTGAACTACAAGGCATCTGATATCAGGAAGCTCATGGGTCTCAAAACGAACCAGATCGCACAGCGATTGGGCCACAAGCACTATGACGAGGTGATTCATAGAGATAACCTGGTTATTGTGGTTCGTTAGTTAGTGCCCATCCAGAAATGAATTTCACAACACTGGGCACTGGCGTCAGTTTCCAATTCAGAAATGAGCAATTTTGCGCAAGGTCAAGGACAATTCCGCAGGACTGCGGAATTGGACAGCCGTCAGGCTGCCCGCAAGGGTGAGGGGCATGGATGCCCCGAGTCAAATCAAGGGATTGCGCGGAGACGTACGTCGGTACGTCGCACAAGCGATCCCGCAGATTGACGCCGAGATTGCAGAAAAGGGCCATTTATGGATGGACACTAGTTATGAGATCGGTGTTTTTCCGGGAGAAATAGGTCCGGGTTGGGAGGAAATGGAGGGGCAGATATGTCAATAGAAGAGACCATACGCGAAATGGCGATGGCTGCAAAAGGGGCTGCCAAAGTGGTAGCCGGTCTGAAGACGAACAAGAAAAATGAGGTGCTGGAGCGGGTTGCTCAAGAGCTTGTTGACGGGGCAGACACGATCAAGCAGGAGAACGAGAAGGACCTGGCATATGCAAGAGAAAAGGGTCTCTCTGATGCCATGATTGATCGACTCACAGTCAGTGATGCTGTCATCGACTCGATGGCAAATGGCCTGCGTGATGTGATAGCATTGCCCGACCCGGTGGGGGGGGTGACCGGTATGTGGCTGCGGCCCAATGGGCTTCAGGTCGGCCGCGTACGGATTCCCCTTGGTGTGATCGGCATGATATATGAGGCCAGGCCGAACGCTACCATCGATGCTGCCGGGCTTTGCTTGAAGGCAGGCAATGCGGTGATCCTGCGCGGTGGTTCAGAGGCCCTTTATTCCAACACGATCCTTGCGCGTATTATCCAGAGGGCACTCCGGGAAGCCGGCTTGCCGGAAGGGGCTGCCCAGGTGGTCCCTGTACGGGATAGATCCGCGGTCAATGCACTGTTGGCCCAGGAGGACTCTGTTGACCTCATCATACCAAGAGGAGGCGAGGGATTAATCCGTTTTGTGGTTGAGAATTCCAAGATCCCGGTGCTCAAGCATTACAAGGGGGTGTGCCACGTTTATGTGGACGAAGGCGCAGACCTTGATATGGCTGAAAATATTTCATACAATGCCAAGGTTCAGCGGCCGGGCGTGTGCAACGCCATGGAAACGCTTCTGGTCCACGAGGCAGTCGCAGAATCGTTTCTGCCGCAGATGGCCGGGCGTTTCACGGAGGCGGCAGTAGAGCTGCGCGGATGTCCCAAGACATGTCGGATTGTACCGGAGGCAAAACAAGCCGCAGATGAAGACTGGCCGGCCGAGTATCTCGACCTGGTCCTTGCCGTTAAGGTCGTCTCTTCCATGGATGAAGCCATAGAGCACATCGCCAGGTACGGTTCGGCCCATACGGAGGCGATTGTCACCTCAGATTACGGCCGGGCCAGGAGATTCTTGCGCGAGGTTGATGCTTCGGTGGTTCTGGTGAACGCCTCAACGCGTTTCAATGACGGCGGCGAACTGGGCCTCGGCGCTGAGATAGGGATCAGCACTTCCAAGCTGCATGCCTATGGTCCTATGGGGCTTGAGGAATTGACCACCACCAAGTTTGTGGTCTTTGGAGACGGGCAGGTTCGAACTTAAGAGGTATTTGTGCGATTAGGCCTTTTTGGCGGCACCTTCAATCCAATACACTTCGGACATCTCAGGGCCGCGGTAGAAGTCCGGGAGGCTTTTGAGCTGGACAAGGTCTTGTTGATTCCGTCTGCCCGTCCCCCTCACAAGGATGCCGACGATGTTGCCGACGCCTTGGATCGCCTTGAGATGGTCCGCGTGGCTGTGGAGGGCGTCCCTTCCCTTGAAGCCTCTGATATAGAGCTGGCCCGGGCCGGGCCGTCGTATACGATCGAAACGTTGCGATACTTCCAGAACCACTTTGGCGCCGAAAGTGCTATCCATTTCATTGTGGGCCAGGACGCTTTCTCGGAAATTACCACCTGGAAATCGTACCAGCAGCTTTTTGCCACTGCTCATTTTGTTGTTATGGCTCGCCCTGGGTCTAGGTTGAAGGGCTTAGAGGGTTTTATCCACTCGCACATATCCAGAGACTACCAATACGAGCCGGCATCCAACCGATACGTTCACCCCCGGTGGTCCTGCATATTTTGTGTCAACATCACCCACTTGGATATCTCAGCCACCCAAATTAGAGAGCTGACAAGGCAGGGACGTTCCATTCGTTTCCTGGTTCCAGAGCCGGTTGAAGACATTATCGTAAAGAAGGCGTTTTACCGATGACACCACCTTGCGAGCAAGTCATCGAGCAATACGTTAAGGCGGTTCTGGGCATGAAGGCATTTGATGTAGTAGTGCTTGACGTACGCGGGCTGGCCTCCTTTGCGGACACTTTCATTATATGCAGCGGTCGGTCCCATAGGCAGGTGTCGGCAATCGCAGAACACGTTGCGCACGATCTCAAAGCGAAGGGGACCAGAGCACTGGGCGTTGAGGGGCTTCGAGAGGGGCACTGGGTCCTCATGGATTATGGTGATGTGATCATTCATGTCTTCTACGAGCCCGTGCGAATTTTCTACGACCTCGAGGGCCTTTGGTCGGACGCCAAGCGAATCGAACTATGAAAGAATCAACTCGTCAACCTCCTGAAAAACAGCAGTCCCTGGTGCCTGTCAGCTCTAAGGATCTCATGAGCCTTCCGGGCAAGAAGGCCCTTGATGTGATTCTTGAATCGCCCACACCTGTCACACTGGTGCAATCACTGGCCGCAGAGGACCTGTTCTGGCTGGTGCATGACATCGGCCCGGTGGATGCTCTTCCTGTTCTATCACTTGCCTCCAATGACCAGTGGCAGTACTTGTTGGACCTGGAGCTGTGGAAAAAGGACCGCCTGGGAATCGATTCGGTCAACCGCTGGCTGGACCTCCTTCTTAAGGCAGACGCCGAAAGATTTCTGATTTGGGGACTGCGCGAACACCGCGAGCTTATAGAGCTTAATCTATTCAAAAGTATTGAGGTCAGAATAAAGGAAGAAGATGAGTCGCCGTCTGATTTTGATGAGGGCTATTTCACCCTGGACGGCCTGTTTTTCATTCGCATCAAGCGCGAAGAATACGATCAAATCATCAGGGACTTCCTCAGACGTCTTGCAAGTCACGACATCAACAAATTTCATCAGGTGCTGGCAGAATTGGCCGGTGTTCTGCCGGCAGAACTGGAAGAGCATATGTACAGGCTCAGAAATGTCCGGCTGGCCGAGAAAGGTTTTCTCCCTTTTGAAGAGGCTGTTGGTATCTATCAGTACTTGAATCCACAAAGTCTTATGCAAGAGGCTGAAGCCCAGAAAGTAATACGAGTGCAGCAGCCCACTGAGCCCGTGCCTGTCTCCACCTCGCTGCTCATCAGGGATCAGGACCTTTTCTACATATCTTTGAGACGCGTAGAAGATGGCCGTATCCTGGAGCGGCTCCAAGCGGAATTTGCTGCAATGTGCAATCAGATTATTTCTGCGGACGGCTTTGTGGTTCGGGACAAAGAGAACTTGGCGGCAGTTGTTGGAAAAGCTTGCGGGTATTTGAGCATAGGGCTTCAAAAGCTTGCGGGCGGAGACGACCGGAAGGCCGCCGGCCTTGTTCAAAGATTTCCCTTAAGCCGGGTCTTCCGTGTCGGTTACGGCGCCGCCATGGAGCTACGGTGGGACACAGAAAAATGGCTCAGGGAGAGTTGGTTTGCCGGCCAGGACTTTGACACAGGCTTCTGGGAGGATGACTGGGGGGGAATACTGGAAGGTTTGCTCAAAAGGCGGCCCCTTTTTTACACGGGCTTTTCAGAGGGAGAGCCCTACCGTGAGTTTAAGACATTGGAAGAGATAACACATTGCCGCAAAGCCCTTGACGAGATCATGGGCATAGACCGGCTTCTGTCTCTGGTGTTTGCTCAAAGCACTATCGCCCCCCGGGTTCAGGCATACCAGCCGGTTACTTACAAAAACCTTCTTATGACATGCTGGGCCCAACGCCACCTGGGCTTGCCGGAGGAAGGAAGGCCCCTTGCGGTAGACGAATTGAGAGCCTTTTTCAACAATCTCTGGGGCAAAGGGGCAAGACCGTATCTGGTGGATACAAGAATGAAACAGGCCTTTTTGGACTGGCTTCAAATGCGATCCGATCAGCCTGCGGCCGAGATCCTGGGCCGGGTGGGCAAGACTTTTGACCGCATTTTTGGCGAGCTTGAAAGGGAATATGGATCGGTTTCATCAAAGGACCTCGACCCGAGATACATCAAGCACTTCTTCGTTGCATACTGAGCTGCCCATAATACTTCAAATCCAATGTCTCGAAATATTACGGCAAAGTTATCAACTAGATAGTGCCCATCCACAAATGAATTTCAAAACTCTGGGCACTGATGTCAGTTTCCAATTCAGAAATGAGCAATTTTTCGCAAGGTCAAGGACAATTCCGCAGGACTGCGGAATTGGACAGCCGTCAGGCTGCCCGCAAGGGCGAGGGGCATGGATGCCCCGAGTCAAATCAAGGGATTGCGCGGAGACGTACATTGGTACGTCGCACAAGCGATCCCGCAGATTGACGCCGAGATTGCGGAAAAGGGCCATTTATGGATGGAAACTAGACTAGAATTCACAAGACTGATCTTAACGCTTCACTTTTTTCACTTTTTTCACTTTTACATTTTTTACTTGACAAATACAATATATTGTGGTTTAGCTTTCCAACAAGCTCAATATGTGGTTGAAGGAGGCTGATAACCCATTTATTTATCATAAGATACAGAGATCAGATACACAGATCTATGACATGGCTGTTTGGCCCATAAAGATCGGGGCCTGTGATCCTATAAAAAGACCACTCAACCACCCAGGCATCGACATGTGTGTTGCCGCCTCATGGAAAACACACGGTTGCATCGACATCAAAACTGGATAGCAACCTTGGAATCTGAAAACGATGTGGACGTTCGATGGATGTATGAATTAAGAAGCGTCCGAATTATTGTTGGAAGAACCTCAAAACTTCATTCCAGCCAAAACAATCCCGCACACAAACTCAGACAATCTACAGGAATCACCGACGAAGAAAATCTGAGCGCCGGAAGGGTGCTTAACGAAATTTCGGTATATTTGAAACGTGGTGCAAAACAAAATATACAGGGCAAGGTAATGCACCATGCACAACATTTTGATTGTAGATGACCCACGCCTGTCTCAGGCTGATGGCTACGTGATAAAGAGTGTTGACTCTATGGAACTCAAACAAAAGATAGCCAACGCCCTCAAGCGGAAGCGAGGGCATTAAATAAAGGGGGGGAGCGCCACCGGTCAAGTATCTCAACCAAAAATTATCTTTGTTCGGAATAACCAAGGGGCAGAAACGGATTTTCTCGCGCCTGCCCCGCCATTATGAGGGGGAAAGCGATGAAGAAGATTTGTCTGGTCAATCAAAAGGGCGGTTGCGGCAAGACGACAACGGCGATAAATTTGGCCAGTTGTCTGGCAGGAGAGGGTAAGAATGTTCTCCTGATCGACATGGACCCACAAGGGCATTCAGCACTTGGACTTGGAGTAAAGCCTGAACACATAGACGATAGCATATATGAGGTCTTATCAGGCAAAATACCAATAAACAAAGCCATCCAGACCTTGAGAGAAAATCTCGAAGCTGTTTTCAGCAATGTAGTTTTGAGCGCTTTTGAGCAAGTAATGGCCGGCGCCCCAGGTAGGGAGTTTAAACTCACGGGGTGCCTTGCGGACATTGAGAACGATTACGACTATCTCATCATTGACAGCCCTCCCAGCGTAGGTCTTTTGACTTTTAATGGCCTGATGGCATCCGATGAAGTGATGATTCCTGTTGATCCCAGTTTCTTTTCTCTCCACGGGCTGGGGAAGCTTCTGCATACAATCCGGATAATCGAAGAGAAGATAAGACATCAACTCTCCATAAAGATTCTGGCCTCAAACATCGACCGAAGGACCAATTTCGGCAGGGATATGGTGGAGACATTGAAGGCACGCTTTCCTGAAAACTGCTTTAGGACCATTGTCCATACGTGCACCAGATTGAGAGAAGCCGCCAGCCACGGAAAGCCCATAAGCGAATACGATAAGCACTGCGTTGCCTTCCGCGATTATCAAAATCTGACTGAAGAAATCCTGGACGAAGAAGCCAAAATGAAAAGCGAATTTTTTGGCATTAGGGCTCCCGTGGAAGTTGAAGAACGGCAGAAGGAGCCGATGAAAAAAGAAATTGCGTTCACATTCGAGGCGCCTGCGGACGCCGCAGTGCAGGTTGCCGGAGATTTTAATGACTGGGTACCGGAAAGCCTTCAGTTAACTGAGTCCCAGGGCAGGCCGCTGTGGCAGAAGGCCATCTCGCTCAAGCCGGGCTCCTATCAATATAAATACCTGATTGATGACCGTTGGCTGCCTGATCCGGCCAACGATAAAACAGTTGACGATCTTTTCGGAGGCGCAAATTCTATTATCAGCGTGTAAGGTTTGTTCTGTCCTCAATGGAAGATAGACCAAAACAGTCAAGAGGATTAGAAGAGATATCTCACTTTTTCCTGTCTTGCCAGAGCCCCTCGGATCAAGCAACAAAGCTCACAGAAAAAGAGGTCCTGGATGATACTGGTGAGAATACCTTTTTGCCTAATGATATTGTAGGGGATGAAGGGCGCCAAGAGGAAGTTTGCACGGCGCCACTCAAGCACAATTTAGCCTTGCTTTTTTCTTCTTCAAATAGCCAGATTGCGGAAAAGTCTTTCCTTGCCTGCAATCTGGCCCTCGAGTTGGCAAAAAGAGACTTCTCCGTGGCACTGGTCGAGACCACTACCAGACTCCCGAACACCTTTTTGCTTTTTGGTGGTTATAAAAACATAAACGCCGTCTTTTGGGAAAAAGACCTTAATTCTGCTGATTTCTTCACAATATTAAATAGACTAAACAGCAAATCCGATGTTCTGATCATGAACGTATCCTCTGACATCTTGGGACTCGGGAAAATGAGTTTTCTTGTGAATGCTTTTTTCATAGTTTCCACGATTGCCCGTTCAGAAGAACTACTAGACTCATATTTGCTGATCAAGCAGATGTCTCAAAAGGTTTCTTGCAGGGAAATCGGTCTCTTGATAATGGAAGAAGATTCGCCCAGGAAGGCTGAGGCAGCTTTCAGAGTCATCACGGAGATGGCGCAAAAGTTTCTTTCGTGCAAGATTCGCTTTATGGGGTCCATTCCCAAGAAGACCGATTTGTTCCAGGCGATCCTTAGCCGGTCTCCTTTGCGCCCGCAAGGAGAAAACCCGCCCATTTGTCGATCAATAAGGAAACTGGCGGACAGTCTGATCCAAAAGAAGTATATTCATTAGAAAAAACCGCAATGCTGAAAACAACTCATGAGGCTGCTTCATTGACGATTTCCAAAGAGGAATTGTTGGTTGCAGCCAAGAATTTTTTGTGCCATGCCGAGGCGAATAAAGACCTCGTTCTTTTGGACAACGTTCAGTCTCCCAAGTTCGGTTCGTCAGACTTATTATTTATCAATAAAGCGAAAACGAAGTTAGCCGCCATCAGACTAGATAATAGAGGAGATTGCGAAAAGTTCATCATTGCCTCAATCTCTTACTATTTATGGTTTAAGGAGCTTATCACGATCGGCGAGACCTTTTTCCATGGAAAGAGCGACTTGGAAATGTATCTTTTCTCCCATGATTTTTCCGCTGCAATCTGTTGCCTGATGGATAGTCTGGCCAAAGAATTCAGGGTGTACCTGGTTAAATACAACATCTTGCAGGTTGAAGACTTTGATGAACCGGCAATATATTTCCAGCACATCACCCTTAAAGACTTTCCCAAAGATAAGCTGCCGCCAAAGAAGGAAAGGTGGAGTGAAGCGATCTCGACAAAAGGAAAAGAGCTATCAACGGCAGTCAAAATTTCGGCCCAAGAATTCGGTGAATTTAACCAACTGAAAAAATTGTATCTTGCCTGAGGTGATGCTCTCCGTTTTGGTGTTTCGCAAACTTTTGTTCAATTGCACCTTCCGCTTATCTTTTCTTTTTCAAATACGATTCCGAGGTTCAGCCCCGCCTTGAGGGACTTGCCTCAACTTTTGAACGTTACCAAACTATTAGATGCTCTCCAGAGTAGGACCTTGTTAGGAAACCCCTGCAGAAACATTTAGCAGGCTCAATCCTTAAATTTGTGTTATGATGCTAAAAGTCACTCAAAAATGCGTGGGCAGGATCATGTTTTATAAACTTGGATGTCAATTGGCCGCACTGCTCCTTTATGTGTGCGCGACCGTGCAGCCTTCTTATGCGGATGAGGCCGTCGATCTTATCAAGGCCGCCATCAATTACTGGCGCGATGTGTCTTCTTACTCCGTTGTGGATATGACCATCCACCGGCCGGATTGGCAGCGCACCATGACGTTGCGAGTCTGGACCAGGGGCGAGAAGCGGTCCCTGGTTCGTGTAACAGCCCCGGCCAAGGACGCGGGCAACGGCACTCTCCTTGTGGACAACAAAATGTGGACCTTTTCGCCGAAGATCAATCGCGTTATCAGAATCCCCTCCAGCATGATGTACCAGAGCTGGATGGGTTCGGATTTCTCTAACAATGACGTTGCCAGGTCAGATGATCTTGTCTATCAGTACACCCACAAGCTTATTGGAACCGAAAACAGAGAAGGTCGAAAGGTCTTTGTCGTGGAGTCGGTTCCGTTTGACAGCGCGCCTGTCGTATGGGGCAAGGAAGTGATCAAGATCCGGGACGACTATGTTATGCTGGAGCATGCCTTTTATGATCAGGACATGGTGCTGGTAAAAAAAATGGTCACTCTGGAGGTAAAGGAGATGGGGGGCAAACAGATTGCCAAATTGGAACGCATGCAGAAAATGGACAAACCGGATGAATGGACCCAGATTCTTGTAATAGAGGCGAGATTCGGGATCAACATGCCGGCGACAACCTTTACGCTCTCTAATCTGCGCAACCCCCGTCAATAAGCTATGGGCATCACACTACGGCTTGCCTGGCGCAATATATGGCGGCATCCGCGCAGAACATTTCTCACGGCGTCTGCTATCGCCTTTGCGGTCGCCATTCTTTTATTCATGGTAACTCTGCAACTCGGTTCCTATGATATGATGATCGACTCCAGCCTGCGCCTCTACCACGGCCATTTGCAGGTGCAACCGGAAGGATATCTGGACAAGCCCCGCATCCGAAACACCATATCGGATGCTCGGGCGCTCGGCTCTCATATCAGAAAACTTGTCGGATCATCCTCCGTATCGGTCCGTGCCATGAGTGCTGCCCTGGCTTCATCCAGGGTGCGCAGTTACGGCGTGCAGGTCATCGGCGTAGAGACTGACTATGAGGGCAAGGTATCGACTATTCCCGGTCTGGTAAAAAGGGGCCGATTTCTTTCCTCAGATGACGCCGCAGAAGCGATCATAGGCCACGTGCTGGCACGGAACCTCAAAGTCGATATCGGCGGAGAGATTACCCTTCTCGGCACCGGCATGGACGGCTCCGTGGCAGCGACCGTGGCGCCGGTTGTCGGCATATTTGAAAGCGGCTCTGCCGAATTGGACCGCCATCTGGTGCAATTGCCCCTGGGTGCTTTCCAGGACGTGTTCAGCATGAGAGATCGCGCTCACACCATCGTAGTCCTTGGCGACAGCCTGGATGAGCTGGAGATTCTAATGGGCGCTGTGCGAGCCGGCCTGCCACCGGAGAGTCGCCTGGCAGTGCTGAGCTGGGAGGCATTGGTGCCCGGATTAAAACAGGCGATTCAGGCGGACTGGATCTCCGGCTGGTTTCTTTACGCCTGCCTTATCATGATTGTCACCTTCAGCATCATGAACACCTTTCTCATGTCGGTCCTTGAACGGACGCGAGAATTCGGGATCATGCTGGCGCTCGGGGCCAAGCCTGTCAGTATCGGCGCCCTTATAATGCTGGAATCGACGTGGCTGACGCTACTGGGGGTGGCCGTGGGCATGACTGTCGGCATAGCAATCGTTGTTTACTTCCATACTTATGGATTCACCTATCCGGGCATGGAGGAATTGATGGCTTTCTACAATCTTCCGGGCGTTATCAAACCGGAGATCTCAACGCTGTCGTTGACGCTGGGGCCCGCCGTTGTACTTCTCGCCACTTGCGCGGCAGCCTTGTATCCGGCCTTACGCATACGGCTGCTCAAGCCGGTAGAGGCTATGAGAGCGGTGTGAGAGATGAGTGCCTTGAACCTCGGTTTGCTTTACACACTTGCCTGGAGGAACGTATGGCGCAACCGTCGGCGCACACTGGTAATACTGCTGGCGATCGCCCTCGGGATTTGGTCCATGGTAACATTGGCGGCACTCATGCGAGGCATGATTGAGCAGCAGGTGCTCAATACCATCAAAAATCTAACCGGGCACATCCAGGTACACGCCATGGGCTATCGTGATGATCCGGCTATAGACAACAGCATGCCCCCACCTGGTGCCGCAATACTGGAAGCTGTGCGCACAGAAGATGTGAGAGCCTGGGCCGCACGGGTGAGAGTGCCTGCTGTGGTGGCAAGCGAACGTGAGTCTGCGGGCGTTACACTTGTAGGCATCGATCCGGAGGCGGAACAAGGGCTATCCTTTATCGCAGATGCAGTGACGGAAGGCCGGCGCCTTGAATCTGCTGCAGATCATGGCCTGTTGCTCGGCAGAAAGCTGGCCGAACGCCTGGAAACCCGCCTCGGCAAGCGGGTTGTCCTTATGAGCCAGGACATCGACAATGACATTGCCGACAGAGGCTTCCGCGTGGTAGGCATTTTTGACGCAGATATGGAGGCCACCGAGACCGGTTACGTTTTTGTCGGCAGCACAATTGCCCAGGACATGTTGAAGCTTGGGGATCGCGTCTCGCAGCTTGCGCTCGTCGTGGATGACCGCGACAATCTGGATGCCGTATTGCAGCGCCTCACAGATGCGGCCCCGGGGCTGGATGTCCAGCCCTGGACCAAGCTGGAGCCGATGCTCGTACTGATAGTGAAGATGTATGATGGTTTTATGATGATCTGGTTTGTGGTTGTGTTTCTGGCCATGTCTTTCGGCCTGGTCAACACGCTGCTTATGGCCGTGTTTGAGCGCACGCGAGAAATCGGCCTGTTTCAGGCATTGGGAATGCGCCCGCGGTTGATGCTCGGCCAGGTATTGTTGGAGTCCCTGACACTGTTGATGATAGGTGTGGTCGTTGGCAATGTATGCGCCTGGGCGACCATTGCCTCCCTTGACGAGGGATTAAACCTTTCCGCCTTTGCCCAGGGCTTTGAGTTGTATGGACTGAGCAGTATCATCTACCCGCTGGTCACAGCTTCCGATGTCCTAACGGCCAATCTTGTCATCATTGTCTTGGGTCTCATTGCCAGTCTTTACCCTGCCTGGCATGCGGCCCGTTATGTGCCGGTAGAGGCAATTACGAGGACTTAGTGCTCTAATTCATAATTACGGTGACGTATTTTGGGTCAGGACGTCTACGCCGTGTAAGATGGAATCAAAAAAGTGCCTAAAGTTTGAAGTGCCTAAAGTGAGCTAAAGTTTGAGGAATGCGCTTTCAGCGCAGTCAATTTTAGAAATAGACAACACAGCGTTCTTATGCAATTTCTTACCTCTATTGGGAGAAGTAAATAAGGATAACAGAACAGCTTAACTTTAGGCACTTTAGATCACTTTAGGTCACCTTAGGCACTTCGACCCTTAAAATGGAATGAATAAAGACGTCCAATTATAATACGGAATCGCATTTAAGAATGCGTGCACTTGGGCTATGGAACAGACAGTAGTTTGCAGGAAGCTCTCAAAGACATACAAGCAGGATGCCATTGCGGTGCACGCTCTTTCCGATGTCGACGTTGATGTGGCGGAGGGCGATTTTGTCTGTCTGTCGGGGCCGTCCGGTTCGGGCAAGACCACGCTGTTAAACCTCATCGGGGGGCTGGACAGACCTACCAGCGGGGAGATAACCGTGGCCGGCCGACGTGTGGATCTGATGAGTCAGGCAGAGCTTGCAACAATGCGCCTGATGCACCTGGGTTTCGTGTTCCAGGCTTATAATCTCATCCCGGTCCTCACAGCCGTGGAAAACGTGGAATTCGTGATGCAATTGCAGGGGATAGACCGAAAGGAGCGTCGGGCCAGGGCGCGGGCCATCCTCAGGGAGGTCGGCCTGGAAGGCTTGGAAAACCGTCGACCCGCGGAACTCTCCGGCGGCCAGCAACAGCGCGTGGCCGTGGCCCGTGCAATCGTTTCCGGGCCAAGCCTTGTGCTGGCAGACGAGCCGACCGCAAACCTGGATTCAATTAATGGAGAGATGCTCCTTGAACTCATGCGCAAGATGAATGAAGAACACGGGGCGACCTTCATCGTCGCCACCCATGAGCAACTGGTCATGGATCACGCAAAACGCCTAATAGGTCTGCACGACGGCCGCATCGTTTCCGACGAACTGCAGCGCTGACGCTAACGTTGCCATGCGCTGTTTCATCGCTATGCTACCCTAACGTTGCAAAAGTCGAGGATGCCGCAGATCCAAGGCGCCAAAGGTGAAGCTATAGTGAACTATTGCGAATCTTTGGCAACACAGGAGATGCGGTATCATCGGCTTTCCCGAAGGGTAAACAACAGGCCGATTAAAGCAATGTGTAATGGTATCACCAGAAGTGATTTTTCTCGACAGACTTCAAAACCGACACAACTGGTTGGCATTATTGGTTATTCTATATTCTTGGCGTGTTGTTTATGCAATGTTAGGGCTCATACTGTTGTGTGCCAGCAGTCGCTGTGCATATGCCGATGAGTGGGAATTGCGGGGCCACCTTAAATACCAACTGTCCCAGGCGTTCTATGAAAGCGACGACCTCATGGGCGCATACGGCGATGACACCCCCACGGACCATGAAATCGATTTTCGCTTTAAGGCGGAAAAGCGCTGGGACCGCTGGGATGCAAAGGTGCACTATGAGTTGCTGGCCCTGGGAGGCGATTCCGTCAAAACCAGGCGCGCCTTGCACGCTGACAATCTGTTGCCTTCGGACACAGTCACAGGGTTGCCCAATGATGACCGGCGACTGTTCGATCTGACGGATGAAATCACCGACGACAAAAGGCTTGCCGCAGTTCATCGCCTGGACCGCCTATCCATTGGTTATAGCGGCCGGCGATTGGTGGTGCGCGCAGGCCGCCACGCGGTGAGCTGGGGCAACGGGCTCGCCTTCAACCCCCTGGACATCTTTAATCCTTTCTCCCCCACAGCCGTTGACAAAGACTACAAGACCGGCGACGACATGCTCTATGGCCAATGGCTGTTTGACAGCGGCGATGACTTGCAGACCGTTGTCTTGCCAAGACGCGATCCGGTTTCAAATGATGTTGCAAGCGACCGGAGTTCCGTCGCCTTCAAATACCACGGCATGAGGGCCGGCATGGACTATGACCTGCTGGCTGCCCTCCACTATGATGAGGCCGTAGTCGGGATCGGCCTGGCCAGAGACTGGCATGGCGCCATATGGCGTTTTGATGCCAGTGTAACCGAGCTGAGCAACGGGGGCCATGCCACCTCTTTCGTGACCAATATTGACCGTTCCTGGACATGGGCCGGCTACAATATGTATGGTTATCTTGAATACTTTCGCAATGGGGTTGGGGAGGCCGACAAAGACTATACTACACCAAATGCGGACTTGCAGGAACGTATTATGCGCGGCGAATTGTTTACGCTCGGCCGCGATTATCTTGCCGCCGGCATGCAGATCGAAGTTACGCCCCTGTTCCACCTGTTTCCCAGCACGATCTGCAATCTCAATGATGAGAGCTTATTTTTCCAGGTGCGCGCCGCTTACGATTGGAGGCAGAACATTCTCATAACCGCAGGGCTAAACCTGCCGTACGGCGACAGAGGCACGGAGTTCGGCGGTATACCTGTTGATGCGACGGGTTATTTTGCTGCACCCGGCAGTGAAGGCTATTTGAGAATCTCATGTTTTTTTTAGAACGCCATTAAGAATGGCAACAGTCTAGAGTGGTAGTTCACAGGTCTGCTTGTCCGTTGATTAGAACTTAGTTCGCTTCGCTCACAATTGGGCACGCAGTGAAGCTTTAGCGCTATGTTGAAATAATGGAATGATGGAATAATGTACAAGATAAAAAGACCAAAATCCTCTTCAACCCAATATTCCAGTATTCCAATATTCCACTATTCAAATTGTGAGCGAAGCGAACTAAGTTCATTATTCCTTACGCGTCCTTGTTTAGTTACGATTTAAATGACATTGCTTTTCAAGCCTCGAAAACCAAGGCGCTTCCCCCTGCACCTCCTGTGTTGGAAGAAAAAGAACGAAAACTACGCGAGGCCCAGAGCCAGGTAAACGCTCTGGTAGGACACCTACGTCCTTCTTCTAAACGTCACAGACTCTCTATAAGGGTGAGGGAGGACTTGATCAGGATCAATGGTGATGGTTCAAATTCAGAACCGAAGGTGGAAATTGCCCGGATAAAACAATCGGATAGAACAATAGGGTGGGTCAAAAAAGAACAGCCGAGGGCCCGTTCATGCTCCGGCCGGCTCCTTTGTCCTTTATTGGCTGGCTCTTAACCCCTCTTCCACGCGGAAGCACCATTGTCTATACTTGCATTGAATTTGATCACAATGCGCTTGCGATTTGCCGAAACAGTCGAAGTTGCCTTCCTTCCGTTGTTTCTTGTGAATTATAGGAGAGATAACCTCTATGAAGCAGACATTGCAAAGGGATGAACTAAAATCGTCAGGCCCCCAAAAAATCACGGAATCTTTTTCCCACTCCTTGCCGCATTTAACACACTTTACGCGCAGTTTGTTCATGCTCTGCATCACACCAACCCTTCGATATCCCGGTCATTGAAATCCATATACCACGCCAAACCAAAAAACGAAAGCGTTCTATATAAGACTTTTTCTTAAAAATCAAGGATTTTCTTTGCCTTGCACAAAATTATCTCTGCCGCACTGACTTCATTTTGGCCAAAAGTGGCGCAGACAGAAAAAAGCAAAACCCGGATTTACTGACAGCTCTTGCATTTTGTGTGCCATGCACATGATGCCTCTCCCGACATAAAGGGTGCAAAGGGTGGAAGATGCCTCGTAGTGTGTTCACTCTCGCCAAAAAGGGCGTCAGACTTGAGTGGAGATGACACTCTCACTATCAATTTATAGCAATCCCGTGCTATTGTAATCGCCGACCAAAAACAGGACCAAAATCACCGTTTAAAAGCAGGCCACCGGAACCAAAGGGCAGACTTCAGGA
>JABXJW010000253.1 GCA_013375395.1 Desulfobacterales bacterium
GAAATGATTCACCTCGGGATCCCGACCTACCGGCCAAAAATTCTTAGCAAATTAGTTCTGGTGAAAATTCAGGCTAGGCGAGGTTGCCGCAGCCGCAAGGCGTAGCCCGCGAAGCTGCGGTCGGCTACCGTGAGCGGTCTGCAACGCAGCGGATACGGTGAAATCGCACGCCAAAGTCCTGCCACCAAGACCAGAAATGCCATGGTGCAGGCGGACATGCTCTCCTCCTGTTTTATAGATCAACATAGATCAACTCCAAGGCTGTGTCAAAGTTGCTGTGGAAAGGGCCCCGGTGTTTGGTCGCCAGGGATATTCAGGGGGAAACTCAATTTTTCACTGAAAGATAATCATTGCTCAGTCCACGACGATCACGGAGACCCTTTTTGCAAGCTGAACAAGCTTGTTGGAAACACTTCCGAACAGGAATTGTTTGATACCCGACAAGCCCCTTCTTCCAATAACCAAAGTATCGTATTTCCCTTGCTGGGCCTCTCGAAGAATATCTCTGGCAATACCTGCCTTCTTTTTTCGAATCTTTATACCCACATTCTTGGAAGGGAAACCTGCTTTAACCAGAACCTGCTTTGCCTTTTCCGCAAACGCTTTCAGGCTGTCTTTCTTTGCATCTTCTATCGCGCAAAATGTCTTACTGCTTTGCTTAAATACCGGAGTCAGAGATGGGCTGTCCAGCCCACAGGCTGCCGAAGGGTCCGGCAACACACTGAACAGTGTTACTGCGGCATCGGAATGCATGCTTTTTGCTACATACTGAACTGCCTTCATCGAATTCTTTGATTCATCGACCGCCACCAAAATCTTTTTTGCCATTTGTCCCCTCCTTTCATAAAGCCGTCTGCAACCAGAGACACGTTAACGCCTTTTTATGAATATCAATATGCTACAGCAAATGTCAAGGGGATGTTGCCCAAACAGGAATCACTCTTTTTTAAGAAAACTGCCTATCTTCTGATCCAAGAAACCTTCTGATTTCCATCCTGCCACCTTTTCAATGATCTTGCCGTCTCGTACAAACATAAGCATAGGTATGGCAAAGATGTTATAATCATGTGCAGCCTCTTCTCCGGCCCAGTATACAGGAAAGTTCACACGTGCTTTGTCCAGAATGGGCTGAATGGCAGAAGGGCCGTTCAGATCAAGGGTGATACCGACCATCTTCAAACCTTTACTTCTATATTTGTTACACAACCTGACCAGGGCCGGCAGTTCTTCCCGGCAAGGCACGCACCATGCAGTCATGGCCACAATCACGGTCGCACCCTTATTGGCCTTGATCAACATTTCAATGCCGGCCGAATCTATGGTGCCGACGACAATCTTGGGTTCGGCCCCGGCTGCACTGGCGTGAAAAAACAGTGATATTAAGAACGCACAGATTAGCAGCCAGGAATATCTTCTTTGCAACAGCCTGCCTCCTTTGTTTTTTCAAAACTATGCAAGCACTCCGGCGGATGCCTCGTCCGTCATTCAGGCATTCTGTTGTTCAACGCGCAAACTGCAGCGCCCAACAGTGCCGCCCGGTCGTTCAAGATGACCCGGACAGGTATCCGGGCAAGCAAATCAGTAAATCTTCCTTTGTCCACAAAAGCTTTCATGAAGGTCCCTTCCCGGAGTGTTGGCAAGATCTTGGCAGCAATACCGCCCCCCAGGTAGATGCCTCCTCGCGTCAACCCTGTTAGGGCCAGGTTCCCGGCTGCCGAGCCAAATATGGAGACAAACACGTCCAGGGCTTTCACGCACAGGGGCTCTTTTTCGACCAAAGCTGCCTCCGAGATGACCCTCGAAACATCGCCCTCCTTCATCCTTTCGGCTACCCATGCCGGTTCTGTACCTTGGCCGGTATATTTCAGCCAGCAGTAGATGATAAATAGTCCTGGGCCGGATAACACCCTCTCTATGCTGACGTGACCGACGCGCTGATGAAGATATTGCCACAAGCCGATCTCCACTTCATTCTTTGGAGCAAAATCACTGTGGCCCCCCTCGGAAGAGACAGGAACATAGCAGCCATCTCGCCAGATGAGCAGGGCTTCTCCCAACCCCGTGCCGGGTGCAATGAGCCCCAGATTTTCCCTTCTGACCGTTCTTGCCCGATTCAGGGGAAATAAGTCCAGCTTGGTCAAGAGGGGAGCAGCGCAGGCTGTTGCCGTCAAATCATTGACAAGCAGCACGCGCTCCCAACCAAAGCGATTTTTGATTTTTCTTTCTGAAACGTCCCAGGCAAGGTTGGTCATTTTGCATCGTCCACTCTTGACCGGGCCGGCAATACCAAAGCAGGCGCTGGAAATTGAAACATCACGTCTTTGCAGAAAGCGGCCAATGATACCCTCCAGGCTGGGGGCCTCCCGGCTGGCATAGGTCTCCGTCACCTTCAAAACCGGCCGCCTTTTCCCGGCAATGAAGAGACCCAGGTTGGTCTTGGTTGCCCCAATATCTCCGCCCAGGATGAAAGTTCCTTTATCAGCAGCAGCCATCGATTTCCTTTTCATCAGTAACAATTTAGGTCTTTGAAAACACGGTCGCTCCAATGACAATCAAAATTTGATTCTCGTTGGAGCTCCCTCGAATCCGGTTGCTTCAAAGTGCTAAATTCTTACTTTCCATCAAAGCCTTTTTACACGGACCATATTGGTGCTGCCCGCAACCCCAACAGGATGGCCTGCAGTGATCACCACCAAATCTCCTCTTGACACACATCCCGTTTTCAGTGCGGACCGGGCCGCACTTTCGATCATGTCGTCTGTGTCCCTCGGATCGGCCACAATACGCGGCAGGCAGCCCCAGAAAAGGGTGAGTTTTCGGACCGTATTCTGCTTTGGCGACAGTGCAATGATGGGCCGGGCCGGCCTGAAATGGGAGATGTGCCTGGCCGTCTGGCCCGACTGGGTAGGTGCAACTATGGCCGAGGCATCAAGGTGACTGGCAAGGACGCAAGCCGCATGGGCTACAGAGTCTGAAACTTCCTTTTTGGGTGTCAGTTGTAGATACTTTTCATGTGGGCAGTGAGTTTCCGCGCTTTCAATGATGCGCGCCATTGACTGAACCGCTTCGACCGGATAGTTGCCGACGGCTGTTTCCTCGGACAGCATGACCGCATCGGTCCCGTCCAAGACAGCATTGGCCACGTCAGTGGCCTCGGCTCTGGTGGGGCGAGGCGAATCGACCATGGAGCGGAGCATCTGGGTGGCTGTTATGACCGGTTTGCCCAGATCATTGGCCCTGCGGATCAACATCTTCTGGACCACAGGAACCTCCTGCATCGGAATCTCCACCCCCAGGTCCCCACGGGCCACCATGATCCCGTCTGATGCCTCCATTATCTCGTCGATGTGCTCGAGGGCCTCGTGCTTTTCGATCTTCGCTATGATCGGGGTATCCTTTTTTCTCCGGCAGATGATCTCCTTTGCCTTCAGAATGTCTGCTGCTCTTCTGACAAAGGACAGGGCCACGAAATCCACATCGTTTTCCAGGCCGAAAAGAAGGTCCTCGCGATCCTTATCGGTCAGGGAAGGGGCCTTTATGGTTCTGGTAGGCAGGTTGAGACCCTTGCGGGAAGTGAGCATACCGCCCGTTATCACCTCACAGTATATCTCGGACCGGCTTGCCCCCTTCACGGTCAGCTCTATGACGCCATCGGCCAGGAGGATAGGGTCTCCCTCTTTTACTTCCGCAGGCAGGTTAGGGTAGGAGACCGAGACCTTCTCGCTGCTGCCCCCCACATCATGATTAGTCAAAATAAAGGGGCGTCCTGCTTCCAGCCTGACCCCCGGCTCCGGCATAGTTCCCACCCGGATCTTTGGCCCTGTCAGGTCCTGCAATATGGCAACAGGTTGATCCAATTCCTCGCAGACGCTTCGAATAATACGGATCTTCTCCTTGTGCTCGAAGCGGCTTCCATGGGAAAAGTTCAGCCTGGCAACATTCATGCCGCTTTGTATTAGCGACTTGATGATCTTGGGGGATTTGCTTGCAGGTCCTATGGTGCAGACGATCTTGGTCCTAGTACATTGTTTCATAAATTCTGCATTTCATCCATTTTGCACCAGCATTGAAATCCGTATCGAAGGTAGAACTTTCGAGACACTGCACTAGGCATGGCTCCAGCCTATCTTGAAATGCCATCGGCGACCTTGGGAAACAGATTGGGGCAAAGGGAGCAGTCATCAAGAGCGTCGCGTTCCGCCGCACCAGATTGGCAGGGCAGCAGGTCTACATCATGTCTTTGTCACTCTGTTCTACCGCGCGGTCAATCTCTGCCCTGAGTTGGGGCGGAAGACCCGGTATGTCTACATTCAAAAATCCCCGCACAATGGTTGCGGTGGCCTCATCCTCACTCAGGCCGCGAGACATAAGGTAGAGGATCTCTTCTTGGGCGATCTTGCCCACCGCCGCCTCATGAGACATCTCCACCCCGTCTACCATACCCTCCAATTCGGGTATGGCGTGAATCTCCCCACCATTGAGGATGAGACCCCGGCACTCCAGGTGGGCCTTCACCCCCGGCACCTCACCCACCATGTCCCCGCGGGCAACGATCTTTGCCCCGTTGGTGATGGCCCGGGAAATGATCTCAGCCCGAGTGTCGACCTCTTTCAGGACAATACGGCCGCCTATGTCCATCTCACCGCCGGAGCTGCCTACAAGCAGGCTGTAATAACGGGCCACCGCTCCCTTTCCAATCAGGTGGGTGGTGGGGTACATCTGGACAGACTTGACAGGCTTCATGGAAATGTAATTATTGAGTAAAAGACCGCCTTCCTCTACCACTCCCACTGATCTGGCCCGCACCATCATCTCTTCGGCCCAGTGGTGTATCATGGTGAAGCTGAGCTTTGCGTCCTTCTTGACGTAGAACTCAGAGACCCCGATGTGGAGTCCTCGCCGCATGTGGGCGGCCGTGGCACAACCCGTGATGATATGAAGCTCGGATCCTTCTTCGGCAATAACAATGTTGTGGATATTCTGGCCCAGGCCTTCCTTTTCCAGATACAAGCACGCCTGAACAGGATAGACAACCTTACTGCCGGCAAGAGCCCGGATGACATAGCCGTTGTGCAAATCAAGCTGGGCCCTGG
>JABXJW010000254.1 GCA_013375395.1 Desulfobacterales bacterium
AACCGAGTTAGGCGGGCCTGGTGGGACGAGCCGGCAACACACGGTAAAGTCCTCTATCCATCATAGGCCAGGCAGGTATACTCGGCGCTCGCGTGCGGAAAGATACGTGTTCACCCCGGGAGATCTGTGATCCTGCCTAAGGCTGAGGGATCGAGAAATCGAACCCTGATCGCATGACAGACTCGGAGCAGAGCGGAGAGGCGGGCCCGAAGGGCACGAATGAGGCGCAGCCGAGTGGCAACTCAGCAGAGGGCATAGTAGCCGGAGGAAACGAGCCGCGGTGGAAGAGACGCGGAGGACTCACCCCAACGAAGGCCCGAACAGTCCCCAACCGAATGGCTTGGGTAAATGGTCTTGGCTGTCAAAGAGCGGGTTCCTATCGGCATCATGCAGCAGTGGCTGAAATGCCGATAGCGGCGTGTTCCTCAATGCCAGGCATGACAGATGGAATTTTATCTGTTCCTGCTTTGACCAGCCGAACCGCTGGATACGTGACCCGTACGTCCGGTGGTGTGGGAGGGGCGCTCAGCGATGGGCGTCCCTATCCCTATAGGTCTTGCTTGGTGGCATTTCATTGAGCCTTATTCTTTCAATGATCATTTCAGCAGCCCGTTGCGGACTAAATCTGGAAAGGTCAACGTACCCATCAATAGAAAATGACCCCTCGATCTGTGTGCTGTCAAAGCGCATGAACATAATTGAATTGTCGCTTCTGTTTTTAATTATTTCACGGATTGCACGCCACTCAAGACCACACCACTCCTTCTTTTCATATTCCGCTGACAAAAATACAACCACCAGATCGGAGTTGTTGAGATATATCTTCTGTAAGAGAGTATCCAGATTTGGGCGGGCTAATTGAGCCGTGAAGTATTGATCATAAAATACAGAACCTCTAGGAAGCCTGCGCTTTAGTTCATCAGCAACGTTACTTATATACTCACGCTTTTCTCCGGGGAACGACAACGCGACCTTGAACTGAAGTTCCTCCACCCTACCTAGTAGGCCTGCAGAGCTATGGAAGGTTTCATCGATTAAACCCGCTGAATGAAGAACTTCGAATAGGTCTTCGTCCTTCACGGCCCAATGTGTACGATTCATCTCCCAATTTCGTATATCAAGCCTCATTTTAAGTTCAGCAATTTTCGAGAATGGAATTTCTGGTATTCCACTCTCGAATTCATATTCAACAAGAATGTTTCGCCCTCGGTTCTTTATACGCCTTATGTAACCAACACGAACGTTCTCATCCTCGCCTTCATAAGCAAACAGAGCAGGAAATGATTTTAGCTCTTCAATAGCGGCAGCACTTAGCTCGCCGTAGGCTTCCATGACTGATTCTTCAGAGTATTCGCCGAAACGGCTGCGTTCATACTCATACGCTGATAAATCCCATGCGCCACGATTTGCGGTGACTAAAAAGTTATACAAATTGCACCTCCGATGCGATAACGAATATTCCTGACAGACCTAACGATGAAGTCGCCAGCCGGAAGGGCAACGAGACGGTTGCCAATGTTTAAGAGACCAAATTCCTCAGGCAGGGTTTGAGCGAAGGCTACCCAGCCCTTACGGTATGGTGAACTAGTTTGTTGGGGAGTCTAAATGTTATTCTTTCTTAGTTTCTCCACTTCAGCCCTCAGTCACTCGAATACTCCCTTTAGGCGGCTTTTCAGCGTGAGTCGTATAATTGGGCGGCAATGTTCCAATAGGACCAGTTGGCTTCGGGACATCTGGCTTATCGGCAACCGGCTGATTCTGGGGCGCCTCATTTGGCTTTGGGGTAGTATTGTTATCGTTGTCCATGATAACCTCCTGTTTTACTTTTGATGTAATCGAAACATCTAAATTTGACAAAGACAAGGAAAATGCACTAATAAGCGAAAAAGAGAATGATATAATCAGAATCCATGATGTGATCCGCAATAGTTTTGCTCTTTTCTCATTGGTTCTTACATTGTAGTAAGTGCTGCTATCAACTCTATCAATTAACTTGGTTAATACCGAAATATACGAATGCTTTCTTTTTTCAGATAACAGATTATGGGCTTGTTCGCTGAATTCTCCCCAACTTATTTCTGCTATGGATTCATAGCCTTTTCTTGCAGGAATTGCATATAAACAAAGCCCGAATGCTGCTACTGCTGTTAAAACGCTTATTGCAACCATCGAAATTGTGGATAACCCTGATGATAAGATAGCATTTTTGTACTGTGAATATAAAGCCGCATATGCACCCACCAAAGCCGTAGCGACCCAAAGATACGTCTTTGCAACATTTACCTGGTGTCGATTCACATCTATATACTGAGTCCAATAATCCTTTTCTGTCATTGAAAGGATTATTTCGAGGCTCTTTACATAATCATCATAATCGAAGTCGTTTTCTGACATTATATATTACCATGCTCCACCGGGTAGGTCAGGGGCGTTACCGCCCCTTTCCCCCCTTAGGACCGTACGTGATAGTTTCCCATCATACGGCTCAAGCCTCCCAAAGGCTAGCCCTTGATGGGCTACCCGCTGTTGTGAATATGAAATATCACATCAACTTTACGATATTGGCTGATAGCTACATTGCCTTTCGGCGAGAGATGCACCAGCTTGCCTAATGGCCGCCGTCTTTTGCTTTCCTCTCTTAATGTAGTTCTTTCAGAGATCTCGTAATGGGACACCCGCGGGACGTCTGCTCTCTTTTGAGCCGGGCAAAGTTTGAACCGGTATCGAACCCATTACAGGCTGGCATTCGCTTTTTCCCGCATCTTACGCTCACACCTCCAACAGTGTGCCTTACGGTTTCACCTGCCTGAATATTTCAGGCGGAGATATAAGGTTTCCACGTTTCACATGATTGATCCAATGAATGACTTAGGTGCGCCCTGGACACCGGCGGTACTACAGTTCCGTGCAAGCACGTTAGAGACTTGCA
Organism: Desulfobacterales bacterium; assembly: GCA_013375395.1. Classification (GTDB taxonomy): domain Bacteria; phylum Desulfobacterota; class Desulfobacteria; order Desulfobacterales. Next base: position 2,930 of record JABXJW010000254.1, read on the forward strand.
GCCTGACCGCATGCTGCTCACACAGAGGAACAGCCTTTGACCTTTTAAGCCTCAGTAGGCCTGTATTTGCTTGACGATGCGTGCGGACATTCAGATATCTTCACCATATCATTCTTCCCTAGCCCTTAACCGCGAGTCATAGGGGACATTCTATGCTCTTCCTGTCAAGCAAAAAATTGACCTCCTAAATATGTTGGCAAATCAGCAAGATAGAAATCTTCTCGAAATCAGTGCATACTTCTCCTGTCAAGTCTAACTTGTTTGTTCGGCGAATTTCTCACCTGTAAATGAACCTCGCACCTCATCGTTACGTTTATCCGGCCTACTGCATTGAGCAGTCACCCATCATTCCTTATCCAGGTTGCAAGGTTCGATGAGAGGCCCTGTATTGTCCCTCCCGAGGTCATATGCCTCTACGTTCGTGATCGGGCTCTCTCGCCGAATATGATGAAGCTTTTAGTCTATATCCAAGTAATCTGGACCAAACGGCTCCTTTTTCTTCATCAACGTCCAGGCAATGACTAACAGCTTTGCTGCAAGCTTTACGCGCATTTTGGTTCGGATGCCTTTTTCTCGCTCGCGGCCCCTCAGCAGCTTGGCAAAATAAGCCATAAAGCCAGTATTGGCCGTTGATGCTATTAGGCCTGCTTGATAGAGCGCATAACGCAAATGCGCCTTGCCCTTTTTTGAAATAACCGGTACGGCCGTTGCAGATTTCTGGCCGCTTCGACTAGCATTCAGATCCAGGCCGGCAAGCCTCAGGACCTGGCTTTGGTTTTCAAAGCGATGGGCATTTCCAATTGCGGCAAGTACGACAGCACTGATATATGGCCCAAAACCAGGGATGGTCAAAAGCAGCTTATATTCGTCAAAGCCCTTGCACAGTTGCTCGATGGAGGCATCCACTTTGCGAATGTGCTCTTCGACCTGGTGCAGAGCCTCTACCATGATCCTGGCCTCCAGCTCCAATGCCGAGCCTGCCTGGCAGCCAATAGAGTGATGCGCCGTGTCCCAAATGTTTCTTAGCCTACAATACTGGTCATTGCCCCTGGAGCGTGTAGTGACCATCTGAAAGAACTTGTCAAACTCCAACCGGGCTATCTTTTCCGGGGCCAGGCACCAGCGCACAATAGCCAAATTCTCCGCCTGCGACTTGCTCCACAGTTTGTCGAACTCGGGAAAATATTGGGCCACCAGGTTATTGCGAATTCTCATCCTGAGGCGGTGCCGTTGCTTCTTTAACGACATACGTACAGCAAGTAAGCTGCGTACATCCCTCAATGCCATATCAGGAAGATCATAATACTGGCACCGACCCTGTGACACAAGGTCCGCCGCATTTGCCGCATCCTTTGTGTCATTCTTATCCCAGCGACCATCAAGGAGCGCTCGGTTCTTCTTGATCGCTTCATTGGTCACGTACACAACCAGGTAATCACGCTCAACCAGAAACTCTGCCAACGGCTTGTGATACACACTGGTAGGCTCAAGCCCAAAAACCACTTGGCTAACCCTCTCTTTTGTCATGCAAAAGTCCACATGCGCCATGAGCCGCTCAAAACCCTCAGCGCTGTTCTTAATCTTCAAGCGCCTCAACAGACCCCTGCCTGTGGCTGTGCCAAGGAATGCATGGTGGCTACTCTTACCAATGTCGAGTCCCACGATCAAATACGCCTCAGACCCCCTGATCTCTTGTTTAAATTGACGAAACTGCTCAATCCTGCTAATGTGATTGCTCATAATAACCTCCTTTCAGCTAGTGGTTTTGTTTCTGGTCTACACTAGGCTATTAGGAGGTTATTTCTTTTTTCGCAAGACGATAATAAATTTTTATTTTGCTACCCTTGGGGGTGTAAGCCCCTGATACTTTGATATATAACGTCCATTTGCAAATAAGTAATCATAGGGGACATCCATTTGCAAATAAGTAAGGCATCCGGGCAATCTGTAGCTTTTCTCTTTAGCTGCCTTTTCTCATTTCGTTACTGAGCGCATCGCGTCACAAAAAGCCAATATCATCAATATGCTATGGGGTAAACTAATTTACTAATGGACGTCCCCACGATTTTCTATCAAGCAAAGTGGCGGAAGAATACGCGGCCTGCTTTAAGTTGTTGGCCAACCACAATTTGATTGATCCCGATCTCGCCT
>JABXJW010000255.1 GCA_013375395.1 Desulfobacterales bacterium
GTTACTTTCCTGTTTTCCATTCTGCAAGCCCGTTTTCTTCTTTTGATTCATGATTTCATAACATGCTCAAGGATTTTGTCTTATTAATTTTGGGTTAGCGTAATGCAAAACAAACGAATAAGGGCGCTCGTCGATGAACGAGGGATTATCTGGACCGAAGGATTTGGATATACGGATCCACATACTGTCGAAGGTCCATAGTTCACTGGGTTTTTCCTGGTCGATCTCATCTAGAATCACAACGAAAGGGGTATCCTCCAGACTATCCCAGCCAACCGCTCTTATTTTGCTCACAGCGGTATTTACATCCCCAGACGCTAATAGTATAATTTCCGGTATGAGAATGCGGCTCGGAAAGATTGAGAAGTACATTTTAGTTTGGGACTATCAACAACATGATTCATGCCGTGAGCTCCATTCGAAAACTGGTGTGATGCTAAGTTATATTCGTGCGAATTCAGATTCCAGGATTCCTCGCCATACGTACAATCTCAAGGCCCTTTTATCCGAAAAAGAGTATAGAAATTTACATGTTTCTTTTAATCGGGCCTTGAAGAACCTTGCAAACAAGGGTTTGGTCGATTATTTGTATTGTCCGGATCCAAGCGCATTTATTGCACAGAAACGAAAACAAGGTGATTACGGACATGTTGATTTTCTTGGTATACCTGGATGGGTCGGAGCAATTAAGAAAAGGTATATTCGCAAGAGTGTTTTCCGGCTTACAGTTGATGGCCGAATGAAGGCACGGACAATTCTAAAATGTGGGCTTCGAAAGCGAAGACGTGGTACGGCGTATTGTGTTTAATTTCCTCATGTCCGTCAACTAGCGTTACTGTTATAACCTAAAACCATCGCTTACGCGGCTGTTGGAATATGACCTGTTGATGATAGCGTAACGCAGTAGTTAAACATAAAGCTCCCCCTTTTTCTTATTATCCAGTTACCGATATTCACAAGAAGGTTACCTGTCAACAGGAAGAGGTCGTGTTTCTTATGGTATCTCCATATTTTTGTGCTTACCCACAGGATAGATTGCCACAGTGCACAACTTAACATCCCCAAGATAACCAGTTTCAACGCAACCATTTTGTAAGTTCCTGACATTACCTTGTCTCAATTTATTTTTATTCTATTTCATAGTTGCCGATTGTCAAGTCCCTTTTTCTCGCGATGCACCATTTTTGAGGCTCTTGCTAATCTAACACTTTGATTGCCGCTTTGATATGCTCCGGCAAGTTTGGCCAAACAGTTAATCGTTGAAAAATCTGATGTGTCTATACAAAATTTTCAGAACTCGCATCTTTCCTGAACCTCTTGGCGTAATTATCCCATTTCTTCCCGGCCGAGTCAAGGATACGTCTTTCAAAAATTATGGGATAGTTTCACAGGTATTTTTTGGACAATAACCATCTATCCAATAACCCAGACCTCGCTGGATCGAATCCTGCCCCCCCGCTACGCGCAACTAGGCGCGGACATTCTCTTGCACAACACAGTGGCTGTTGACGTTCCACGCACGGCTATCTGCTCTCACGGCGCATCACAGCATACCTTGAGTTCGGCCGGAACAATACCTTCAAGCCGGTATGCCAAGAAGCTTCCCTGCTTGGACTTGTTGAGGCAAACCAACTTGTCCAAGGCGAGCATATAGAAGTCCCTACTGCAAGTGAAGATAATAAACTGCTGCTGTCTCGACAGACCGCGAATAAGATCCAGAAAGGCACACACGTTCATCTCATCCATTTGCTGAACCGGATCGTCGATGAGGATGGTGTTGAACCCGGACCAGCGCTGTTGCAGGGCTCCCGCGAGGAATACGGTGATCGCCAGTGAGTTCATCTGCGCGTCACTGAAGAACACCGAAGGTGAAACTGCAATGTCACCAAGCCACTCGTGAGCCACAGATGCTTCGGCCTCGACGTCGAACTCACGCGTCTTGTCGTTAACTCTGATTCTGACCTTCCCGAAGATGGGGTGCGCATTCATGCGATGGTAAAGTCGCTGCATCGTCGGCTCAAGACGCTCAAGATGGATTCCGACAACATCCACTTGCCGTCTGATGACCTCAGCCTCCAAACCTTCTACGTGAGACATCCAGTTGCGCAATTGCGACACCTTGCCAGAACTTTCCTCGGCTTTCTTTTTCACATCGCCTTCAGCGCGTGCGAGGCCATCGATCTCCCGCTTCAGCCTGCCCAGAGCCGCGATTTGCTGAAGGACTTGGCATTTCCCTTCCAAGTCAGAAAGGGATTGATTCATATCTGATGCCCTCCGCTTCACAGAGAGGATGCTTTCCCTTGGGTTTTCCGGGGTGACGCCCATAGCACGACAAGCAGCGACGAAACGATTACAGGTAGTCTCATACTGTCGGAGTTGCGTCTCTTTACTTGCCACATCCTCGTCGGCTCTCTTAAGGTTTTCTCGAAGCTCCGCGATCGCTGGCTCAATACCCCCCAATTCGGCCTTTTTCTTGGCGACTGTCTTACTGCATTCGTTGGACTCTTCCTGGGCCTTCGACACTTCAGCAGCTAACTGGTCGCCATCTGGAAGTGAACCGGGCTCAAAGCCCCGCTGCACCATGTCAGTCTCTATCCCCTGGACCACGGTAACCAGCTGGTTGCGTTGCTTTTCGTTCTGAGTGAGCTTTCGCTGAAGCTCATCAACCATGTTCTGCTGCTGCACAACATGAGAGGCTAATTTGTTGATCGCGTCTCTGAGGCTGGCCGCCTCCGAACGTAAAGGAGGAACTTCGGATTCTCTCAAGGCCCGCTCCAGTGCGTTTTGCCATGCCCCTGCATCGTCGACCGAAACAGTGACGGCCAAGGCGGCGCAGTCAGCAACGAAATCCTCAACTACCTTTGTCGCCCCAGTTCCAGCCGCGCGTGCCTGCTCTGTTTCGGCTTGCAAGGCGCGTATTCCAGCTGCAATCGAATCGGCCTGAGTTTGCTTAGCATCGGCCTCTTTCTTCGCCTCATCCAGACGGCGTGCCAAGTTCCTTAGTTGAAGCGGAACAGCAGACAAGTGTTCTCGGATAGTATCCTTGGCCTCCTCAGTGGTCAGAAAACTCCGGCCGCAAAGGGGGCATTTGGCCGAATTCACCAATTCCCCGAGTTTGGCCAGGAACGAATTTAACACATCGTGGCGGGCAGCCTCGGATTTGTAGGCCCTTTCCAGCTCATCCAAACGCGCTCGTGTCGCGTTCAGTTCGCTACGAGTCGAACTTGCTTGACGCTTCAGTTCACCTATCTGGGAGTTGAGTTGCCTTTCCTTATTCCCTGACTTCTCAGCCTCCTGCAGTCTAGTCTGAACATGGGATAGCCGCTCCATAAGGGCGGTAAGAGCTTGCCCCCTTTTTGTCTTCGTGGCTATTGCCTGTTCGCACTCCTGTAAACGAGCCCGTTTGGCACTCAGAGACTTCTGCTGTTCCTCAAGAGCGGCTTCGGACCTCTTGAGTTCTTCACGTTGGTCTGCCAAAGAATCCTCCATGCGCCGAAGTGCGTCCCGGTTCTGATGGTAAGCGGCCAGATTCTCCTTGAGCCAAGTCAAATCTGCAGAACGTCTCGCAGCCTCTGACCGCTTCGTTCCGAGAACTCGGAGGCGCTTCTGGATATCCTGGCGCGCCTTCTCCTGCTTCTCCAAGTCAGGCCTCGTCTTCTCCGAAAAGCTCTTCGCACTAGCGATCTCAACCACCAGACTCTCACAGCGCGTTCTCGCCTCAATATACCCTTGCAGTTCTTGCTCTAAGCTCTTGAGTCGCATTAAGAGGTCCTGGGTCGCTGCCTTCTTGCCGCGAATCGCGGTCTCCGCGTGGACCGCAATTAGCTCGATCCGCCGTTCTGCAGGTTCAGCATCAGCTCTCTCAATAGTAGCCTCATTAATGGTGCACTGGCAGTTCCTCAGCCCCTGCAAGAGTTCGGAAGCCAAGTCCTCGGGGGTCTTGTCGGCGGTCACTGCACGACTCAAACTCTCGAGTTCCTTCTTACGCTCACTGAGTCTCTTTGCCAAGTCCTCCAGTTCGTGCTTCAGAGATTTACTCTGCTCTGCCATGTCCCTAACATGCGCGCGAAGATGCCGCAAGACTGTGGCCACCTTCTCCCTGAATCGAACAAACTCTTCCGCGCCGATCATGTTCGTAAGAATGTCAAACCGTTCGACAGGATTGGTCTCCTCAAGGAATTGGCGGATATCGTGCTGCGAGAGCATGTGTGAGCTCCGGAACAAGGCTCTTAGTTGCGGAATTCGCAGCCGTGCCTCGCGCGAGGGTGCCTTTGTACCGACAACATGGTCTATGATAGGGCGATCGTTCGACGCACTGTGCGACCCAATCAGCCGCTCCACCGACCCGCCACGCTTACGGCGGCAAACGGGTTCGCAGTTGCTTAAACGGCATGTGACCCGTGTCTCGCACTTATCTGAGAACACATTGACAATGGGATCTGGGCCACCTCTTCCAGACCGAGATCTTGCCTGTTGAAGACGGCCCACTTGGCCTGTAATAGCCCACTCCACAGCGTCAGCAATCGAAGTCTTGCCCACACCATTGGGGCCATAGATGAAGACCACATCGCCCGACAACGGCATATCCTCCGGTCGCAGCCGCCTTATACCTCTGAAGTCCGTGATGTCCAAGGCTTCCAACCTCGTTATGACCGATGGTGCTAGTCGTGGCGGTCGAACCAGTTCGTCCGCTGAAGGCTCACCAGTCAAGTTGTACTTATCTTTCTTGATTTTCTCGAAAACCCGTTCCGCACCGGGGCTATAGCTTGCCAAGTCAGCAATGAGGCATGGGTCATAACCCCTCACCGCTTCCTGCACGCCCGCGGCAACCGTAGTCGGTGCTCCACTGAGGAGATCGCCCGGCGGCCAGAATGGCAAGTCAGCCAAGACATCGCAGATATCCCGGCCGTTCACGCAGAGAACGAACTTCCTGCAGACATAACGGTCGTCGACAAGCTTGCGTATGGAGGCAGAATCCGGAGGCGTGTCCCCTCCGACGAGCAATACAAGGTTGAGGTCTCGCGGCCATTCCGCGCTCTTCGCACTCCGGACACTGACGACCTCT
>JABXJW010000256.1 GCA_013375395.1 Desulfobacterales bacterium
TTGGGATTCAAACTTGATTCCACTACCCCCACGGCCTTTGCCAGCCGGGGATTATTGGCGTGTTTCCGAAAGAGGGGATCATAAGTTTGCGGATACGCTTTGCGCGGAATGAGCAAGGCTCCACTTGCCAGTATGGCCCCCAGAATAATTAAAATTTTCATTTTCAAGCCCGTCTTACATAAATGATTGAAACCTGAACTGAGCCCGTAAGATCACTAGCTTGAATAACCCGAAACCGCTCATTTGTCGCAATCTTGTAACTACGCAATGGAAAACAAAAACTACTATAAGTAAACCCCCTCACCCTGTGGCACGCAACCGTTACAGTATTATCTGCATTTCTATGTTGTATGTCTCCACCCGCATTTGCACTCGTTGTATAAATTATATCTATATCATAAAGCCCCGCTACCAGCGATCCGGTATCTGCCAAAAGAGTGCCATTGGTAGGATTGACTTTAACACCTTCAGTTGCCCAATCCCCGACCTCGTAATTCTGTGCCACTTCGACCACGCCCGTAATTTCAAGCGCCTTACCCACATCGAAAATTTCAAAGGTTTCCGATTCGACCCCAATGGCGAGAGAAAGAGTTTTCCCGGCCTGTGCCGCATTGGTAACAAACAATCTATGAAAAGGCGCTCTGATTCCACGGCCTTTGTGGAAAGGGATAAGCCCCATTGACTGTTCATTCAACCGGATTGAAATTTCAGCATCAATATCGGTAGCCTTATAGACGTAAAAATAGTTGCCTGTAAAATCCAGAAGGTGATCCGTCCTGGCGGTAGCCAGGTTAAACTCGATGGTGCGATAAATCTGCACTCTCTGTCTTTGCAGTTCTTCAAAATCGACTCCGCCGATATGTCGTCTTTTGGGTATGATCGGGGTTTTAGGTTTTATCCCCAAAAGTTCCTTTATCCCCTCGCCTATCGGATTATCCGTCATACCTTCCTCAAAACCATAAGGCCGCCGATCACGGTTCCCAATACAGCAAGGCCGCCTATTGGGTCGGACACAATTTTCTCGACTTTATCAAGAGATAACCAGGCGAAAAGCCCAATCCCAATACCGCCGATAGCGGCGACAATGATGATGAGGGGGAGCGGATTCTGAATTATCTTAAACCGGAGTCTGAGCTTGCCGGTATTCTCGTCATACTCATACTGCTCGACCTTCCATCGCGGGTCTTTATCGGCTTCTCTCACAAGGCTTTCAATTTGGCCTCGCTTTCCGAATCCGCTCACGGAATAGTGAAAGTCGAAGCGATCACCTATTCGAGCTTGATAGCTTTCGGGTACTTCCATAACATCCTTTCTTTATTCCAAAGCATAAAGAAGCTCCCATTCTATTGGCTTTGAATATGTATAAGGATTATAAACTGCAAGTTTGAGGCTCGTATTAAAACGGGTTCCCTTCGCAAATCCGAGCGAATAACCTTTGTTTGATTCATCATAGAGCAAACCAAACATCGGATAGCATCCCCATACATTTATTGCCCTGATATTGTGATATTCAAAAGTCAACGAACATATACGATCATCCTCAGTAGCCCCATCGACATAAAATCTTATAGCCAGCCCCTTATAATCGTTTACAGCATCATATATGTATATAAAACCGCCGTGAACTTCTCCCTTTCCCGCTACGGTAATTATGTCAGTTTCGCCTTCCGTTCCTATTGCGGTCGTATCCATAAGTCTTGTGGTTTTCCCTTTTGAAAAGGTCTCCACAGTTCCGCTAATCTCAAGCGCCTTTCCTACATCAAAAACCTCAAAAAGATCTGATTCGACCCCGATAGCGAGAGAGAGGGTTTTCCCGGCCTGCGCCGCATTGGTAATATAGAGTCTATGGAAAGGAGTCTTGACTCCCCGGCCTTTATGGAAAGGTATCAAGCCTCGCGATTGCTCGTTGAACCGCACCGAAAGATTGGTATCAATATCGGTAGCGGCATAGGCATAAAGATAGTTACCTGTAAATTCAAGCGGATGATCCGTCCGGGCGGTTGCCAGGTTAATGGTAATAACCCGGTAAACCTGAATTCTCTTTTCTTTAAGCTCCTTGAAATCTACTCCGCCTATGAATTTCATCTCATTCATTTCTTGCCCCTCATAAAAAAGAGTATTGCCACAGCCCCAATTATAAGAGCAGGAGAAATGCCAGCTTTAGGAACGGCAGGCATAATTACCGGAGCGGGAGCCGGTGCGGTCGGCCCCGGCGCAAAGATTTGCGTGGGAGAAGGCGGTTGCCCGTATGGAGGTGCTTGATAAATAATGGCATCGGGTGTTTGTGTCGCCTGAGCCTGCAAATATGTCTCGTAAGCGCTCGCGGCGAAAGGTACTGTGCTGGTAAAAATATCTGCTAACGGCCCATACCAAGGTTCAGGGGCAGGAGCGGGTACGTATCCTGTCCACGGCTCGGCATAGGGAATGTCACCCGCATAGGGATCATAGTATTCAGTAGTCATCAGCGCTTCCCCTTTCTCATAAAGAAATATGCCAGCGCTCCTAACAACAGTAGGGGTGACCCTTTAGCGGCAACTACCGGTTGCGTAATATCTAAAAATGTCTTATCTGGCAGAGGCACAGTTTTCAGCTGTTCGATAAAGTAACCGGTTTTTGTTTTTTCAAGCTCCGTTTGCGCTCTTACAAGCTCAGTCTCTTTTTCGGCAGTAGCTTGTTTTTCTTGCTCAATATAAGCTGTCCTGTCGGCGGCGGGTTGCCTATATCTCGCTTCTACGTCTAGCGGCATATTAACTCACCATTTGAAAATACGGCCCTGGAGCTGTGCCCGTTTGAAATTGTGCCGCTCCATAAGCCTCTTTCTGATATTTGAGAAACTTGATCTTGGCTTCGTTGAGCGCCGTCATATCCTCGATGCCTTTAAGGTCGGCCTGATGTTGGGCCTCTTCCATTTGGCGTTGAAGCTCCCTTGCTTGTTTCCTGGCCCTTTTCTCTTTCTCGGCCCCCATGACAGCGCCAAAAATTGTAAGGCCCACGGGAATAACCCATGCTGGCAAAGCCATTACACCCTCAATGCCTTCCTATTGCCGCCCATATCAAAAGCCCCAAAAGCAAAGGGATTATCAATGATCCTTTGCTTTCGCCATAAGGAGCATACGGATAATCCCCATAATCTGTATGAATATTGAATGTCGGCTTTAAATATTCAATAATCGCCTGTTTAACCGGCGAAGGCTCCCCTTCAAGCGAAACGGTAAATTTAGGGGTTGCTTCCGTGGCAATATCAACCCCCTTAATGATAGCCACATCTTACCCCCGCTTTCGGCCCTTCAGAAAGAACCATGCAATAACGATTAAAAGGATCGTTCCCGTTGAGATACCAGCTACGGCGGGAGCAGCAGTTGGGGTGGTAGCTGGGCCGCCAATTGGGGCGGGTTCCCCTGGCTCGGCACGTAACCTCTGCCATACGTCAGCTATGGCATCGCCGGCAACGCCGACATATCTTTTAATGCGGTCTGTGCTTGCGCTCATACCGTCTCCTTATACAGGCGCGGGCGGTATCATCTCGCAAGGATACACCCTTATCTTGTCCACGCTTCCCACGCTGTTTACGTCAAGGATCATTTCAAGGCTCGAAAGTCTTGAAGCGTCCAGGCAATCTACCATGCGGCCTTCCGGGCAAAAATCCAAGTAGGCGTAACCTATCAGGGTTTGAGTCTTTAGGTCGTATTTAATGATGTTCTCTCCTTGGAGAGCGTCAAAGGCGATTGAAGCAAAAACGTCCGTTCCGCTCTTGATCGTTACCTTGTTGAGCAGGGTATCCACCATATTCCCATCCGACTCGCACTCGATCAAAAAACCTCGGTAGCGATTACCCACGTTCAGAAGTACCTGAAACTCGGTTGTAGCGGCGGTGATCGCTTTCTCGATGTAGGATTCCATGTAAGAGGCATACGGCTCGTCTTTTCTGTCCAGGCGAATTGATTCGTTGACGTGAACCTCAACATCAACGCTGGTAACGGTAAAAGCGGTGGGATCGGTTGAGAACATAGCGTTGTCAGGGCCGTAGGTGATAATCAGTTCGAGCGTGGCGAGCTTCCCGGAATTGAGAAGCGTGTCGATCTCTCGGATCGAGCGAGGCATGGCGAAAGGCAGAAGGATTTTACCCCCGCACGTATGCTCGGCAACGGTCAAGCCGCATTCGGTGAGCTTCGGCTTCGTGCCGAAGAGAAACATATTTTTCATGCCGATAGCGTCACCGGAAATTGACTTGATGGTATCGCGGCCATTCGCTATGATTTCCACGCGAGCGATATGCTTGAGAGCCGATCCCAGGCCCCCGGTATAGAGTACCGGAGCCTGTGTTACGTCCGTGATATCAATAATCGGCTCAACGTCAAGAATGAGGTCGCGGATGAGGTGTTTTCTCGGTAAATCCAGGGGCACGGGTGTTGACGCAACATATTTAATCAACCCGACCCTACGCCTTCGGTTGTCGAAACTCATTTTTTAACCCCCCTACCAGGTTTTCAGCTTGTCGGTTTTAAATCTGGACAAACTGGTTGATTTGAGGTACACGCCTGACTACGGCGATCACGGCGATCACCGCTATGCCAAACATGACCCATCCCTTCATGGTCTTAGGCATAATGACCCTCTTGGAATTAGGGGGGTACGAGCAAAGAAAAAAGGGGTACGAGCTTTCTTTACTCGTACCCCTTTCAGAAAAGTTTCTGCGCAGTTTTAAGATAAGGAAAGGCTTAGATTTTTGTCAAGTTTTTGTATAAACGTGTTTTAACAATGAGCGCATTGTTTAAACTTTTTCCTGCAGTACGCTCGGCATGGTTTTTTGTTATGGGGCGGGGAGCCTTTGAGAATGAGGGGCGGAATCGGGGAGTTTTGAAAAATCTATGTCAAGGAAATCGTATAGATCAAGGTTGGGGAGTATTTCGGCCTGGCCGCCGATAATCGAACGAAAATAAGCTACGTCTCTCGGCTCGATCTGCCGAAAGAGAATGAACCGGGTACATTGGGAAGTGAAAAGGCGGGATACTTCGGAGGGGCGGCGGGATA
>JABXJW010000257.1 GCA_013375395.1 Desulfobacterales bacterium
TCAGAAAACACGCGGTCGCAATACTCTCTTATTTCGGAACCAATTACTGTGGCGTGCTTGTGACTGACCGCACCCAACAAGGCTCGACCTATAGTTGCCGCTGAGCTTGGTCGCTGTGGGGAAGCAGACGCAACTACATGTTTCAGGAAACCTGCACGTTGCATTCTACGTGCTGTGCTGCCAATTATCCTCAGCATTCAGATGCTGAAACCTCCGTGCAGTGAAACTCTCGGTCTAATGTCGACTAAATATGCCCTGTCAGAATCAACATGCGAAACCAAAGCTTGGCCAGTATCGAGCGATCTGATAACCTCAGGAAGAGACAATACTCGTCCTCCATAACTGACTTCATCAGGCAGCACCGATTTCAAGTTTCTTGTGACGTGATCTATGTCTAATTGAACTGATAGTTTATGCACTATCAGAACATCTACCTGTGCCATAATCCTTTGATCGATAGAGGAAGGTTGTTGTGTGGTCACCGCAAATGATATGCCGTAGTTTCGTCCTTCCCTCACAAGTCTAACAAGGCTATCTGTTGCAGATGTCTTCCTTTCTGAGGGAAGGATGTTTTGAGCCTCATCAATTTCAATCCAACACGGAGGTACGAGGTACATTGCCGAATCATCAGATACAGCACCAGGCTTCCCCGAAATTAGGTCCTGCTTTGTCAATTCGGAGCCTTCTATTCGTGCTCTCATTATCGCTCTGACCAAGGCAGTCAATATCGCCAGTCTAACTGAATCACCTAATCTATTCATCACCAGGACGCTGAGTTGATTGGATTTGAGAAGCTGTGGCAAATCCGTGCCTTCTTCATCAAAGATACCTAATCTTGCCATAGCTGACATTTGCTGAGATAGCGCTCTCCTCGTTTCCGGTGCATACAGACTTAATATCTCAGTATCAGAATTCACACAATAACTCATGACATTTAGAACATTCGATACTGTTGGCGCATGAGTTAAAGAGCCATCATTCCAGCCATCCTGCGTGACCTTCGCAAAGGCGTCGGCAAGTAGTTGACCTATTCTTTCGCTCGTTATGTCTAAGCCGAGCAGATAGCTCCAATCTTCCAAGGACATGAGCCTCTCGGCTAGAGCAAAGTCCTTGCGAGTAGCCGGGGTCCATTCGGCACGGTTGCCTTTAGGGATCCATACCGCGGCATTGAGTTCTTCAGGTTGAAGAGCCCAACCGCGGTGGGCAAGTGCCTGTAACCGTATAATCTCGGAAGTACTACTAGCAGCAACCGGTGTATCCATCCACTGGAAAATACCCAAAGTGTCGAATAATAATTGTGCTTGCCGGACCCTTCTTCGACCTAGCGATGAAACATCCTCTCTAACACAAAGTGATTCCATGATGGACCCCAAGGTATATGACTTGCCTGAGCCCCGTTTACCCACAATTGCTGCGACTAGTGGTTTGTCAGTCAATAGATGTACTGGGGTAATAGCTCCTGACTCCGCCAGTCTTCCTAACTCGATATACCCGGCGTCATGGTCACTACCTGTGCTGCCCAGCCTGACTGCTTTGCCAATCGGTTTTGGCTTGCAAGAGAACTTCTTCATAAGACTTACTCAAATACAAGGGGTGCAATACCTGTTACGATATCGCTATCGATAACTCTTTTCTGTTCATCCCAAGCAATGATAGCGCATTCATTAATGGCATTGATAATATTCCTGGGAACAGCTTTCGTGATATCCTGGGAGGCGTACTCACAAAAGAGGTCAAATGAGTCTGCATCGAATGGATATGTTGCTAACGGAACCCCCAAATCGTTCTCCTTAATAGTACGGTCTGCCACAGTCTGATCAATGATCTCAGATAGCATTTGGGTAACAAATGACTTAACGTCGTCGAGCGTTGGAATTGGAGGAATTAGAATTACATTTTGCATCCCGATCCTCGTGATAACCGCACCTGATTGAAGGAAACGAGCTGTCTCGTCCAGTCCTCCCGCGGTTCCAGCAACGAAGAAACCAACTGAAGCATTTCTCTTTTCGGATAGATCGCGAAAATAGTCCTCTAATGCGTTTAACGCGTCTGAGTCACCGACATTGAGAAATCTCTCAGCCTCGTCCATAAGGAACACTATCTTTTCCCCAAAAAGCTCAGCAAGTCGACCGATGCCCACCAGCTCGTCAACCATGGCTCCAGCTCCGATTTGCCCAAGATTGCGCGTCACGCGCAGTTGTTCTAGTTCCTTGATCGACAGATCCTGTCCGGTCAGCCATCTCCAGGCAACGTAATCAATTCCTCCAACGATAAGTTTAACCAGTGCTTGAACAACATTCTCGTCGTCAAATATCTTGCGGAGTTCTTCCTCAAGATTCAGACCTTTCTTGGCTATGCTGCCTACCCAATCGGAAACTACCCCTTTGCTAATGCTCTCCATCAATTGCAGGTGTAGATCCTTATGATTGGACTTGCTCTTCATTTCTATGTCTAACATAACGATGCGCGGCTTCAACTTCAGGGTTGGCGGTGGCTGGTTTAGAAGCAGATGGCGAACATAGAAAAGCATCTGTGTTTTTCCCGACCCGTACTGTCCGACGAGCAACATCTTGGGTACGCCGCCTACGTACGAATGACGTAACTGACGCGTAATCTTTTGCTTCACATTATCTTGTCCAAAGTAGAATTTTGCATCGGTCTCATTAATCTTCGGGTCGATGATAAACGACTCACGTTCTTTAAGACAAAACCACTCGCGAAATTCCATAGTTGCCCCCTATCTTCGAATTTTGACTATTGGCTTAGCCAGTCTAGCCTGAAAACGCAGATTATTCTTCACCCAATACCCCAATTCATCAATCAAACTCTGACCCTGATATGCATATCTTATCATAATGCCAACTTCGATATTCCTTTCAATCGAGGTTCTTGTCATGTTTGCTGAGCCAATGACAGCAAAACTACTCTGCCGGTCATTGCACATGCACATATAGACCTTAGCATGGAGTTGGTCGTTATATCTGATTTCCAGCCCGTCTATGCTGCCGAGTGTTTCCAATGCTCGCCTATGGCCGGGAGCTCCTCTTGTCAAATCGTTCTCAGGACTCCGCGTCACCAAATAGGTTCGGATCTTGTTTAAGCGTACAACGCGTCGAAGGCGTTCCACAGTCATTCGAGTGCCTGAGAGGGTCCCCAACACAGGGCTTACTATTAGCAGTTCTTCAGCACGGTGGCTCACCACATCGAAACGGATGAGGAATTGCTCAACCACACGATTCTTCAGAATCGTAGCGAACCTCGGATGTTGAGGATGGGCCTCGTTTATGGCCATCAGAACCCACTTCCTTAGTTCCTATGTATGTCAATATACTCCATTATCCCTATGCAGTCAACGAAATTATACCTAAAACCACGAATCAATAAGTTATCGAACATTGAATCTTTTCGTGCAGGGTATTAACCATTTATCGTGTGCCACGGGGTGTCAAACAGTTTGTTGGCAAAATGTCGGCAAGAGGCCGAGAAACAGATAGTGAACCGCGTGGGATTTCGAACCCACGACACCCTGATTAGAAGTCAGGTGGCTCGTTCTTGCGTCCACCATAGGACTTGGTGACGCCCTCATACATCTGCAATGGACCCTTTTCGCCATACGCTAGACCGTTTCTGCCACTGGCCGTGGCTTGCTCCGCCAAATCTAATCCTGCCCAGATTCATCCTATCCATGGGTGAGAACTTCCTGTGCTGAACCCTGACCTGGGCTGAGGCCAAGGTCACATATCTTCTCACCATTTCCAGAGTAGTATGCCCCAGGATTTGCTGCAGGGAGAAGACATCCCCGCCATTGACCAGGTAGCTGGTGGCAAAGGTGTGTCGGCAAAGGTGCGGGTGAAGCCGTTTCACCCCGGATTTGCCCCCTATCCGCCGGAATATCATCTCCACCGAGTTCTTGCTCAGCGGCCGGCCGTCCAGGGTGAGGAACAGGTTCTGCACAGCGACATTGAAGGGTTCCGGCCTGAAGTGAAGCAGATAGCGCAGTAGAGCTTTCTGCACCGAGACACCGAAGGGGACAATTCTTTCCTTACCCCCCTTGCCTAGGACCTTGAGGTAGCCACCTTCGATGTTAACCTCTTCCACCTCAACATTCATCAACTCACTGCATCTCAGCCCTGAGTCCAGTAAAAGGGTCATGATGGCATAGTTCCGGGCACCGGCAGCTGTATTAGGGTCGATCGAGCTCAAAACCCTGGTTATCTCTTCCTCAGTCAGTATCTGGACCACCTTCGTCGGGGCCCTGGGTGGTTTCAGCTTGGCCAGCCTATGCCCATCCGTATAGCCCTTTTCATGAAGCCAGCTGAAGAAGGCCCTCAAGGCGCGGATATAGGTCTGGATGCTTATGGCTGCCAGCTTGCCGCGGCTGCTTGACACATAGGGGTTGTCCCGCCACCTGTTTACCCCCTGGAGATGGAGGATGAACTCCCTCACCTCGGACTCACCCAGATCACCCAGCCTGGTTGACTTGTGGCTCTCAAGAAGGAAACGGTGAAACTGCCTTAAAGTAAGGTTGTACCACTCTACGGTCCTGGGGCTCTTGCCCTCGGTCCGGTTGTAGAGCTCGAAATCCCTGGCCAGCACACCCAGTTCGACAGAGTCCTTTTCCAACTCTTCCCACCTCCAGTTTCTTGTCCTGGTGATAACCATTTTGGCTCCTCCTCCTGGCTTGGTCAAAATTCAGTGACCAGCCTGTGATTTCGGAGTGAGCCCGATGTGACATCAGAACCTAGCGAGGCAGGTGGTCGGTGTAACAAAAAGACCCGCCACGTCAGGCGGGCTTCAAAGCTGAGGTCCTATCTGGTGGAGCGGGAGACCGGACTCGAACCGGCGACAACCTGCTTGGAAGGCAGGGACTCTACCAACTGAGTTACTCCCGCAAAATCATGATCAAAAGGCTAGAGTCTGCACAAAGTCAGTGATATATATTAGCGCCGTTGCCCGGATGAAGCTCCCCTCGCGCTCCACC
>JABXJW010000258.1 GCA_013375395.1 Desulfobacterales bacterium
GTGCCTGCAACTTGCCTGTGCATCCGAATCGTGTGGACCTTGCCGTCTCTGAATTCTCTGCGGATGGCGTAAAAACGCGAGCCGGATAGGACGGCTCGCCAGTGGTACCTGCTGAGCTCATCGAAGAGCTCGGGGTCAACGATTGCACAGAGGCCTTTCGACAGGGGTATCAGCGCAAAGCTGTCCGTTGTCGGCTGCTGCTGGTATTTTGTGAGAATGCTCATAACAGGTCAACGTGGTCAAGCTTAAACGTCCGGTTGTTCTGGACCCTCTGGCGTTCAGCGTCCAGCTCAATGTCCTTTCCCTTGAAGTGCAGCGTACAGCCGCTTAGCAAGATGACGAATATGATTAAGCAGATTTTCAAGAGCAGTGAGCAGGGCGTGGAGCAAAAAAAAAGCTTTTTCATTCTGGCAACCTTTCTACGCCTTCGAAGTGGTTGGCCACGTGACCGGCGATCTCGAAGTCGGTCCTGTCAAGCATTTTTTGCTTGATGGCCTCATAGTCTTCGAGGCCTTCATCGCGATCAGCCACCGGTTTGCGTAACGTGATCACTAATTGCATTGTTTCCATGATTTTCTCCTTTACAAAATTTAGGTTGTTATGTCAATAGCTAAGATGGGGCCCCAGGGCTCCCATTGCTTGCCCCACGTGGTGTGGAGCAGTGGATCGGGACCATCGTACTCGATAGTTAGTGTCTCGGGCCGGGCAAGTATATCCGCAGGAAACATTACCATGGTCCAGAAGTCCAGCCAGCCGGACATTGCAATCGCCTTTAAGACGCCATCGGCCCTGCAGATCCACAAGTCGTCGGCGGGCTTTACGGCCTGATCCATCGGCAGGCGGAAGGTGACCCATACCCAGGTGAGGGGATCTTCGAAATCAAATTCAATCTGGGCCTTTGCCGCGTATGGATATTCTCTAAACCAGCCCATGTCACTCAATCCTTAAAGGAGCATGATATAAGCAAGTGCGTAGTAGGGCGGCAGGGACGATCCGTTGTCGGTTGTGCCGGTTGCGTTGCCTGAGCCTGTGACATTCTCAAAGTTTGCACCAGAGGCGATATCGTTGCCGATGGGGATATCGTGAGTATGTCCATCACCGGTAAAGGTGTGCGTATGATTAACGGCACCACCTGTATCATCGACAGAGTAGGTGTCACCGGCACCGACGACAAAACGGTTGCGGAGATCGGGTGTGCCGTTGGCTCCGTTACACAAGGCCCAGCCGGCAGGGATGCTGGCTATGCTGCCGGACCACAAACAGATTATTCCTTTTGGTGTCATAATTAAAGCTCCATGATATAACAAAGTGCGTAGTAAGACGCTAGCGTGCTGCCGGCATTGGTTGTTCCTGCTGCTGGCTCGCTGATGAGGATATTTTCGACATTGATACCGGTTGTAATGTCAGTGCCGGCACCAATACCGTGTATGTGACCGTCGCCGGTGAAGTCGTGAGTGTGAGTGACGGCACCGCCGGCGTCAGCCGGGTTGTAGGTGTCACCGGCACCCGGTATGAACCGGTCTCGAAGGTCGGGGGTTCCCTGCGTGCCGTCACAGAGTGCCCAGCCTTCTGGGATACTTGCGATACTGCCCTGCCAAGCAGTTATAAAACCACGTCCGAATTTACGCACCAACGTAGCAGTCATTCCGAAAGGGCTCGGACAAGCGACCATCCAGCCTTCGTATGCGAGCATACATCCATTGATGTTGACCCTGGGAGATCGCAAAGTCAACGGGTGCATCGTGGGGACTGGGGGGTGGGGCTCCATCTACTCCCGTTATAGCCAATACTCGCCGCCAGGGGCCTGCAAAGAAGTTTCGTTGTGCGTTTTGCGGCTGGCCCTGGTAAAGTTCCATCCACGCGCCTGTTTCACTTGCCCAGTCCATTGTGTTGTCGAATGTCACGGAGATTTTTTGGGTTGCTTCACTTGCAGTGATAGCAAACGATGGGTCTTTTGCCGGCAGTTCGAAGATGACAGGGCCATCGTCAACGATGGTAAGGCCCAGGCGGGCCAACCAAGAGTTACTCCGGATGTAGTGGTTGGAGCCGGAGAGATAGATCACTTCACCGAGGCGGTTTTTCATTGCAACGTTGGCAGCGTAGAGGTTCCACGCTGCACGTTGAAGGGCTGTCAGCGTTTGGGCCCAGCGAGTTGTGAGCTCTGTTAGAGCGGATCTTACTGCGTTTTGGCCGGCACTGTTGGGATTGACGGGTTTTGTCCGTGCACGTGAATAATTGCCGGACCTGTTTCGGGCGAACGTGTCACCCGCGATGGATCCTGACATCTGGATAACACCGCCTCCATATCTCACCAGGGCGAATCGCATGGATGGTGAATCGTGCATTCCGAAGGCCTGATGGATCGGTTTGTTGAATTGTGGTAACATTTTTTTCTCCCTTAAAAAAGCGACGGGCACGTCACGGCCGTGCCCGTCAACTGACAAAAAACCAATAAAGGAAACACTAAATCGAACTAAGATACCAAAAATGGATCCATCCGTCAAGATTATTCTTCGTACTCGATATCGTCGGCGTGGAATTTTACTAAAACATTGGTTGGTATGGTGTAGGAAGCCAAAACAAAGTATCGTTCATCGGTTTCGGCGATGTACCAGGGCTCGTACTTCAAGTCGTCAACTGGGGCAAAACCGTATGTGTGTGCCAAAGTATAAGCCTGTCTGTCAAAAATAATTCCCATAAGTTCCTCACGGGCAATCTGCATTACAAAGAGCCTGAGTGTCATACGGACCTTTCAGGTCGAGCAGTCTTTGAGCACTGAAGCCTGTAAAAACACAAAGTTCAAAACCACCTATGCACTCGAGCTCGTTGTTAATCCAGTTGTTGATATGGACACCCTGCCGGCAGCAGGTTAGTTGAGCGGAAAAATCCTGCCGGCAATCATCAAAGGGGCCGACATCCTGAAAGGCATCGACTGTCACGCAATACCATTTGTCGTCAAGTATCTCTGGCCAGTCGTCGGGTGTGGGTTCACCCATAGTTGACGAGCTCCATAATTTCACAGGGCGGTTTGTTGACTATTACTTTTAAAGTTTAAATAGACTATCAGTAGTATTATACCCTGTGAAGTTGTGAATTGTGCAAGTTGGATTTCACCCCCACTACGTGGGGGTGAAAATCCAAAAATTGTTAAAAGATCTGTGAAATGTTGAGAACTTTAAACAGGTAAAAAAAAAGACCGGCAGGGTCTTGTGAAATTACCGGCCTTTTGAAAGGTGGTGATTACGTGACAAGAGGTGAAATTAAAAAGAAGTCGCAGTAGCACTTATGGTGAAAGCAGAGATGTTTGTTGCAAGGGCCGCAGATGAGCCTGATAGGGATATCGGTGGAGATTATTTTTTTGCCGCAAGCCGAGCAGATACAGCCCGGGTCACCAGGGGGGAAAAGTTTCGTAAACCAGCGAAGATGCGAAATGTCAATTTGGATATCGTTCATATTTTGGCCTCCTTTCCGTTGCCGATGGACTCGATAGCGTTTTTTAGATCCTGATCGTTCGGGTGTGTGTAGATCTGCGTGGATGTTAGAGACTTATGACCGAGCAGCTCCTGGACGACACGAATCGACGTCCTACCCATTAGCCTGGTTGCGAACGTGTGGCGTAATACGTGCGGGTGGATGTCACGATTAAAGGCACGCCTGCCGGCATCTTTGATAATCCGTTCGATCTGCCGAGCGCTCGGAGCGTAGTTCTTGTTTGTGGATGCAAAAGCGAAGTGATTGCCAGAGAGGTGATATCGGGCCCAATAGTACTTAGCCAATAATTTTATCGCGCTAGAAAGCCTCTCAGAGACCGGAATTTTGCGTTTTTGGTGCCTTTTCGCGATTTCAGCCCTAACAATAATAGATGTTACAGGTTCATTTTGTATCCATAAGTCCGCAACTTGTAGTTGCGTGACTTCACCGACACGCAGTCCGGCATCGAGCATAAGCAGTGCCATACAGTAATTGCGTGTACCTTTGACTTTTTGAACGTGTGTCCCTCGGTCGTTTTGAAGCTGGTCGAGCAGCGTCGCACATTCGGCAAAGTTTAGCGTTTGTATCAGCTTTGTTCGCGAGCCAGATCTGAATTTTTGTTTTGTCGTCATAGCACCCCCTCAGCTATTGCCCGGCGAATTGCAGCATCAATACGGTCCCAGGCTCGAGGTGTCATGCCTTTCTCGATATCAAGTCTTTGCAGGTAAGCAAGAATGTGGTCCCCGGGCTCAACCTTCGCGGCTGCCTTGATCTTGAGCTCGTGCTGTCGCACGTACAGCATCCACCTGCCAGCCTCGCACGTGTCAACCTCCGTGATAAGCTGTGCAGCGTGACCCAAATGACTTAAAGCGTTCATGATTTGTCCTTTCAAAAAAAGTCCGATAAGCTGAGTGAAACATAACATATCTTCTCTATCCACAATTTTGCACGTGATCACCGCCTTTCTCAAAAACCCCAGAACTCCGCGAACTCAATCGGCTCGGGCAATTCGGTCAGGGCCCGCCAGATAATAAAAAAGCTGGTTAACAGGACAATAAGCCACAAAATAATTTCACGACATTTCATACCCTGCAGAGTAACGGAAAGCGACAACTTGTCAAGAAGAAAAACGACATTATTTTTGCGACATTTTTTTGCCGGCAGCGCAAGTCGAAGTCGCAGTTTATGTATAAAGCGACATTTAAACTCGTACCGGGGGTGGGCAGGGCATTGACTACCAGGAGAAAATCGATCCTGGTGGATTTTAGAAGTGTTCTCTAACCACCACAGCTTTGACAACACAGGCTTTGAGCGATCCTCTGCGCTTCCTGGAACTCCTCAGCAGTCAACTCGACCGTAAGTGGTTCGTCCATAACGATTTGATAGGCTGCTTTGTATACCTTTTTGGTGTCCATAATGGATACTCCGTGTCTATTTTAAACCTTGCCGCTGCTGAAAGAGGGCCAGCGGCAAGGGGGAGCTGGTGTATACCGGAGCAACG
>JABXJW010000259.1 GCA_013375395.1 Desulfobacterales bacterium
GGTGAGATGAAAAGCCGATTGTGATCATACGTAATGGTCCAGCCTAAGCCTATCCCGTCTCATTATCGCCGGAATCATCGGTGACTTGAGTCTCCTCGGAATCTTCTTTCAGGATCTCCTCGGTTTTTGAAAGGGCCTTCTTGAGTCTGGTATCTATCGAACGAAGCTCACGGTCAACTTCTTCTATGAAAGGATCTTTTTCGTTCCGTTTCATTAATATCTCCTTACGTTAAAATGCGGCACAAAACCATAGGATTCATAAATGCACTGAGCACGGGCCGACTTTATAAAATCAAGGAATTTTGCAGCATTCTCAGGATGGCGGCCATTTTTTGAGCGGCAAATATAGTAGTTTATCCTGTCTCTCTGATCCAGGTCTTCTCCGGGCTCAACCTCATCCACCCCAAGGCCGGTCTGCCGCGCATGCACGATCTCCGTGGCCCATACCGGGCCGACATCGACCGTCTTCTTTGCTATCCGCAACGGTGTCTCCCTGTGGTGTACAATCGTCAGAATCGTTGTCCCTTCCGCCCGCTTCCGCTCCATGATCCGGTGCACAAGGGCCTGGCCGCCCGCCTGTCGATACATATCCATAATGTAGTAAGCAATGTCTTCATAGTCTGGATTGGGCTGAGAGATGCGCACATCTTCTCGGCCGAGATCAGAAACACCCGCAATCTGTGCGGGATTTCCTTCTGGCGCCATCAAGACGATCCTGTTGTGAAGGTAGAGAAAATAGTCCCCCTTTGAAATGAATTTCTCCTCCTCCAGACGCTCCATGGCCTTTTCTGTCACAGAGGCGTATACGTCGGGAACCACGTCTATGACTTTGCCGCGAAAGACGGCTCCACCGGCCAGTATCTGTTTTAGTTCAAGGCCCGGCGGAAGAGTCTCATAGAATATCTTCTTGATGTCCGGGTGTTCTTCCTGAAAGGCAAGCAGAAGTTCTTTCATAACCATGAATTGATTGCCCGCAACAAAAAGGACCAGATCCGCCGAATCGGCAAATTCGAGGTGGTGCAGGTCATCTGCTCGATCCGACGGGATGACCGGAAAACTCACGCTCCCTGCTTTTTCAGACATCTCATAACCCTCCTTTACCTCAAATCCATATCCAACTGTCGCAGATCTTTGATCTGGTCCCTCAGCATTGCCGCCTTTTCAAAGGCCAATTCTTTAGCCGCCTTTTTCATCGCATATTCAAGCTCCTCGATCATCCTTGTCAACTCATCCATCGATTTGAACTCAGCAGCAGGTTCCGAAACCACCGGCACTGTAACGTAGTCCGCCTCGTACACGGATGTGAGTATGCTTCTAATCTCTTTTTGTATGCTCTCAGGGGTGATGCCGTGTTTCTTATTGTGTGCCTTCTGAAGCCTCCGCCTCCGATTCGTCTCGCCAACAGCCCTCTTCATGGAATGAGTGACACGATCTGCGTAAAATATCACCGTGCCGGACACATTCCTGGCAGCACGACCACAGGTCTGGATCAGAGACCGCTCCGAGCGAAGGAATCCTTCCTTGTCGGCATCCAGGATACCCACCAGGGTTACCTCGGGCAGGTCCAGGCCTTCCCTCAGCAGGTTGATCCCGATCAGCACGTGAAAGACCCCCAGACGCAGGTCGCGAATGATTTCCATTCGCTCCATGGTCCTGATCTCGGAGTGAAGGTAGCGGACCTTAACGCCCAAATCCCGATAATAATCCGTAAGATCCTCTGCCATTCGTTTTGTCAGTGTAGTCACCAGCACCCTTTCGTTCCGCTGTTCCCGGAGCCTTATCTCTTCGAGAAGATCGTCCACCTGGTGCTCGGCAGGCTTGATGATCACCCCTGGGTCAATAAGCCCTGTCGGCCGTATGATCTGCTCAACGACCCGTCCCTTGGCCATATCAATTTCATACTCACCCGGGGTTGCCGATACATAGACCACCTGGGGAATCTTTTGTGTAAATTCCTCAAAGTTGAGCGGCCTGTTGTCCAGCGCCGAAGGGAGCCTGAATCCATATTCAACCAAGGTCTTTTTTCGAGATCGATCACCGTGGTACATGCCGCGCAGTTGCGGCGCCGTAATATGGCTTTCGTCAATAAACAGCAAAAAATCCTCGGGGAAATAGTCGAGCAAGGTCGGGGGCGGCTCCCCCTGTCTTCTGCCGGTCAGGTGCCTGGAATAGTTTTCAATACCGTGACAGTACCCCAATTCCTGCATCATCTCCAGGTCAAAATCCGTGCGCTCCTCGATCCGCTGGGCCTCAATCAATTTCCCGGCCACCCTGAAATGCTCGATGCGCTCCTTGAGCTCCTCCTTTATGGACCTGATGGCATTATTCAGGGTGACCCTTGAGGTTACATAGTGGCTGGCCGGATATATGACCGCATGTTCAAGGGACCCGATTACCTTTCCCCGCAGCGGATCGATTTCATAGATATTCTCAATAGCGTCGCCGAAGAACTCAACGCGAACGGCCCTTTCATCTTCATAGCTGGGAAAAATCTCCACGCGGTCGCCTCTGACCCTAAAGGTATCGCGATGGAAATCATAGTCGTTGCGGTTGTACTGCATGGAGACCAGCCGGTTCAGCATAACGTCTCGCACAAAGGCGGCGCCCGAATTCAATTCAAGTCGCATTTCAAGATAGTCTTCTGGGGCGCCAAGGCCGAAGATGCACGACACGCTTGCTACAACAATCACATCTCGCCGCGCTAAAACGGAGCGGGTGGCCGAGTGGCGCAACTTGTCAATCGTGTCGTTGATCGAGGCATCTTTTTCAATATATGTGTCGGTTGCAGGCAGATACGCCTCGGGCTGGTAGTAGTCGTAGTAGCTGACAAAGTACTCAACCGCATTTTCGGGAAAAAGGCTCTTGAACTCGCCGTAAAGCTGGGCGGCCAGGGTTTTATTGGGGGCAATGACCAGCGCGGGTTTCCGGGCCCCGGCAATCACGTGGGCCATGGTGAAGGTCTTGCCGGAGCCTGTCACACCAAGGAGCACCTGATGACGCACGCCATTCTTGACGCCTTGACCCAGTTCTTTGACGGCATTCTGTTGATCGCCTTTAGGCGTAAAGCTTGAAATCAGCTTGAAGGCAGACATTACCTAGTGTCCATCCAGAAATGAGATAGTTTTCGCAAGGTCAAGGAAGACGAAGATTTTAACCGGAGGAATACGTTGAGTATTTTGAGGATTAAAATCTGAGTCTGACGCAGAGATTGCGAAAAATGGCCATTTCTGGATGGACATTACCTAACCTATCCAACCTTCCATGTGGTCCCTTCAGGCCGATCCTCAAGCTCTATACTCATGCCGGCAAGCTGTTGACGTATCCGGTCAGCCCTGGCCCAATCTTTTCTCCGCCTGGCCTGAGTCCGCTCGGCCACCAGTCGCTCTACCATGGCCTGGTCAATTGCCTCGCGTTTCAAGGCATCAGTCTTCCTGTGTTCGAAAAAGTCGGAAGGCGCCTCAGTCCCGATACCAAGAACACCTCCTATGCGCATCAGATCAGCCCGCGCAGATGCAAGCCTTGTCAGCTCTTCTTGGCTCACGGCCCCTGTGGCATCATCCATGGCGCGGTTCAGTCTCCTCACAGCGTCAAACACAAGCCCGATGGCCCGGGCCGTGTTGAAATCATCGTCCATTGCCTCGCAAAAGCGCGGCCAGAGGTCCTCCGCCCCCCCGCCCTGCCCTCCCCCTTCAGGAGGGAGGGTTTGGGAGGAGGCAGTGGTGGCCCTCGCTTCACAAGGCCCGACACTCTCTTCAATTCTTTGCATCAAAGCATATATCTTTTCGATGCCGGCTTCAGCCTCGACCATGGCTTGATCCGTAAAATCGATCGGGCTGCGGTAGTGGTTCGAAAGGAGGAAAAGGCGAACCGCCTCCGCGTGATACTGCTTCAGGATCTCCTTGATCACGAGAAAATTCCCGAGTGATTTGGACATCTTCTCGTGGTTGATCTTCACAAACCCGTTGTGAATCCACACATTCACAAAGGGCTCATTAAAGGCGCCTTCAGATTGAGCAATCTCGTTTTCGTGATGGGGAAAGATCAGGTCCTCGCCACCCCCATGGATGTCAAAATGATTGCCCAGAAAGTGCGTGCTCATGGCCGAGCACTCGATATGCCAGCCGGGCCGGCCCTTTCCCCAAGGGCTGTCCCACATAGGCTCTCCGGGCTTGGCCTCCTTCCAGAGAACAAAATCGAATGGACTGCGCTTTCTTTCATCGACCTCCACCCGCGCGCCGGCCTGCATATCCTCCAGCCTTCGACCCGAAAGTTTGCCATAATCATTGAAGGTCTCTACGGCAAAAAAAACATCGCCACCGGCCTTATAGGCATGACCTTGCTCAAGAAGACGTTGGATCACACCGATGATCTCATCAATATGCTCTGTGGCCTTCGGTTCCTGAGTGGCCCGTTCCACCTTGAGGGCATCCATGTCCTCATAAAATTCCTTAATATACTTTTCCGAAAGCTCTTTGGTAGAAATGCCCAGTTCATTGGCCCTGTTGATGATCTTGTCATCTACGTCCGTAAAGTTGCGTACGTAGGTGACCTCATAGCCGATCTCCCTCAGATAGCGCACAATGACGTCGAACACGATGACGCAACGGGCATGGCCGACGTGACAGGCGTCATAGACCGTGGCTCCGCACACATACATCTTGACCTTGCCCGCCTCTATCGGTTTGAAGGCATCCTTTTTCCTGGTAAACGTGTTATAAATCTTCAGCACAGCCGCCTCACTGAGAATATAGAATCTTTTTCATGGATGCGCAATGCAAACACTCTTGAACGTTACCAAATTGTTACGTAAATTGACTATTCAACGAGCAAACCCAACGCCCTTTCTATTCTATGAAGCAAGGTCTTCTTGTCAATATTGACGGCTTCGTAAAAAGTCCAACTTCTGCGTTGCGCTGCATCCTTCGTCACTGCGGCGTACCATAAGTACGCCT
>JABXJW010000260.1 GCA_013375395.1 Desulfobacterales bacterium
ATCTCGTCATCACTGTGATTGTAGTTGGGTATTGTTGTATATTGAGCGTTGGTTAAAAGCTCCTCTCAGGCAGCAGGACGGCAGTCTTGTGGCTCGCCACAAAGGTACACCGCAAGGCGCGGTTGTAAGCCCTTTGCTGGCTAACCTGTTCTTGCACTACACGTTTGATGCGTGGGTAAGACGTGAGATTCCTGGGATTCCATTCTGTCGTTATGCCGATGATGGGCTGCTGCATTGCAGAAGCCGGTATCAAGCGGAATACGTGATGAGACGCATCTCAGAACGATTCCGGCAGTGTGGGCTGGAAATCCATCCCGACAAATCAAGTATTGTTTATTGTAAGGATGCCAATCGTACCGAAGATTATTCAAGAATCAGCTTCGACTTTCTCGGCTATACTTTTCGTCCCCGACGATGTGTTAATCCGAAAGGTCAAGTTCACACAAATTTTCTTCCGGCGATTAGTCGTGACTCTATAAAAGAGATTAACCGACGCATCCGCAACTGGCGTATCCAGGTGAAGAACGAGAAGACTTTGTTGGACTTTTCGCGGATTTTCAATCCAATTCTGCGAGGCTGGTATGCCTATTATGGGCGTTTCTACCCCTCAGCACTTGGTCAGATTTGGAATAGCTTCAACCGGTATCTTGTCCGCTGGGTGCTCAGGAAGTTCAAACGATTCTTCCGACACAAGAGACGGGCACGAAGATTTCTCGACCGTTATGCCCATGCCCATCCAGACTTGTTCATCCATTGGCGTCTTGGAGTATTTTCATTTGGTTGAATGATAGGAGCCGGATGAGCTGAGAGGTTCACGTCCGGTTCTCGGAGGGGCTGAGGGTGAAATTCCCTCGGTCTACTCACCCCTGAAAATCAGGGTGTTTTTCAGCTTTAGAAAAAGGTGACTCTTCGAAGAATTCTGGCATTTTACAACTCATGAAAATGGGGCCGTTTTGAGGAGCCTTGTCACTGTTCGACAGCTTCCGCTTTTGGTAGTTTTGCTCGCCACTATTCGGCCTTCTCCGGCTTGCTCGCAATCGCTCACCAGTAGCATGAGAGCTACCGTGCCAGTACAAAGAATAAATACCTCATAGCTGCCACCTGTCGACGCCTACACATATTCCCAATTCCTGAGCCACTGATAGTTAGTCGGCAATTTGGCCCAGGCTTCACCGCCAGCCTTATCCAGTTCAACCTTTTCTTTCAAGTCTAGTTTGTGGCGCTCCTTCACTGCCTTGGCAACAATATCGATCTGGTGAACGTTGTTTATACCTGGGATCGGTATTACCGTATTGCTGTGCAGAATGTACCGAAGGGCAAGCCGCGCTCGCTGGTCGTTCTCTTGCTGGTTGTCCTGAAACAGCGACCCGGCAGCATAAGGCTTGATGCCGAACGCACCGACGTCACACTTCTTGAGGGCATCGAACAGGCTGTCTTTGGGGGCTCTCTTACTCATGGTTGTAAAGGGAAACAGAACAACCTCAAGACCGGGGAAGTACTCAATCATGAACTTGAACCACCGCCGGTCGTGCGAAGAGATACCGGTGAAGCGGGTCTTGCCCTGCTTCTTGGCCTTTTCCAGGGCCTCGATAACCTCGCTGGATGTGTTGAACGAGTGCCTGCCGCCCGGTTCATACACCGTAATGCGCCACAGGTCCGTGTACTCCTGCTTGGCCCGGGCCAAAGCCTTGTCCAACACCGCCAACAGTTTCTTTGCTGTGCGATATTCCGGATTCCGCGGCTCCTTACCCGTCTCTGAAAGTGCAAGGTACACCTTGTCGCGCCTACGGCCTAATGACTTGATGTCCCTGAGCAGCTCACCTCTGCCGGTGCTGTCGATGAAATTCATGCCGATATCCAGACACCGGCCGACGATCTTGTCGCGCTCTTCCTGGCTGGCCCCCGAATGCCCGCCCAGGCTAACCGCAGAGACCATAATGTTCGTCTTGCCCAATCGGCGATACTCCATATTCGGGTTGTAGTTGAGGATCTTGGAGGTATCGAGAATCCTTTCCGAAGCGGCCTTTGCACTTTGTTCCGCTGCGGTGCCAAGACCGGCGGCAATGCCTGCTGCAGCTATAGCACTATCGCGCATAAACTTGCGCCGGGTTACTCTCTTATCTTCCATCAAATATCTCCTTTCGAAATCATTCAGGCCTTAGTCGGCCAAATCATCATCATTTTTTGGATTTAGGTAACGGGCGGTCACTTTGCAACTTGAACAGAGCCATAACCTCCTCATCTGACAGGACCCGGTTATAGATGCGAACATCGTCGATAAGGCCTTCGAATTCCAGGCCTATCTTGACATCCAGGTCGCTGCCGGTATCTATCGGCCAAAGATCCAGAAGGCCGATGTCATGTACCTCAGCTATGATTCCATCCTTGTAGAGCACAACATCATCATGTAGATTCGGCAGTTCGGCTTCTTTGACCACTACCGTCACATGATGCCACTTATCATCATCGACCGGATCATTCATATAATAATATCCACCATTGGGTCTAATACCGATGCGTCCCCTGATGAAACAAAAGGTAAACATTTTGCCGAAGTCATCTGTGCCCCAGGATATAATCTCTCCGTCGTCGTTTTCGGTTTTGATCCAGGCCGCCACGGTCCGAGTTCGTGTGCCAGTAACGCCCTTATATTTTGTTATTTGGATGTAATCATCCCGGCCATCAAGCTTCAGTGCTTTGCCCATTCTCCCCGCGGTCGAATTTTTATCAAACGACAAGCCTCCCTTGAGCGCACCCTTACGGTTATGTTTGGAAGAATCTGCAGCGGTCTTTCCAGAAGAGTCGTCAAACTTCCACCAGCCAACAAGATGCGGGTCCGTGTTAAGGGTTATCGCTTTGTCCTTGTCCTGGGCGGTGGGATACGTTGCACTGCCCTTATCTCCCATTAGCTCAACTCCCACGCGCCCCGGTCCCGTGGGTGGCTCAGCGCCGTCAAAGATAACTAAGTCAACGATGACTTCGTCGAGGCGGAACTCGTAGTTGGTATCTAGGTTCCAAAGAAGGTGAAAATGGGTAGCTTCACCCAGGTCTGGCCAATCCTCAAATGTCCATTCGAAGGTGGTGTACCACCGCTGGTTACCAGTTTCAATATTTTCGATAGGTTCTAATACAAGCTCTTCGTCATTGAGATATTCAGCATCATAGTCGAGCCAGATTTCTGGAGCAATGCCGAGGAGCGGGTCTTCTGGGGGCCCCTCCCAGACCACTTGCATGTAGCCCCTCAAGTTGGCACCATCTCCGGCAGGCAGGGGCATAACGAGACTTTCCTCTCCATCAACCATGGCCAAGTATCCTCCCTCTTGCCATCCCCAACTGTCGTCGTAGTAGCGGAACCCAAATCTGTTTCCTTCGTTTTCGTCTCTTGATTGGGGATAGTACTTAAAACTTGTGGGCTGGTCGTTGTCTTCATTAAATTCCCAGAAGATCACGCCCGTTTGGTTCCCGCCGGCAAAGTCCGGTGGATTCAGGTCCTTGGCCAGGACGTTGCCGCTGAGACTCCGCACTAAAACAAAGGAAACTAAAAGAATCATTCTATTATACATGATACTCCTCCTTTCAGAGGTTAAACTATATTCATCAATTTTATTTATACCAAACATTTACTCTCAAGACAAGAACAATCGTGCAGGACTGTGCTAAGCGCTAACTTCTTTAGTTATCACACACTATTTTGATACCGTCTCACATGATTGGATGATGAAGTTTCTGCAAGTTCATATCAAAGACTCAAGCCTTCTTCTGCTTATCAGAAGATTCCTTTTCGAAGTATTCTGGTATTTCACAATCTATGAAAATGGGATTGTTTAATTGTGTCGTGTCACTCTTCTGCAGGCTTTGTTTGCAGCAACTTCCCTCACCATTCTTCAGCCTTTTCCGGCTTTTAAACAGTCTTATCAAGAGCGATGCTAATTCAAAATCAAGGGATTTTCCTTGACGGGAAGGTAGATAATTTGGTATAGATAACATTAGTTAAGCTTGTGCCTGCGCAGTCGGGCATCTGTAGCTTCGAGATCAAACAGCTTGTCTCGGCTTGGCTCGTTAAGGCCGAGCGAGTCGGAGCGGGGCCGAGCCAAGACGGGTAGGTGCAATCACTGTAGTTTTTTCGAATAGAGGAGGAGCCATTATGCCTCATGTGAGGTAGAGAATTTCATGTCAGAACTTTGTGCTTTGCAAAAGGAGGTTTTCACACTTCGACGAAAAATTCATGTTCTGGCTCCGTGGGAATGCTTGTTTTGGTGTGTGGCCAGAACACAATTCGTACTTATTTTAACCCTTTTTTGAAGGAGGATTATTATGCGTAGGAAATTGATTTATCTAATTTCTTTTGTTTTGGTACTTAGCATAGCGGGCATCGCTTCAGCTGATCTGGTGGCCCACTGGAAGTTCGATGAGGGTTCTGGTAGCGTGGCGCATGACACATCCGGCAATAACCACGATGGCACCTTTGAAGGCAACCCGCAGTGGGTGGCTGGATACTTCGGCGGTGCGCTGGAGTTTGACGGGGATTCTCGTGTCGAGATTCCTGACCCAAGCGCCTTCGACTTCAACGCTGATTTCACCTGGTGTGCGTGGATCAAAACAGATGAAGGCGGAGTAATTGTAGCTGAGACGCAAGGCGAGGACGATCAGGGTCCAAAGACTTTCTTCGTTGCTAATGGTACGCTGGCTTTCGATACTGGATGGGTTGGCTTTTTCGGCGGGACAACCGCAGTGAATGATGGTCAATGGCACCACGTTGCCGTCACAGTAACATTTAACGGGGATGATACGATCCAATACTACATTGACGGAGAGCCTGGTGCACAGGGCCAGATGAACGTGGACTCATTTCCTGAGGCGGAATTTCCATTATGGATTGGGTTTGATGGAAGAGC
>JABXJW010000261.1 GCA_013375395.1 Desulfobacterales bacterium
GGGCCGACCTTGCCGATCTCGAAGCCTTCGTGCGGGAAATTGCGCGGCTCGTTGAGGACAAGAAATAGCTGCCGCATCCCGGTAGGCGATGGGGGACGTTCGTTCCGAGCTTGCCTAAAGTGTTTTCAGCCATAGCGTCTATCAAAGACTCTTAACACCACGAAACATTTCCTGCAACACATAAGCGATTTGGTCCTAATCAGCAAGCCCTGCGCACGCTATGCGCGACGTCACCCTTCTACTTTCGTCAAGAACGCTCGGAACGAATGTCCCCTATCCCCTACGTTGCACTCCAACTTCACGAATCATTTCTTGCCAAGCCCCGACATCACCCATACCATTGACGAAACCATCTGCGAAGAGTTCAAGTTCTTCCTCCGTGTATGGCGTCTTTCTGTCATTCTTTGGATCTAACCACGCTGGCTCTGTGCTAGAAGTCCTGTCTTTGGTATCCAATTGGGCCTCCTAGAAGATCATAGGGTCTCAACTTTCAACATAAATGTCCAATGTTGAGACCCTTCTGCTTCTCCCCTATCGCTTGAATATGGGTCTCTGATCAATAGGGATCTTTTGCTGAATTGACGGCCAATCTAGAGATTTTTTTTCAGAATCCCTATATTCCTTCTTTTTTTCTATGATTTTTCGCTTATGTACATAGTCAACCAGTTCAGAGACTGTATACAAATAGTTCCAGTGCTCATAAGGAATCCGTAAATTAAACTTTCTCTCGATGTCTTTGACAATCTTTATCCTTTGGACATAGGTCGCCTTTATGTCATCTGCCAAGCGGGAACTTGGCGTGATCTTATGTGCATCTTTTCCTGTAACCTTGCTCACCGTCTTAATTATCTCATTTTTGATGTGTTCTACTTCTCCAGTATCTACCTCATCGGGACCAATCTCTCCGGGAAGCTCCAACATACCGGCCTTGGCGGTGGAGACTTGGTTTGAGAAGATTTGGCCTAAGGCCACATATATTCTTGACAGAGTCCCTTTGTTATCGACACTGGCACTGAGCTGCACCCTTGGCGGCTCATCTGTGACCTCGACTTGAAACATGTCTTTGAACCAGAAGTTTTTTGACTTGAAGTCCACGGCAAACCACCTGTCAGCATCAATGTGATGGAACTTGACGCTAACAGAGTGCGGGAGTCGCGACACGATGGGAACAGACCAGTATCCACCTTCATTTGCCTTGAATTTGAGCAACCGACCCTCTATGGACATTTGAATGTCACCCCCAATGTATGGAATAGTTGAGCCGTCTTCGAATTTGTACACAAGCTCTCCATTGATAAACCTTGGGATAAGCAATAAGTAGGCAAAGAGAAATAGCATGAACAGGTAGGTAAAAACTCTGACGGCCAACGGCATCTGATTAAATTTGTCGAACAGAAATGCTTCTAACGCAGCAATCATTGTTCCCTCCTCAATCCCTCACAATCTTCATCTATCTTCGACTTTCGTGCCATCATGAACCGGATCTAGAAGGATTACTTAGAAACTGGAAAACTAAAGGGATGTCCCCAAGTTCTCCCGTAAAAGCCCCTGGCGCATGAGCAAAGTGAAATGGGTGGCGTATGCTTTGCCAAGGGCTCATTTTATCGCGCTTGGTCTATTTCTCCCCGGACCTCCTTCTGCTTAGTCTGCCGAATCGCCGGATACGTGACCCGTACGTCCGGTGGTGTGGGAGTGGCGCTCAGCGATGGGCGTCCCTATCCCGATGGTCGAAACCACTCTAAAACCCTCTTTGCCGCTTCAGTTCTTCGGAAAAAAGGAGTTCATGAAGCTTGTACGCCGGTACAATGGCAGCAATTCCCATATTTGAAAGCGAAATAGGTGTTTTTTTAGTTTCAATCACCTTTATTTCCCGTGCATCAAGAAAAGTCCCCTGCATAACACCCGCAAGTTTAAGAACAGGCGGTCCAACGACTAAACTTCCTGGCTCACGATCGCTTCCTAGGTAAAAAAAGACTGGTGCCCCGCTATTGCCTCCATATGAAGCAGCCTCAATAAGGTAAAGTGACATTTGTTTACCCTGCCACTCTATTTGTTCATCAGTAACCAAAGCAACCTGACCGAACCGTACGACAGGGTAGTTTTTTCCCGAACCAGGGTAAGGCGTGAACAGACCTGTGAAAAAAACGTCAGAACCTTCTCGGATTTTGAGCTTATTGTAATCCTCCCTGGTTGTAACGAACTCGTCGGGAAGGAACTTGAAATCAAATCTCTCTTGATCGGGCAGGTAAGGTATTGCGGCAACGTCAACAGAGGGATCACTGTGAAAAAATACCGTCCGATCGTCGCCTGCAACTTTAATTGGAATTGTGCCCACTTCGGAGCCACCATCCTTCTTATTTATGCGAACACACACATTGTCGAGAAACTCCGTTGTATCAGGCTTATATAAAACGTGTTTTGCCGTGACAAGATACACGCTGAAGGTTGTTGGCTCAGAGGGTTTCTTTACGCCAACAAAAAAGGCTGTTCCGTTGGGGATTAGCTTTCCTTCCCTTTCTATAAAAACGAAAACGACGACAGATTTGACTTCTGGTGGAATCGGACCTGCCATGACTTTTCCTCCCCCAAATACGCACTGGAGTAAAAATAAGATGATAATTGTTGATAGCAGCCTGATTTGCATTCTACTCTCCGGCCAACGAGACTGTCGAAAAACCCGTTTTTAGAAATGTTTTTTGATTAATAACAAATGAATTTCAAAAAAGTTATAATTATTACTGATAACAAAGCTCAACAACTTGGCATAGTAAATAATGTTACAGAACTTATCAGATCGGAGCTATATACGCCTATCTCCGCTCTGATCTGTTATTATGCTGGCACCATGTTATAGCTTTTTCCATAATTGATGATCTTTTCGATATTGTGAACCAGACAGTAAAGCATCCATTGTATGTTTACCTTGGTCTTTCCTCTCAAGGTAAACCTATCCATTCTCTTGCATGCGCGAATGTTGCCGAATACCGGTTCTACAATGCCCAGTCGTTTGCTGTAAGTGCGGCGTCCATCGGGTGTGTCAATCTTCTGCTTCATCTCATCCGTAATGCTGCCTGGACGTTTCCCATAGAACACATGAACCTGTCGAGATACAGTTTTGGGATTGCGCAAACATTTGGAGCGCAATCGGCAATCACGGCATGCCGTCTTCGGCGCCTGATATGCAATTGCTTTGTATCCGTCCGCCGTAATGAAATTCCGGTTCTTTACGTATAGCCCGTGGTCCGCAGGACAAATTAGTTTTCCGGTGCGGTCATCCAGCTTGAAGTCTTCAGCACTGAACCAGCGCTTTTTCGATTTGTATCTTCCCTTGTGCTTGTCCACCGAACGTCGGTGACGACCGGCATCTGCAAAACGGACATCCCGCTTACGAAACTGCGGATCAGGTACGTAGGCATCTACTTCCAATTCTTTGCATGCCTCAAGATTATTCACGCTGTAATAACCCGTGTCAGCGATGATTTTCTTGCCTTTTAAAGGTTCCTCCCTGCCAATAGCTTCTAGCTTTTCTTTCGCCCCATCCAGCATCGTTCCCATGTGGATGCCGTCTTCACCTTTTCCGAAAGCCTCGGCATGCACCACTATCTGATGTTTCTCATCAACTATTGCATTTGCATTATAGCCCTGCAATACCCCGTGAGAAGTTGCCTGCTTGGCTGATTCATTATCAGTGACGTTACTCTGTATCTCCTTGCCGCGGGAACCTATCTTCGGTTCGTTCTCTGAAAGAAACTTTTCAATGCGATCTGCTTTCTGTTTCAGCCGCTTGATTCGCTTTTCACGACGTTTGCAATCTGAATCAGTCTTTTTCCGTGCTCGCTTATCTTCAGCACGATGCTCACGAATCGCCTCCTTTACTTTCCGATTTAAGGCTTCCTGTTTCTTTTTCAAATCGGAAAACGTGCCGCTCCACTCCTTTGCCGCATTTGAGGATAACTTCAGTCCGTCAAGGCTGAAATGAGTGCCACCAAGCAACCCTTCTTCCTCACATATCAGAAGCGCTTTGGTGAACAACTGATCAACTTCTTTGTCTATTGAAGAAACGAAGGCCGCAATAGTGCTATGATCCGGCTTTTGTCCACACGCCAGAGCCATAAAGGTTATATTTTCTCGACATGCCAACTCCAAAGACCGTGATGAAATCATACCCCTGGAGTAACCAAAAAGAACGATCTTTATCAATACCTTTGGCGATATTGCCTTGCGCCCTGTCTCGTCATTACAATAACGCTCGTCAAAATTGCTTAGGTCAAGACGCTTTTCTACAACATGATGAATTGCATATTCCAGTGTGCCGGGTATCAATTGTTCTTCCAAAGATACCGGCACCATCATCAGCTGATCGTAATCGTAATGCTTGTATCGCGCCATCTGTGTATCTCCCTTGGGCAAGTAGTTGAATTACTACTACTCCTTGTATACTACAGATCAGCGATAATAAAAATATCTAAATGTCAATCAACTACTTTTTCGACAGTCTCAACGGCGGGAATCACCTGGACTAAAAGCCGCATGGCTTTTGGGATCAGGTGAATTCCCTGGTTGTGTGCCGGGCACGGCATGTATTCTTAAGGGTGCGCTGAGCACCCGTTAAACGCTCAGCAAGTCCCAGACCCAGCCGGATGGAGGCGACTCGAAGCGAAGCGGAGAGGCGAGCCGCTAGGCGAGAGCGACCAAAGGGAGTGGCAACGGTGTAGCGGTATGGCAACCGGGTATCCGGTAACGGTACCTGGGGAGGAGGCTGCCCTGCCGAGGCAGGGTACCGGGACAAAAGGGGACGTCCATTTGTAAATAAGTAAGGCATCCAGGCAATCTGTAGCTTCTCTCTTTAGCTATCTTTTCTCGT
>JABXJW010000032.1 GCA_013375395.1 Desulfobacterales bacterium
GTGCAATCCGAAGGCTCCAGGGTCTCGTTGGCAAGCGATGCCGCAGATGCCGGTACAATTGGTATCCAGGAAGGCTCCAGCGCCGCATCGATTACAGCCACCGATTTTCTGGTTCAGGTTGCCGGCAGAGTTCGGTGGATATCGCCCAGGTCAAGTATGGCGGAACAATCGGTGCAATCGCCACCGCCAGTCTGAAAGACGTAAACCATGCAGATTATGGCGGCGGTATGGCAAAGGATATCACTGCGCGCATCAACTTTATCAGGGGACTCCAGGAAAATGACCCCCTCACCGCGGACTCCACCCTACTTGAGGGAGTCTATGCCACAGCAAAAACTACCTTTAAGGCCGCGGACATGGTTGCGGCAGACTACACCGGCGGCACAGTGGCAGCCGTCGGTTACACGTATGTGGGCGCCGGCACTATTACGAATGGCCAGCTTGAAATTAACGGAGTGGACATCGGACCTGTCACGTTTACGGAAAAGGATGCAACAGGCTCGTTGACGGATGCCATTAACGCCAAGAGTAATGTCACAGGCGTTACTGCAAGCATAGATAACGGCGAGCTTATTTTGACCGCAGAAGACGGCCGCGACATTCTCATAACTACTGCAAGCGCGCAAGTCACCAACGCGCTCTTCGGAGGGGGAGGAACAAGTGCGACCGGAGAAGACGAGTTTGCCGCGGCATTTACTACTCTTCACGTGACCGGCGCCGTGACGGTCTCGGCGCAAGATACTCTTTCGTTCCTTGGGACCGGGCCGGTGGAGGCGGGTTTTCTTTCCAGTCTAATGACTTCAGAGAACGTTCAGGCTGTCGGCAGCATCTCCAATACTGACATAACAACCAGGGATTCTGCAAATACGGTTCTTGACTCGACAGACAGCGCGCTCAAGCAGGTGGATGACTTGAGGGCCAGGTTGGGTGCGGTCCAGAACCGTTTAGAGTCCACAATCGCTAACCTGATGAACGTTGCAGAGAACCTGACCGCTGCACGCTCCCAAACCATGGATGCGGACTTTGCACAGGAAACGGCCAATCTAACCAGGGCCCAGATACTGCAACAGGCCGGTGTCGCCATGCTGGCGCAGGCCAACATGTTGCCGCAGACAGTGCTTTCCTTGCTCCAATAACAAAAGGAGACGAGAAACCGGAACAATAGGAGCGAGGAGGCCACCCTTCTCGCTCCTTATCCCTAAAAATGGAGTCAATCATGTCACTTTCGGTGAGTGGCCTTGTCTCGGGCCTTGATGTCGACAGTATTATCAGCCAGCTTCTGGCCTTGCAGCAGCGGCCCATCCTTAAGCTCCAGCAAAGGGAGGCCGATTATCAGGTCATGTTGTCGGCCTATGGCGGCCTGCAAGGCGCCCTGAGCAGCTTCAAAACCGCCATGGAAAACCTTGATGACGCGAGCGATTTTGACAGCTTTTCCGCCACATCAAGCGATACCGACCTTTTTACTGCATCTGCCAGTGCAAGCGCCGCAGCAGGCACGCATGACATTACGGTGCAGCAACTGGCCGAAGTTCACAAGCTCAAGAGCGCGGCCTTCGGCGAAACAGAGGAGGTTTTGCAGTTTGCAGTTGATGCGACCAACAACAAGATCGATTTCAAGGAGAACGGGGGCGCTGAACTGACTGCCACCATTACAAGCGGCACTTATACGGTCTCAGAACTGGAAGCTGAGATAGAAAGCCGATTGGAAACGGCTTCTGCCAACAGCATCGATTACTCTGTATCCTACGACAGTTCCACGAAGAAATTTACCATAAAAGAAAACGGTTCCATACTCACGCAGCTTGATCTCCTCTGGGCCACGGGCACAAACAGCGCCACCAGTGCGGCATCCATCCTGGGGTTCGACTCTGCCGATGACACCGGAGCCCTCGAGTACGCGAGCGACAGTGAAGTGGCCGGAACCATTCACCTTGAGATAGGAAACCAGTTTACTATCGGTGCGACCAACAACAAGATCAATTTCAAGGAGGACGGCGGCGCCGAGCTGACTGCCACTATTGCAAGCGGCACTTATACGATATCGGAACTGGAATCTGCGGTAAAAACGGCATTGGATGCAGCCGGTTCCGTCACTTACACCGTATCCTACGACAATGCAGCGCAGAAATTCACCATAGACGATAACGGAACCCTCGCACAATTGGACATTCTCTGGAAAACAGGCACAAACGGCTCCGAGGGAACAGATACAAGCGCGGCATCCATTCTGGGTTTCAGCGATAGCGCTGATGACACCGGGGCCCTGGAATATACGGGCGATAACGAGGTGGGCGTTGTGGTGGACATTTTGATTTCCGCCGCGGATACCATCCAGGATGTGGCCGATGCAATCAATGACGCAAATACAGGGGTCCAGGCAGCGGCCATCTTTGACGGAACGGATTATTATCTAACACTGAGTGCGAAAAACAGTGGAGATGCAAACGTCATAAACCTGATGGTAACCGATACGGACGGCAG
Source organism: Desulfobacterales bacterium (assembly GCA_013375395.1). GTDB lineage: Bacteria > Desulfobacterota > Desulfobacteria > Desulfobacterales. The sequence goes on from JABXJW010000032.1 coordinate 2,482, forward strand.
CAACACGGATACGAACGGCCTTTCCCGGTTGGTTTACCACAAGGGCGGGACAGAAAACCTTACCGAGACCCAGGCGGCCAAAAATTCAATCATCACAGTGGACGGCGTGGCAAATATCAATAGGGATACCAACACAATAGATGATGTTGTCGAAGGCGTGACCATCACTCTCAAATCCGCGCCTGCCGCCCCTGACAATGAGGGCGCCCTGACGGTAAGCCGAAACACGTCGGCAGTTGTCTCCCAGATAAACTCTTTTGCAGGTGCTTACAACAGCCTGCTCGACTTTTTCAGCGTGAGCCAGACCTATGACCGGGACACCGGCAAATCCGGCGTTCTTTTTGGCGACGGCACAACAAACATGATCAGCAACCGGCTGAGGAACCTCGTGACGAACACAGTGCCGGACGTTACCGAGTTCAGCCGCCTGGCCGATATGGGTATTGGCTCAAACAAGGGCTACCTGGAGGTGGACTCGACGGAACTCAACAACGCACTTGACCACCATTTCGAGGACCTGGTTCAGTTTTTTACCCAGACGACGGAAGGCTCCGAGGGTTTTGCCGTCCGTATGGTTGATGCGCTGGACGGAATGATCGATTCCGACGACGGGATTATCGCCGCCAAGAAAGACGGGATTCAAAGCAGCATAGACGACATCCACGAACGGGTGGAGCGCATCCAGAGACGTCTTGCGGCATGGGAGACGCGGACGAGGGCCGAGTTCCAAGCCCTGGAGGTGCTCCTGGCCAATTACCAGGTTACGGGCGATTACTTGAATCAGCAACTGGCGAGCTTGCAGAATCTGAACAAGTACATATCAAGCAGGGGGTAAGTAATCCCCTGGCCGGCGGAGAACGAATCGGGATTCTGTGACTTTAGACTGATAGAAAGGAGTTGGGTTGATGACAACCTCGGGCTATGATGCCTACAACAATTCACTGGCGCACACTACGGATAACAAGGAGAAAATTCTCCTGATGCTCTATGACGGGGCAATAAAGTTCGTGCGGTTTGCGCGTATGGGCATCGAAAAGAAGAGCGCAAAGATCAGAGGCGAGAACGTCTCAAAAGCCATGGCTATTATTGTAGAGCTTGATTGTGCACTGGACAGGCGAATCGAAAACGAGCTGGTTGAAAACCTGTCGGATCTTTATCGCCACATAATGGACCGGCTCACTGTTGCAAACGTAAACAATGATCCCGGGCCCCTGGCGGAGGTCGAAAAACTCCTGGTCACGTTGAAGGAGGGCTTTGAGGGTGCCGTTCAAAAAGAGCTGGCCGAGGCGCCTGTTCAGCCCAAAGCGCACCAACCCGGGACCCAGGAAGGGGTCCGCTTTGCAATCTGAATCGCATGAATCGCTGCTCAAGAGGCTTCACGGCATAACACAAGGCGTTAAGGCGGCGCTTCAAGACGAGGATGCCGCGGCCCTTGAACGGCTTGCCTCAGAGCACAATAGCGTTATGAATGAGCTGAACCAGGCGGGCTTCAGCGCGGATGCGGCTCTGCTTGGCCTTGTAAAGGAGCTAAACGATGAGGTTCGCCGGGTCGTTGAGAAACTCGGCGAACGGCGCGACGAGATAGGCCGGCAGTTGGTTGAATCCGGCAAGAGAAAAAAAATGGTCTTTGCTTATGCTAAAAACGCCTGGTTTTCAGGAACTTCGGGGAGGTGAGTTAAGTTGATAATGGATAACATAATACCCCCTGTTAGAACCGTCAATATAACCCCTGTCAAAACCGTTAAAACGGAGAGCCGCGAGCAGGATTTCTTCGCGGTTGAAGACGCCGGCGCCCCGGCCACGCATACGCAACCCGACCAAGAGCCAAAGCCAAGACCGGAGGTCGAGATCTCTCAGGCCCTCCTGGATGAGCTGCAGCGAGAGATACAAATGATGCGCAACATAGGGCTTCAATTTTCGGTGCACGAGGCGACCGGCCGGACCGTTATAAAGGTTATTGACAAGGAGACCGAAAAACTGATCAGAGAGATTCCACCCGAGGAATTGTTGAAACTGGCTGCCAAGATAGAAGAGATGATAGGAATTCTTCTGGACAAGAAGGTCTAATAGATTGGTCATTGGTCATTGGTTAAGGATGGGGTGTTTGTGGGAATATTGGCTGTCATAGACGACCATTTGAACAGCTTCATGCTTTCGCGTGTTGATTACAAGCGGCCCGATTAAATTGGCTGTTATTTTTTCCGGCGTCCCATTAGAGGCGTTCACTATGACATATATCTTCAGGCTATTCTCTCCGTCGGCCTCCCATGACATTTCCTTGACCGCAGGCTTTAAATCCACGGAATAATCAGGCCTAAAGAGATAGGGATTCATGATCACGAAGGCGAGATCAGCGTCATCCACACATTGATACCAGTAAAATGGCCGCGTTTCCTCACGCTCCAATATAACAAAGCGTCCCCTGCCCGGGAAACCGGGCATGCCCGCAGGCATGATGATGATCTTGTCTTCTGAGACATCAATAGCCCCAAACTGTGCTGTTTCGATTTTCAATGCTCTACTCCTTGTCCCTGGAACCGGCCGCCTTCCAAAGCCTTACCACCCTAAAAACTGCGGTCTTACTCCCTTGAGCCGACTTCACGTTCTCTGCCTTGATTCTTTCATAGACCTCTTGACGAAGCACCGTGACATTTCTTGGGGCATCAATGCCCAGCCTGACGTTCCCCCTGTTAATCTCAAGAACGCTGAGGACGATATCGTCCCCGATGTTGATCTTCTCGCCGACCTTCCTGGTCAGTACAAGCACATGCCCTCCATGGCATAAAATGGCAGTGATTAGTGAACAGTGGACAGATTTGTGATTCTACTGACTACTGACTATTAAAGATAATCAACCACACTCAATTGCATGGCCCTGGCGGAAGCGGATAAAGCAGCCTTATAGGCGGACTCCCTGGAATGCATCTCAGTGATAGCTTCAACCATGTCCGCATCTTCAAGTCTTGACTTCCTCTCCAAATGGCTCAAGTTCATATCGGAAATAATCTTTTCTTTGATATCGAGTTGGACCTCTCTCGCCCCTGTATCGGAAACCACGGCGCTCAAATTGTCAAAGTGAAAATCCAATCTGGTCATGGATCTGGATATGCCGCCGACATCATCCGCCTCAAGGTAGTATTTCAGATCCATCAAGGTCTTAAAGATGCCCCATTCAACTTTGCTGCCGCCGGTCGGCGGGGCATAAACGTCATCTGCCGTATTATTGAACCCCAAGGCGGTAGCTGCTGCTTGAGTGGTTCCGAGACCGCTGTTCCACAGAAGCCGCAGTTCCTTAAGCTGAAGGCCGGGGCCTTCTTCCTCCATGATAAACCTGTCGTTTGCGGCATCGTATGTAACCTTATAATCTACGCCATTTCCGTTTGCTGCGGATTCAGCATCCATTGCGCCTTCAATGTTGCCTGCCAGGCCGGCGAGGAGCGGATCCGTATTGTAAACACCAGCAGGAATGTTTATGCTTAACACTGCGCCCGGACCTGCCCCGACATCTTCTCTGAATTCAATTGTGTCATTCACCCCGGCTGTAATAGTAACGGACATAACGACATTATCACTGGCAATCAGCCTGTCCTTCACATCAATGTCATCAAAACCCAATTCAGAGCCGATGCTGTCATCCACATGCGAACCGGTTCTCCACAAAAGGTCGAGTTCAAACCCCGGATTGGCGCCGTTGTCCTGGATAGTGAATTTCTTTGTCGAGCTATCGTAGGTAACTTCATAGTCAATAGCGTTGCCCGATTCGCTCGAAGCCTGCTCCATTGCGCCCTCAACGGCTGCGGCCAGTTGGCCGTGACCATAGATTCCACCGGGAATTCCGGCGGTCAGTTCATTGCTTGGAGAACCTCCCAAATATTCAATAAAGTCTATCGAGTTATTTGACTCGCCGATAGTGACATATGAATCCGTAAAAACATCCTCCCCATCTCGTCCCACGGCTATGGTTGCATGTTTTCCGATTTTCACGGAGAACCTGGAGTGATTTCCCGAATAGGTCACATTTGTTGGGTTTTCCTCGTCATCAAAGGCAAAAGGCCTGGTGTCCGTTTCTGTTCCGGCGAAGATATGTTTTCCGTCAACCTCGGTATTGGCCAGCGTTAACACCTGTCTCAAGATTCCATCCACAAATGTCGATGCATACGCCCGATCAGAGTGACTCACGGTGCTATTGACCATTTGCACGCACAGGACTTTTGCATCGGCAATTAGATCATTCATATTTCTAAGAGAAGTTTCCCCCGACTCCAACCACGTCCTTCCCGTTGCAATGTTTCTCTTCAACTGCTCAATGTTCGATAGCAAAGACTTGATATTGAGGCATTGAGCAAGACCGATAGGATCATCCGAGAGGCTGTTGATACGCTTGCCCGTCGTCATGACCTTGTTGGCCTTATACAAGTCCTCGCCGATACGGCCTAAATTAATTCTTATCATATCATAGATGGTTTTGTCGGCCACTCTCATGGTAAGTTACTCCTTGTACAGCATTTTACGGTTAAGTCGTTAAGTGGTTGAGTCGTTTTCAATCGTAGGCGTTCACAGGTTCAGAGTTCACCGTTCAGGGTTACTTCACGCTGAGCAACGTCTTCATCATCTCATCTGAAACGCTGATAAGCTTGGCTGCCGCCGCATAGGCATGCTGAAACTTTATCAGATTTGTCATCTCCTCATCCAGAGAGACGGCGGAAATGCTGTCGCGAATTTCCCCCAATTTTCCGACCGTGGTTTCGATAAAGGCCCTGCTCCTGGCCGCGCTTGCCGACTCGATCCCGATGGAGCTCACCAGGCAATGGTAGTACTGTTCGATTGTCGCACTTACAATGTCCTTGGTGTTTTCATTGCGTCTGTCGCAGGTCCACTGTGCAATATCGACGGAAGCATACTGGAGATCGCAAATAGCCAGGGCATTGCTGTTGTCGCCGGTGGTGTGTATTTGAGACGGATCGGTGGATGCGATCACATCTATGGTAAAGGTGTCCCCGACAGCGTAAGTGCCGGGATCAAAGGTGAGGGTGATGCCTTTATCTATTGTTATGACCGAACCGATAGTAATATTCACAGGAGCCGACCAGCCGCCGTCGTTCTTTTGCCACCTGAATGCGCCACCCGCTTCAATCCTGATGGTGTAGGTCGCATCGTCGGCGCCCGTATAGGGTCCTGCGGTCGTTATGGAACCCGTGGAGCTATTTGTATCGGCAGGTATGGCCGGGCCCACATTGTTGTTGATCCTTCCGGCGGCAATATGGTCCTTGTTTGCAACCTGTGCGTTCATACCAACAAATCCGGCCGAGCTTCCTTCAAAGAAGGTATTAATACCCAATGCGGCTAATAGCCCGCACCCATCAAAGTTATGGTCACAGAATCCGAAACTGCAGCCGCCGGCAGGGGAAAGCTTCAGGGCGTTTCCCGTCACGGATGCATCGACAACCGCGCTGCCGAAGATTGCCTGAACGTTGCCATTGAGCCGGTCTTTGAAAGAATCAAGTGTCCAGTGCCAATCCGACGGCAGGTTCGGCGACGGGTTACCATTTTCATCCGTGGAGATGGTAAAGACGTCGCCGTTAAACAAGGTTCCATCTATAAAGTCGATCGTCATGCCGTCAACATCTACGGTTGTGGTAGATGCATCCAGGGTGAAAACACCCAAAGTAATGCTATTTGACCACTTTATCTCCAATGTGTCTGTGCCTATTTTTCCATTTCCCGTAGACGAGGTAACCGCAAACTTGTAAGTGTCCGATATACTGTTTGCCTTTCCTGACGGTGCAATGTCCAGCAAATCAGGGTTTCCAACACTGTCGGTATTGATTGTAAAGGTGTTGCCGGCGACAAGGGTTCCGGCGCCAATATCAAAACTCAGGGTGCCGCCGTCCACTCCGAAATTGCCAGCATTAACTATAGTTACGGAACCGCTGCTTCCTGTTGCCGATCCGTCGGGATTAAACTTTTCCCACGATATTACGGGATCATCTGCACCAGGTCCGACAGTTCCGGGCGTTGTAACAGTGAATACATACTTATATCGAGCAGCGCCTGCTACCGGTCCTGCCCAATTTGACAGAGTCGCACCGGAAATTCCCATATCCACGGTCACGGCCTTCGGAGAGCTGCCGTCGTCTATCCACATTCTAAAATCTTTCGTATAGTCAATCTCTTGCCCGTAGGTCAGCGTCGACAGCAGGCCGCTTGAATCGGTCTTGTATGTTCCTGTCACATCGCCGCTGAACAGATGGAGCCCCACCCCCCGGCTATGCTGCCGGTTGACGGTCCAGGTGAATTCCTTGACCAGGGCATCAAGGTCCAGTTTATACTTTGCGACCACCTCATCCCGCATATCAATCCATCCGCCGAGTTTTCCCTTGGTGATATAGTCTGTTATGTCAACTTTTGATCCGCCGGAACCATGCCACAGAATTCTTTTTCCATCGTCTCCACCGAGCGTCAAATCATGGTAAAGGTGTTCATGAACCAGGATGTGACCGGAAGATGTAATAATAGTGAGGGAGCCGTTGCTCTGCTCAAAGGTATTTACGTCTATGTATCCGTTTAGCTCCGAAACCAGCGCGTTGCGACTGTCCCTGACGTCATTATTAACAACGCCGGATGCTTCCATTCCGATGATTTCTTGATTGATCTGTGCGATCTCTTTGGTGATCTGATTGACTTTATTTGTCCCGGTACTGACGGCATTAGTTAGAACCGCTTCAAGCTGCGTCAAATCGTCATCCAGGGTATTAAATTGCTCCAACAGCAAGATGCTGTGCTCGTAAAGAGTCATCCGTTCCGAGGTCCCGGAAGGATTATTTGCGACATCGTGCCACATGTTCCAGAAATTTGCTATCATAGTGCTGATACTGGCTTCCGAGTTCTCGTTAAGCACTGCCTCCAAGACCTGCATGTAGTGCTCCATCTCTTTGGAAAATAACATTGCCGATTTTTGATCCATGAGCCGGTTTTCAATAAACCGGTCACTGATTCTTAGCACCTGGGTTGTCTCCACACCCCGCCCGAGGAGCAGCCCGCCGTAAAGTGCCGGCTGTTTCGCCCCGCTCACAGTCCGCTGCCTGGAATAACCCTCCGTGTTCACATTGGCAATGTTGTGGGAGGTCACGTCCATGCCGTACCGCTGCGCGGCCAAGGCATCCTTTGCAATATCCAATACCAATCCCAAACCAGACATAGTTCTACCTCTCTAATGAAGCTCCCCTCCGCAAGCGGGCGGGGTATCATAAGGAAACACCCTTTTTATACCCCCTCACCCTAACCCTCTCCCGCCAGGGGAGAGGGAACTGAGCGGCAACCCCGCCGCAAGCAGCGGGGTATTGAAGAACACCAATAAAATCACTTTGCGATTTCATACAACGCGGCTTCGCCGCCCTGATTCTGCAATCCGCATTCCAAGTCACACCTCTCTGTGGAGCAACACGTTTGCCTGACGTTTTCCGGTTAAGGATCGACCATTGTAATACACGGGCTTTGGTTCATCGGCGGCGCCTGCTATAATTCCGATTAGTTCATCCAGAAAACGAAGACTTTCTTCAATAAAAACAATGTGTTCCCGGCTACGTTTCCGGATTTCGCTTTTCAAATTCACCAGCGACACATACGGCTCTTTGATCCGCTCGCTGTGCGTACCGGGAATGAAGGAGCATACACGGGCAATGTCAAATGAAACCACATCCATCCGGTGATCAATGGCAACTTCTGATAGTGCCGTTAGAATCTTGCACCGCAGGGCCTCTATATCCGATACGATCGACTGTTTTTCGTCGGCGATCTCCCACAGCGCTTCCATATCAGTATTGATAAGAGCCTCGCGCTCCCGTTTCAGGCCCGCCACAAGATCCTGGTAGAGCAAGATTTTCTTGTGTAACAGGTCTTCCAGCGTTTCAATTGCCCTTTGCATAAGAATTGTCTCCTGTAGTTGACGTTATAATTCTCTTATCGGATCAAATACGGGGTCTCTAAAGCCAAACCATACGATCATCGCCGATCCGGGCTATCTTGATCTAACCCTTTAGTATCCCAGCAAATATTTCATATCATTTAACAAGTGAATACCGTTCTTTCTTTAGGCTCACTTAGGCCCGAGTTTTACACGGTTCAAAATCTGATCGTCATCGGAGCGACCGTGTTTTCAAAGACCTAAATTGTTACAATATTTCCAGTTTTATCCAATTGTTGGTACAGCAAGCGTCCGAGCCCCAGACCTCGCCCCCTTGCCATTGCCCGTGCCATCTCCTGATCCATCATCGATCTGTAGACCTTGCTCTCGTGCGTATTGCCCAAAAATCCGTCTTGTGGAAGCGCTTTCCGGGCCGACTTTAGGATATAATGGAGAAAAATCGCCTCAAAATCAGCACACGCCTGCCTGAGTTTGGCGTCTTTTGCGGCGGTCTGCGGTGAAGGCGCAGGGGGGGGTGAATGTATCTCGCTTATCATGTCCATCCTATCAGTCATTGGTCACTGGTCAAAGGAAACAGAAGTCAGAAGTCAGGAGTCAGAAGATAGGAGATAGAAAAATCTTTATTCTGGCTTCTGACTTCTGCCTCCTGAATTCTCTCGGAATTGCAATAGGTTGTAGAATCCGAGACGTCAAATTATCTCCAGCTCGGCATGAAGTGCGCCGGCGGCCTTGATAGACTGAAAAATGGCAATAAGGTCTCTCGGTGTCACCCCGATGGCATTCAGCGCACGCACCAATTCACCAATGGTGGCGCCACCGGGAACAATGAGCAACCTCTTATCTTGTTCCTTAACAGTCACTTCAGATTCAGCAGTTACGACCGTCTGTCCCCCAGGCCCCATAATAACGCCCTCTTCCGGCCGTAATTGCCGGGCGGCAGCCCCTTCGGGAGGAGCAGGAGCGAAGGGGAGAGGTTGAGACACTGCTGTACGCTCCTTGACCTGGATACTCAAATTGCCGTGTGCTACTGCAACCGTGGAAATCCTGACCTTCTCGCCAATAACTACCGTGCCCGTCTTCTCATTCAAGACCACCTTGGCAACTATATCGGGTGTGACATCAAGGTGTTCCACCATCGCAACCATCTGCACAATATGGGACCGAAAGTCTTCCGGTACCAGCAGCTTGAGGGTCCCGGAGTCCATGCTGGTTGCCAGTGCCTGGCCGAACCTTTTGTTGATTGCATCGCGTACCCTGACTGCCGTTGTAAAGTCGGGATTACTCAAAGTGATAATAAGCTCCTGTTTGCCCTGCATAGTGACAGGGATCTCTCGCTCAATCGTAGCGCCCCCTGAAATCCTGCCCACAGTAGGATGGTTCTTGGTCACACCACCTCCAGCGGCCCCCGCTGCGGCAAAGCCTCCAACAGAGACCGGCCCCTGGGCCAGGGCGTAAACCTTTCGGTCTACACCGCGCAAGGGCGTCAAAAGAAGCGTCCCACCAAGGAGGCTCTTGGCATCCCCTATGGAAGAGACCAGGACATCGATCTTGTTTCCTATCCTTGCAAATGGGGGTATATCTGCGGTCAACATGACGGCTGCAACATTCTTGACCGCTATACGCCCCTTGTCTACGTGAATGCCCATCTGCTCAATCATGTTCGCGAGAGACTGAACGGTAAAGCCCGTTCCTGCCTTGTCCCCCGTGCCGTTCAGTCCAACAACAAGGCCGTATCCGACAACCTGGTTAGTCCTTATCCCTTTGATGGAGGCCATATCCTTGACTCTGATGGCAGAGGCTCCAGTAGAGCAAAATAGCAGTAGAGCCGGGACAAGCAAAGTGATCTTAGGATGCCTATGTATCATTCTCATTATTTTTTTACCTCTACTGGTCATTAGTCAATGGTCATTGACTAACAACTAAAACGGCCATAAGTAGTCAAGGGTGCGGCCAAGCCAGCCCGGTCGCTGTTTGTCGGCTATGACTCCCTTGCCTGAATATTCTATCCTGGCATCGGCAACATAAGTTGATTGAATCTCGTTGTTGGTATCAATATCTTCACAGCGAATGATTCCGGAAATCGTAATATGCTGAGTCTCGTTGTTTACCTTAATCTCTTGCCTGCCCAATATGCGAAGATTTCCGCTTGGCAGTGCCTGGATAACTCTTGCGGTTACGTATGCCTCCAGTTCCCCCTCTCGATTATTAGTTCCCTGGCCTTTAAAGCTCGGCTTGAAATTTGCGTTGAACAGACTCGATGGATCCCGGTTCTTGCCAAAGAAATCTGTAACGCCGGCCTCGACGCTCGAATCTCGGCTCGTTTGCGTCTCGGCGTACAATTTGCCTGTAGGCTTCTCGGAAATCCTCACGGTCACCAAATCGCCTACTTCCCTGGCTCTCATATCAACAAAAAGCCTGGTGTTGCCGGCATTCGCCCACAGGGACCCTTCAGCGGGTGCGGGGCGTTCGAAAGTTTCAAATACCGGGGGGCTCTGCATATCGTTGGCGTGGGCCTGCACCGGGGCCTTTTTTGCCATGGCGGCACAGCCTGACAGGATTGTTATGCCGACTGCCAAAATGCAAATTAGGATAATTATGGTATTTCGGATTTTCGATTTGCGGCTCACGCCTTGAGAACAGTATCGATTTTCAATTTGGCTCATAATGGCATTCGCCTCCAGCGGATCAATCCACCCCCACCCTGCCCTTCCCTCTCCGAGGCGCAGGCTCTACGAGCCGGAGGCCTTGAAAGGGGGGGTTAGGGAGGTAAGATTAAAATTCCACCTTTACGGTTGAAGCGTCAACAACGCGCGCTATGATCTCTTTTTTGCTCATGCAGTTCTTGATGCGTATTTGATCTCCGGCAGATCCTCTGTCTTGGGCTGTGCCGATGGCTGTCACCATTAGCGTGGGTGATTCGGCGATAATCGTTACTCGATCACCCCTTTCTATGAGTGGTGGTTTTTCCACCGAGTTTGCAAGTAATACGGCATCCGCCTTTACCGTGTGCTTCAGCCTCTTGCCGACAACCGCCTCAACAGCCTTGATCACATTGGCAGGGAGTTTGGCAATATTTCTCCTTTTCAGGCACAGGTCGTCTTTTGCCAGGAGAGTGTGGCGTTGCAGTCGATGGGCCGTGCACACAACCTTTTCAAATCTGTCGACCCAACCCGAAAGGACAACCCTCTGTTCGATCTTGCCGTCTACCCGGATGATTCCACCAAGGCTCACATGTCCAATCAGCTTTCCTTCAGCCTGATTCATGAGTTCAACACGCACATCCCCCTCAGGAAGAGGGCCATTGTTTATGACCTTGAAGCGGCTTACCCCGAAGTCGGACCGGCGCCCCTTGAGCTGTCTTGAAATGTAGCCGGTGTAAAGACGCAAGAAGCTCTCCTCTTGAATCGATTGGGAGGTACGGCCGATCCTGACAATCTCAGGTGTTCTCAGGACGGTATTTTCCGGCAGCCACCTTTTGGAACGAACCTTGGCCTCGATCCATGTCCCTCGCAAAATCTTCTCCATGCCCGGCTTCGGGGCACAGCACAAATAGATAGCGCCAAGTCGCTCCTGCTGTGGGGCTGGGCCCTTTGTGCTCGCTATGTCCTTTAGGCAGACCTTTTCCCCCTTTACCCATGCCTGGTCCTTCACGGTAATGACGCAAGCCTGCACATCCGCCTTGGCATCACAGAATCCAAGTGCTGTCACCATGGCAATGACTGTAGTTATTAGTATGGCATAGAGATTTCTCATTATACCTCTGTCATTGGTCATTGGTCATTGGTCACTGGTCATTAGTTCGATGCAGGATGCCTGGCGCCATTTGTGATTCGTCATTTCTCATTTCGCTCTATGCCCTTTGCTCTATGCCCTTTGCCCTGTGCCTCTATCGCTTGATATTGTTTGCCATCTGGAGCATATTGTCTGCTGTCTGGATGGCCTTGGAGTTGACCTCATAGGCGCGCTGGGCAATAATCATACCTACCATCTCTTCCACTACATTTACATTTGACATTTCCAAATAGCCCTGTGCGATGGTCCCAACCCCCTCTGTGCCCGGTGCGCCTTCAGTAGCTTCTCCGGACGCTTCCGTGGGACGGTAAAGATTTCGTCCCATGCTGTAGAGGCCGGCAGGGTTGATAAACGTGTACAACTTGATATCAGTCGTGGCCAGCTCGGTGTTATACGGGCCGAAGGCCACAAGTCTCCCCTCGGAATCCACGGAAATAGAGACCGTATTTGCCGGGATTGTGATCTCTGGCTCCAGTCTGTCGCCGGCTGGAGTACACACATAGCCCTCGCTGTCGAGCTTGAAATTGCCGCTGCGTGTATAGACCTCTTCATCATTGCTGATGACCTTGAAAAAACCTTTCCCTTCGATTGCCAGATCCAACTCGTTGCCTGTCTGGTTGTAATCCCCCTGGGAGAACATCTTTTGCACCCCCATCGGTTTCGCGCCCATTCCAATCTGGATACCCGTTGGAAGTTGGGTGCCGGCAGCGGTCGTGGCGCCCGGCAGACGAAGCGTCTGGTACATAAGATCCTCAAAATCAGCGCGACTCTTCTTAAAACCGGTTGTGTTGACATTGGCCAAGTTGTTGGAGATGACATCAACGTTCAACTGCTGGGCGGCCATGCCCGAAGCGGCGGTCCATAAACCCCTTAACATAATACAACCTCCCTAAACATCGGGGCTTCTCCCCAATGAAGCTCCCCGCCGCAAGCGGGCGGGGTATCATAAGGAAACACCCTTGTTATACCCCCTCACCCTAACCCTCTCCCGCCAGGGGAGAGGGAACTGAGCGGCAACCCCGCCGCAAGCAGCGGGGTATTGAAAAACACTAATAAGTTGCAGAAACTCCGAAACGTTTATCTATAGTCTGCCGACCTGGTTAATTGCTTTTGCATCGCTCTCGTCAAATGATTGCAGCACCTTTTGATACGATTCAAAGATCCGGAGGGTTTCCACCATTCTGATGACTTCTTCTGCAATCACCACATTCGACTCCTCAAGAAAACCATCTCTGACTGAAATCTCTTTAGGCCGCAAAATCTCTTTTTCATCACCATTATAGACATAGTAAGAGAGCCCTTCTTTCTGCAAAAGTTCAGGCCGCTCAAATGAAGCCATCGACAAAGTATCCACTGCTGCTCCATCCACCTCTATTTGTCCCGCAGCATCAATAGCGACGTGCTCGCCCCGGATCGTAATAGGACCGCCTGCCCCCAACACGGGATCACCGTTTTGGGTCACCAACCGGCCCTCGGCGTTCAGGCAAAACCTTCCATTTCGCGTATATCGAATACCGGCGGGCGTCTTCACCTTGAAAAATCCTTCTCCTTCTAAGGCCAGATCAAGGCGGTTGTCTGTACGCCTGACATTGCCTTGGTTGAAGTCGGTTTTCATATGGACCCGGAGTGCCTTGTCAAAAGAGGTGATGTCTCTCTTGAACCCACCGGTTCCCGTGTTGGCAAGATTGTTAGCAATCGTCTTAAGTCTGAGTTCTTGAATACGACATCCTCTAATCGCATCATAAATGCCGATGTACAATTTGATCAGGCCTCCTTTTCTTGCACGATGTTAGTGCAACGAAGATGCCAAGGCGGGCTCCAGGATAAACTCTGCCGGGAAGCAGAAAGACAAAGGGGTGAAAAGATATTGGTTTTCATTACGCCATATGTCTTTTTTGCCTGTTATTCCAGTCAGTTTTGTGTGCAACCCGAAAGCGAGGAGACTTTGAATGCACGGGTGGATCGGCCGGTGGGCGGCATGCCGAAAACAGGCGGCAATGGCCTTAGATTGCCGGGTGAGGGAAAAATCTTCCTACTTTGCGGCCTTTTTTTGGTTCAGGCTATAAACAAAAGCAAGGAGTTCCGCTACCACCACATAGAGTTCTGGGGGGATTTGCTCGTTCAGATCGAGTCTGGACAAGACTTCAACAAGGTCCGGATCATCCTTTACGGGAATGCCGTGCTTGCGCGCCATATCAATGATTTTTTCGGCAAGAAATCCGGCGCCCTTTGCGGTTACTTTGGGGGCGTTGTCCTCAACGGGCTTGTATTTGAGCGCTACTGCTTTTTTTTGCTTTCGGGGCATCTTCATCGATTTTGGATTTTGGATTTTGGATTGATGAAACAAACGGATTCCAACGAGATCCGACGACCGTTGTTGGAGCGTATAATGTTTTCAAGAAACGTAAATTGTTACCAAATCCGGAATCCAAAATACTGTGGGGTCATACCACCAGGCTGATGTAATGTTCTTCCGGATCAATGAGGGCGTCAACCAGTGATGTTTGGGCCAAACTGCCGGGTTCCTCCAGTCGGCACGCGAAGTCCTGAAGAGAAAAACCGTGCCTTTCAACTTGCTGCACTAGGACATCCGTGTGATCTTCAAAAATGGATTGGATTTCCTCATTGCAGACCAGAAAACAGACTCTAATCGCCTTTTGAAAGACCGAAGCATCTACTCGAACCGGCCCCAGGCGCGACATTTCCAAAAAGAGAGAAAGTCTGACGACCCTATCCTCATCATGCTCCCTGTGGCCATCTGCTCTTTTTCCCGCAAGGTCGACCAAGATCTGTGCGAAAGTGAATCTATCGTGCCACTGCATCGGAATGATAAACAAAAGTTTGCCTCTTCCTTCCAACCCTGACAGATTCAACAATTGAAGCTGTTCAAGACCATCGAGAAATCCGGTCATGGCCTGCCTGGAAAACAGCTTGTCCGGCCCGGCATCTGCTGACAACTTTAATGCTAACGCCTTCAAATCTTGTTCTATAATGGCTTCAGCCTGATTCCTAAATTCAAACCCGGAAAGGAGCAACGACCTGAGTTTGTGCTCCCAAATCATCCCTGAGCCGGCTATGAATGACTTCAAAAAATCCCCGTAAGGCTCTTGTTGAGATCGAAGTGAGACACGGTTTAGCAACGCCCACATCGCCAAGAGGGCCGCAGGCAACTTCTGTTGGTTCGATCCCTTAAAAGATGCTATCAAAGGATTCAACATATCGATCAGCAACTTGTAAGGAGATCCATGAAAATCGCCCATTTTCAACAACCCACTGAGTCCGTTCTGCCGGCTACGCCCAAGTTCGATGAGTTTCAGGACGCACTGCGGAGCAGTCTGTTCCACTTTAAAAAAAGCAGCCTCCCCCGGCCTCAGGGGAACCCGTGTGCGGGCTACGAGTTGCTTGCCCTTAATCAAGATGAGGGCATGATGGGGGGGGATCGATTTGATGATTCTACCCTCCACCACTTCACCTTTTGCAACTGGTAGAGTCTTACTGTGGTCGGCTTTGTTGCCCAGGTCGAGCTTGGAATTAGATATTAAGATGTGGTCAATATCATTGAGCATTTAACTAGTCAGTTGACAACACACATGGTCTCAACCCTGCTCCATCTCCCTGAATTTCTTCTTTAAATCGAGCACAAGGGTCACCTCTCCTTTCGAAATCCCCAGGCGATTTGCTATCCGCTCCGAATCAAATCCCTTTTCTGCAAGGGTTATGATCTGCTGTTGCAAATCGTAAACGTCTGTGTGAGATGTAGCCCTTTCACGGGAGACATCTTTACTGGAAGCAAGGCACGTCTCAGCACGATTCATTAATAAATTCAAACTGATGATGCGGCTGTCAAGGCGTTCATTCAGACTTCTGACAATACGTTGTTTCTCCTTAAGCTGGCTCTCAAATTGGCCGGCCAATTCTTGTGCCTCTTTCAGAATGGGCTCGAGGGTGTCGGTGACCCGCTCCGCCCCCATGGACTCAGGCCTGCTGCCGGCGCCTTTAACCTGTCTCATAAAGACAACAAAAAGGATGATCAAACACATGTCTATCACAACCTGCATGATCACCCAAAATTCTACGGATGTTGACCACATCATGATTTCGAAATGCGGAATCCACTAAATAATCACGTCTAACAGTGCCCCTCGAGTCTTTGAGTCCTTGTCTTGCCCGCTCCTCCCCTTTGAATCTCTGTGTTGCGCTTCATTTCCTTTGGAATCGGCGAACTTATCGGAGGGCTTTTTTTTCTTTTGCTTTCGTCTTCTGGCCGCTGAAAGCCGCTCTCGCTCAGGGTTCTGCTGCTTGGGTTTGTGAACCTGTTTGATTGCAGTCCCTTGAGCAAGCGGGATTTTCATGTCCATGGTATCTGCCATAACGTTTATTATCTCACACCAACAAGAATTCGGTAAAACCGATGCTGATTACGCCCCCGGCGCCCACTATGCCGTTAAGTGCATCCATAATATCCTGTTTCAACTCTTTCTTGTGGATCTCTTGTTTGTTGTTTGCTTTGACCACTTTGTTTAAGACACCATAAATGGCTCCCCTGAAAGAGGCCCTTTTTTCATTTATCTCCTCATACACTTTGCTATTCGACACTTGAACCGAAATCCTCAACAATAAATAAGCCTTATTGTTTTCCTCGGGAAGCAGCACCACAAAGCGTGCAAAATCTATGATGTCGAACTTGTACTCCTCCAGATTTTTTGCCTTCTCTACGTTCTCTACATTCTCTACGGTCTCTACATTCCATATAGGAGCCCGATATACCCGTCCGGAAGTCATCTCCCGGCGGCCTGTGGAAAACCACATCAAACCATAAACAACAAACAACAAACATACGGCGACAAGCAGAACTCTAATGGCCCTCCGGTGCTTCTTCGGCCGCCATTGCTTTTCAGATCCGTGCTCCCATTCAACGGCATCAAGTAATGAGGCATGATCAAGTGCAGCTTCAGCATCTTCAACCTTATCATCTGGCCCCATGTGAAATCTATCATCTATCGTGGTACGATTTAAGTTTTGCTCTTAACTTTATGATGGTCTTGGTATGGATCTGGGAAATACGTGATTCGGTCAATCCAAGCACATCCCCAATCTCCTTCAGTGTCAACTCATTGTAATAGTATAATGTAATCACCATTTGTTCCTTTCTTGGAAGCGTCTTGATGGCATCGACGATGACATGCCTCAGCTCCAAGGCCATTATGTGATCAGCGGGATCATCATCTCCTTGGATTAAGCTTCTGTAAGCTTTTTTGCCCCCCGAGTTACCTCCATCGCCCTTGATATACGCATCAAGACTCAGAAGCTCAACACCTCTCGCCTTATTAAGGACGTCATAGTATGTATCAATATCAAGACCCATCTCTCCGGCTATTTCCAAATCATCGGCCGGCCGGCCGAGTTTTGCTTCAGCAGCCATGATGGCCTTCTCCATATCATGAATCTTTTTTCTCGTCGACCGCGGAACCCAGTCCATATTCCTGAGTTCATCCAACAACGCCCCCCTTATCCTGAATTCCGCATACGTCTTGAATTGAACATCCCTGGAAGAATCAAATCTATCAATGGCATCCAACAAGCCCATAATCCCTGCGCTGATTAGATCATCCAAAGACACACTGGGTGGGACGCGCATAGCCATGCGGTTTGCCAAGAATTTCACTAAAGGGGAATATTCAACAATCAATGCCCTGCGCTCGGCTTGATTCAGCGCATTAGACCGCATAACACCTGCGCGCCCGCGCCTCGCAGTGGCAGATGGTTTAGTCTTGCCGTAGTTGTGTCTTGCTTGATTTTTTTGCATCATATTGATCGCGAATCGTGTAATCGAAAAACGTAAAACGATTAACGAATTCACTGACGGGTCATGAGTTTTCTCCAGAAAAATTTTATGTTCCCATCGTGCGCTCCATTTACTGATGAGGCTAATAATCGACGGGCCAACTCGGAAAACCCCCTGCTCGATGCGCTCTCCGGATAACGTTGGATAACAGCGCATTGTTGTTTGACCGCCTTTTCTAAATTGCCGTCCCTTGGAATAAACCCGATGTATTCAAAGGATATCCCCTTCAAAAAGCGCGCAATCGCATTGCTCAAATTTTCAAAAACCGACTTGGCTTCCTCTGCATCTTCCACCATATTGACCAGCAGCTTGAAAGTCTTTGTGTCATACTTGGCAAACATAACCTTGATTAAGGCGTAGGCATCCGTTATTGAAGTAGGCTCGGGGGTGGCTACGACAATGCGTTCGTCTGCAGCTATGTTGAAATAGATGATGTTGGAAGAAATACCGGCTCCGGTGTCGATCAAAAAGATATCAAAGTCTTCATCTAACGTATCAAATTCATTTAAGAGGTTCAGTTTTTGTCCTTGCGTCAAATGCACTAGTTCTTGCAAGCCGGAACCCGCCGGAATAACACGAATCTCCTCAGGCCCTTCCACGATCACTTCCGACAGATCTTTCTGTCCGCTGATAACATGCTTGATGTTGTAAGCAGGGTTAAGGCCAAAAATTATATCAATGTTTGCCAGGCCAAGATCGCCGTCCAATATCAGCACCCTTTTTCCGAGCCTTCTAAGTGCTATGGCTAGATTTCCAACGACATTAGTCTTGCCGACGCCCCCTTTGCCGCTTGTAACGGAAATGACGCGGGGAAACGGCGATTGGGCACTTTTGCGCACTTTTCCGCTGCCATCTACATCATGGGCTTTCTTTCTGACCATCTGTCTCAAACCACTTGCCTGGTCCACTATATGATTCTCCTATTCAAATATCAGACGCAATATGCCCGTCCTTGTCGCCTTGGAAATATCTTCCGGCACCCTCTGTCCTGTTGTAATAAAGGAGATGGGCATTCTTAGTTTGAGAAGCTGGTTTATGATAACCCCTCGTGCCCTTGTTTCATCCGTCTTGGTAAATATGTAAGCGCTGAAGTTTAACTGGCCAAAGTTTCTGGCAACGTGTCCCATTTCCAATTCACTGGTTACGGTAGAGAGAAGTAAATGAGTATTGATAGAGCGATCACGACCGATCAATTTTTCCATCTCTTCCATACGCGCCATATCGTAATGGCTTTGTCCTGCCGTATCTATGAGAATGACGTCCTTTTCTTTCATCTGCTTTAAGGCAAATTGCAAGTCATCGTTGTTAAAGGCCGGAAAACACGGAACATCAAGGATGCCGGCATAGGTCTTAAGCTGCTCTATGGCTCCTATTCTATAATTGTCTATGGAAATAAGTCCTATCGTCTTTTTCTGTTTCAGGCTGAGCTCAGCCGCCAACTTGGCAATCGTGGTGGTTTTGCCGACCCCTGTAGGTCCTACAAAAGCGGCCACGACTCGTTCTTCACTCTGATCGAAAGGCTCGCTGACATCGACGACTTTCATAATCTCTTTCAATACCCGCTCATACACATTATTTGAGGCTGTCTGTTCGTTCGCCTTAAAGGCGCCCCCTTTTTCCAAAAACAACTGGGCGTAGGGTTCGGCAATGCCACTGCGAATCAGCCTGGCGTAAAGGTCTATTGCCTCCGGATTGATCCTGAAACCCTCCATAAGATGTGCGGATCGGCTCAGAAGGAAGATCATCTCCCTGAGACTCATCAACTCAGACTTGAGAGAGTTCAGGGAGGAAGGATCGAAATGATTTGATCCTGAATCCGTATGGATTCCACCTGCTACGGCGCTTATCTCGAACAATTCTTGACCACTGCGTGCAGATCCGCCAGAGGCGGATTTTGCCCCGCGCAGTTTTCGCGTAGACAATATCAAGGCGTCCGAGCCAAGGTCTCGCCTGACCAGATTGAGCGCTTCCTGAATGCTGCCGGCCTGATATTCTTTAAGCTCCATGGCCTAACTGCACCTTTGCTAAGGATTTAAACCTGATATTGTTTGCAAGTTCACTGTGCGAAAGAACCACCAAAGATGGTACAAACTGTTCCACCATCCTTCTGAAATGCCGTCTGAGCACGGGAGAACACAACACAACGGGCTGAGAGCCCTTGGCCATGAGTCTTTCCATCTCTCCGCTCACTGAATTTATGATAGAGTTGGCTACCTTTGGATCAACTGACAGATATGAGCCGTGCTCGGTATGTTGAATGCTATTTGCCAGCGCGTCTTCTACATCTTGTTCCAGAGTGATAACAGGCAACACCCCGTCTTCGGGCATGTAGTGGCTAACAATAGCACGGGCCAGCCTCTGCCGGACATATTCTGTCAAAAGGTCCGGATCCTTGCTGACCGGTGCGTAGTCAGCCAAAGTCTCAACAATCGTTAACATATCCCTGATTGAGACCCCTTCTTTCAAAAGATTTTGCAATACCTTTTGAATACCGCCCAATGAAAGCATGGAGGGCGTGAGTTCCTCCACAGCTTTGGGGTGGGTTTTTGCAAGATTGTCCAAAAGGTTTTGAACCTCCTGTCGACCCAGCAATTCATCAGCATGGCGGCGTATGACTTCGGTGAGGTGCGTCGCTATGATCGCCGTATTATCCACCACTGTGTATCCTGCAAATTTAGCCTCATCCCGTCTGCTTTCAGGAATCCATACGGCCGGCAGGTCAAAGGCAGGTTCCTTGGTCGCAATTCCATCGATCTTTTGAACAGCACCCCCAGCATCCATGGCCATTAAATGATCAGCCATTAATTCATATTTGCCTACCTCCACACCCTTTATCAAGATACGGTATTCAGACGGTTTCAGGTTCAGGTTGTCTCTTATATGAATCGGGGGAATGACCATGCCCATCTCCAAGGCGAACTGGCGCCTTATCGATCTGATCCGATCGAGGAGTTCTCCGTTCTGTTGCCTGTCCACAAAGGGAATGATTGCATATCCCACCTCAAGCTCCATGGAATCGAGCACGAGAAGATGTTCCACCGATTCAGGCACATCCTCGGCCTTCTCTGCTTCAGCCTCTCTGTCGACTTGTGTGGCCGGCGCCCCCAGCCTTCTTCTGTCAAAGAGATAAGCGCTCCCCGCGACAATC
>JABXJW010000262.1 GCA_013375395.1 Desulfobacterales bacterium
GCTATTCGCCCTTCTCGCGCCTTGCCATGCGGGCGTCTCGACCCCTGAAAATGTAAATTTATTTTTGAGCGAACCCTTAGGCGGCGCAGCCCCGCCCTCTACTCTCTACTCTCTGCTCTCTGCCCCACGCCCTTGTCCTCAAAACTCAAGTCCTGCATGAGCGATTACTTCAGAAATTTTCTATCATGCCGATAATAAGAATATCGGGAACGGGAAATTCCACTCAGCAATAAACCCAGACAAGGCACAAGGAGTTTGAAATGAATCAAGACGAGTATTGGGATTCAGATTTCAATATGCGGGAAGTTTTCTACCGGGAAAGTATGCGGCATTCTTCGAAAAAGTTCAAGCCCCCAAAAAACGGGCACGAACCTCCCTGCGCTCAGAAAGCTGGAAAAAGGACCAAATTACGCCGGAGGCCACTGCGCAAAACCATAGGGCTGTCCGCTCCGGCCTAAAAGCCTCAAGGCCATCAGCTTATAAACAAGGTTTCACCCCTCGGGTAGGAACCCATGCAGGCCATGCCTTTTTGCTACCCGCATGTGAGAACTTTCCTCACAAAAAGTTCTTTCTTCTTGACCAGGAAACACCAGGCATATAATGTGTATTCAATACACATTAATTGGCAGATGCCTTTTCAGTTAGCCATACCCGAACCAAGAAAGAACTCATTCGCGAGGCATTGAGAGAGCTAGTTCGGTTCAGAAAGCGTGAGGATTTGACGAAACTGGCCGGCAAGATCCCAGTAGAAAGAGGTGTTGGTCACTGGAAAACAACCCGAAGCTCAAATTATTATCTATGACGAGCAAAAAAACTAAAATAGCCGCAGCTATATTCATCATAGCTATTTTGGCTGGCGTTTCATTACTTTCTTACAAAAAGCTTGGCGTGAAAAATAGAAGTTTCATTTGCGCCTCTTCTTACATCAATCTCATCCTTGAAATGCACCGAGCTCAAACACTTCTGGATCCTTATGTAGAGAATGAGAAAAGTCCTCTCGAAAATAAGCATCTCATAAAACGGCATTTAGATGAGGCGCGATTATCTTTGAATAGACTGCTTACTCACTCAGGGGAATCAGCGAGCAGGCTTAACAAACTTAAAAAGGCAATCGATGACTGGGAGGGTTTTTCTAATTCAGTCATAATAGCATTAAAGGAAATATCCGAAAAAGGTTCTGCAAATGACACTGGCGAGATTCAAGCGTTCTCAAAATTGGCTATAGAAAATTTCATCGATTCAATGTTTATAGTTCTTTCAACCTTTAGCAATATGGGGCCTGAACCACCTATAAACGCAAAAGAAGGGCTTGAATTAAACTTATCTCAAAAGGACAGAGAATATTTTTCAAGCCGGCTGAATGACGCTTACAAAGATATTTGTTTTAAGGAAAAAGAGAAGAAACGATTGAGTGGCATAGAATGGTCTGTCGTTGGAACGAAAAACTTTATCGATAATCAAAATATTGGGCTTGATAAGATATTTAATTGCGAATCTATTGATTGAAGACAAAATATACTTCGGAACAAGTCCATTAAACTGCGGCTGTTGTGGCGGCACCTTCAATGGGATGGTCAGGCCAGCCTCCAAAATGATTAGAATCGCAGCAAGTTGCCAACAACCGGCAAATGCCAGAATGGGAACGGAAACAAGTAATCCATAGCCTATGATTGTTATAGGCCAATACCGTTGCGTGCGGTCTGAGAGATAGCCGGAGACCAAACGGAATGCATATCCGATAAATTCACCGATACCTGCCACCAGGCCAACGATACCGGCGCTTGCTCCTAAAACAGCCAAGTAAGGACCGGCAATACTTCTTGCTCCCTCATATGTTATGTCTCCGAAAAGACTGGCAATTCCAAGAAGCATAATAAATTGAAAGGCTACCTTCTTTTGATTATCCGTGCTGTGTGATGGGGGGTGAGATTTCACTGGAACCGAGACCGCCGACACCGGGACGGCCGTTTGTAAACTAGTTGGGGGGCTAATATGCTGATGATATTGTAGTTTTCGTGCCGCAGTCGGCTGGAGTTGATACCATCGGTATAGTGAACCGTATGGTTATGCGGCTCGTAGACAGATATTTCCTCATAGTTGGTGCGGCAATGATTTTTTGAACGACTCTCCGAATGATTTACTTATTTACAAAACCTTGGTCCAAGGCCTCTTAGAAAGCGCGGTTTGCCTCAACACATTGGCGCGTTCGGAGGCGAGAGAGTCAAGTGTGGGTGAAGTGGGAGTCCCTTACGCCGATTGTTGCAGCAGGAGCTTGAAGCTATGCCGCCCACAACGACCCGCATCCGGGGCAGGCCTTTCTGTTGTCGCAGGCTGTCACATCCCAATGTAGACGCCCCTCCCGGCCCTCTTGATTTTTCCCTGCTTTAACGTCCTGAAAAGAATATTCCTGATCTTCGTATCCTCAAATCCGGTCTTTTTTACCAGCGTGGGAGCATCGACGCCTTTCTTTGATCTCTTGATGATATTGAGTACCTGGTCAGTGGCGCTTACCGCAGCGCCTTTCTTCTTTGCAGCGGCTTTCTTTTTGGCTGGAGCCTTCTTTGCTGTTTTCTTTTTCGCCGCAGCCTTGGGTTTCTTTTTAGCAGCCTGTTCCTTTTCGAACTTCTCAACCGCGTTGAGCATTTTGTCCATGGTTTTCGAGAAGGACTTTAGTGCCTGGGCTGTCTTTCGTGCAGCGAGTTCCGGTTTCACAGCTGCTCGCGTCCTATCGAGTTGATCAGCCGCCTTCTTTTTCAATTCGTTTGTCAGCTTCTTGGTCTTCTTTGTAAGGGCGTCGAATTCTTTGCTTACCACCTGAAGATCCTTCTTGATCTTTTTCATGACCGCTTTCCTCCTTTTTTAGCGCCGGCGTTGGTCTATTTATAGTCAACCCTCTCCATCAACTCCTTGCCACACTTGAAAAAGGGAAGTTTCTTGGGCGGTATCCGGACCGGTTCCCCGGTCTTGGGATTTCGTCCACTATACCCCTCATATTTCTTGACATAGATGCTGCACAGGCCCCGGATCTCGACCCTGTCGCCGGCAGCAAGGGCTTTGGACATTTCATCAAAGAACAACTCGACGACCTGCTCGGATTTGGTCAGTGACAGGCCGGTTTCTTGTCTCAGGATTTCGATAAGATCGGACTTGTTCATGGGGGACCTCCTTCGGAATATCTGTTAAATTTTATTGATAGAGAATTGTTGAGGCATTGTCAAGGGATGTTGAGCGCTTACCCGGAAGCTGCATATTCAACTTCTTGTCTAAATTCTACTCGGGTCCTGCCCAGCGGTGGCTCAATAATTACGCGGGTGGTCTTCTTTACCAGGTCTTTTGGATGCCGGTCCTTTTCTTTGTTTCTCCGAGAAAAGAATTAACCAACAGGATTCCTTTGTGGGTATTAGTCGTTACCTGCATGCTGGAGATTCTACAACTTTGGCACCCTTGGATTCTGGACAAAAAATTCGTTCATATTTCTTGGGAAGACACTGATCGGCACATCGTTTTCTTTGATCCTTTTTCGGTATTTCTAGCCAACCTCAAGTAGTACTTCTCTGCTGTAGGTTTGACCTCAATCTTCCAGCTCATTGAGAGACTTTCCTTTGATACCTGTCGCTATCTCCGCTTTTCCTTTCTCGATGATTTTCACCCACTCCGGCCTGGAAAGAAGGTCAAGGGTCTCTTTGTGTCGCTCGATGTATTCATCTATAAGGTCAGAGAGGATTTCTTTCATCTCTTTTTTTTCGATGCTTGCCATAACCTTAAGGATGTCTCTTTTGTCTTCAGGTATTCGCACTGTCGCAGTTTTCATATTTTCACCTCATGGTCGCCTGGTAGATTATGCCATTACGAGCCCGGTGTCAATAAGAAATTACCCGATTGATGCTGCAAAAACCCCTGACTTTGATGCCCTGGAGTGGATAGCGGCTATGTGCTGGAATCACCGATAAAGCTCTCTTTGTCAGGGGTGAGTCAGTCGGTAAAGCGAGGAGAGACAATAGTACAACAAAAGAGCTACAATTTCATCGATCCCTAAGCCTAAAACTGTAAATATGGAAATATAAAAGGCGTCCCCAGCCTCCCCATAGCAAAGCCAACACCGATAAGATTTCTATAGATTGCTCGGGCTGTATTGCGTTGATGAAGGGTGGATGCCTCTGTACTCTTACCCGCCTTTTGGCAGACGCCATACTGGTGTATGGAAGGTTTGTCCGCAACTACCGTCAATTTCCTTTCCTGAGCCAGGTGAAAAAGTTGGTGATCACAATCTTTTTCCCTTTGATGTTCACCTGATCATCATATCCGCTTACAATTATTTGGGCATCGGCAACATTGAATTGTTCCATGGCTTCACATAGGCCGGCCAATTCTCTTTTTTCGTTGTTCTTGTTGAGTTCCCAGCAGACATTGATTAGCCTGTCTATTCTAGTCCCCTTTCTTATAAGAAAATCAACCTCGCCTTTCCCTTTCCAATAAAAGACCTCTTGTCCTTTTCTCCTCAAAGCCAGATATACCACGTTTTCAAATATCCGGCCTATGTTTTCGGAGAATCGGAACGACACGGCATTATAGAGCCCGGGGTCAATGGCATAGACTTTGTACGGATGGGCCTTTTGCTCCGTAAAGGAATAGGAAAAATAGTCTGCTGTTTGTACCAAAAATACCTCACGGGTATATTCCAAAAACTTGTTTGCCGTGGGTTGAGAGATCTTTTGCCTTTTCTCTGCCTGATATCCGGAGAAATACGTTGCCACATTGGCAAATAGATTCAGACAAAACTC
>JABXJW010000033.1 GCA_013375395.1 Desulfobacterales bacterium
CTGGCGGGAGAGGGTTAGGGTGAGGGGGTATAACAAGGGTGTTTCCTTATGATACCCCGCCCGCTTGCGGCGGGGAGTTTCATTGTGCAGCGTGTGAGGCAAAATCACACAACAACAGGAGAGGCGGCGTATGGAGGAAGTCAAGATCGAATCGTCAGTACTTCAACTGATGCAGGGAGATATCACCGAGCAGGATACCGAGGCCATTGTCAATGCAGCCAATCGCTCCCTTCTCGGCGGAGGAGGCGTGGATGGGGCAATCCACAGGGCAGCGGGTCCGGAGCTGTTGGCCGAATGCAGAACTCTTGGAGGCTGCGAGACAGGAGATGCGGTCATCACACGGGGCTATAGGCTCAAGGCCAGGTACGTGATCCATACGGTGGGGCCGGTCTATCGAAGTGCAAATCCGGCCACGGAGCGCTTGCTTGAAAGCGCGTATCAAAGGAGCCTTGAGGTTGCAAGGACCAAAGGGATACGTTCTGTGGCCTTTCCTTCCATCAGCACCGGGGCCTATGGTTATCCCTTGGAAGAAGCAGCTCCTGTGGCCTTGCGAACCGTGACGGAGTTTCTTCGAGCGCATCCTGGAATCGAGCGGGTCCGTTTTGTCCTGCGCAGTTCGACGGCCCTTCGATCCTTCGAGGAAGTCCTCGGGCAGCTTGCTCCGTAAAGATCATAAGGAGGTCGCATATGTTTGTTAGTCCTGTTGGCTCAAGAATCCTGACGATGACGCTGTGCGTGTCTTTGCTTGTTGCTTGCTGCGCCTCAATCACCATAGAGGTCGGGCAGGATATGGGCAAAGACGCTATTTTGGGTCTCAAAGACGGGATGTCTAAAAAGGCGGTTTCCGGCATGCTCGGAGAACCCATGACCGTTGGCCGGAGCGCCATTGGTCAAGAAACATGGGGTTACTATTACCTTCGGACCAAATTGCCGGTTAAGGGAAAAGCACCGTTGAATCTCCAACGGGTTACCCTGTCTTTTGACGGGGACGCGGTTGCGAGCATAGAATACGACCTGTCCGAACCGGAATAGATCGAATGGAGCAATCCATGGACTACGAAGTGATCATTGTCGGCGCCGGGCCTGCCGGAATCTTTGCAGCGCTGACATTGGCCAATCTCGGCATCGAGTCCATTCTATTGCTTGAGCAGGGCAAAGATCTCAGCGAACGCAAGCGGGCCGATTCCGAGGACATGCTCTGCGGCTGGGGAGGCGCCGGTGCATTCAGCGACGGCAAGTTGACGATTTCCCCGGAAGTGGGCGGATTCCTGGGAGAATTCCTTGAGCAAGAGTCGCTCTGCGAGCTTCTCGCCACGGCTGATGAAATTTATGTGGCCCATGGAGCGCCGGGCCGCGTCTTCGGAGAGGAATCCCCCAGATTGGAAGAACTTGCCGATCGTGCACGCCTTGCCGACCTTGAGCTGGTGCCTACGCGCATCAGACACATCGGCACCGATAACTGCGCAGTTGTGTTGGAGCGTCTGCGAGAGTCTCTGGCAGGACGAGTTGAAATGCGCACCGGGTGTCGGGTTCAAAACCTCCTGGCCGAAAATGGCCGGATCCGGGGAGTCAGCTTGGCTGATGGTCAGAGCCTCACCAGTCGGTTTGTGGTGACTGCTCCAGGCCGGGTGGGGTCTAGCTGGATGAAAAAGGAGGCGGAGTCTCTGGGCCTTAAGACCAAGGCGAGCCCCGTTGATATTGGCGTCCGTGTTGAGCTGCCTGCCAGTGTATTCAAGGAAATCACCGATATCACATTTGAATCGAAACTCATTCACTACTCCAAAACCTTCGATGAGAAGGTGCGCACCTTCTGCATGAATCCCTACGGTGAGGTCGTTACGGAAAAGCACGCCGGGATCATCACCGTAAATGGTCACAGCTATGCAAAAAGGAAGAGTGAAAATACAAACTTTGCCATCCTGGTGAGCAGCGCATTCACGGAGCCGTTCGATGATCCCATTGGTTACGGCCTCTATATCGCAAGGCTGGCCAATCTTCTCGGAGGAGGCGCTATCATTCAGAGGCTGGGCGATCTGTTGACAGGGCGACGCAGCACCGTGGAGCGTCTTGACCGCTGTCTCACCCGGCCAACGCTGGCCGATGCCACCCCCGGCGATTTGAGCTTTGTGTTTCCTTACCGGCACCTGCTGAGCATTATGGAAATGCTTCAAGCCCTTGACGGTTTGGCTCCAGGGGTATACTCGCGCCATACGCTTCTCTACGGGGTTGAAGTAAAGCTTTACTCCAATCGCATCGAGGTATCGCCGGAAATGCAAACCGGTGTGGCCAATCTGTTTGCCGCCGGGGACGGGGCCGGCATTACCCGAGGCCTGCTTCAGGCATCATCAAGCGGCATCCTTGCCGGCCGAGCCATTGCAAAGCGGATGAAAAAGGAGAGCAGGTAAATATTTCCACCAAAGTTGAATTCAGAAAAAGAATCGTCTAATGCTACGTCTCGGAATTTCTACAACTCACTGAAATCACTAGCTTTTTAATGGCGTTGATTTTTCCAACCACATGGAATAGTGGAAGGTTGGGCACGCAGTGAAGCATAGCGCTATAGTGGAATATTGGGGATAAAAGCAGACACGAAGTGAAGCCACGCGCTAAAAATGGCATTTTTAAATTGTTCTAATTCCTTTCAGCCCATTATTCCATTACTCCATTATTCCAACATTCCAATTGTGAGCGAAGCGAACTAAGTTCATTATGAATCCCATCACCAGAAGAGAATCCATAAAAAAAATAGCCCGAATATCAACAAGCCTTGCTGTGTCTCTTGGCGCATCTCCTTTGCTCGGTTGGAAATCGATCCATGCCTCGGCAGGCGACAAAGGGTTTCTCATTGAAGGTGTTGGGGCCAACGAAGGCTACAACGTCAAGGAATTGACAAGAAAGGTTTTTGAAGCCGCAGGAGGCGTGGGGCGATTTGTTTCAAGGGGAGATGTGGTGGTCATAAAACCGAATATCTCCTGGGCCAGGCGTCCTGACCTGGGAGCAACCACAAACCCCGATGTCCTGGAAGCAACTGTTGAGCTTTGCCTTGATGCCGGGGCAAAGAAGGTCAGGATCGCTGACAATACCATCCATGATGCCAGGCGCTGCTTTGCCGTGACAGGGGTTGGCATGGTGGCCAAAAGGACCGGAGCGGACCTTGTATTCCCAAGGTCGTCCCTGATGAAGGCGATGAAGCTTCACGGACACCGCCTTGATGCCTGGCCCGTATTTGTGCCGTTTGTAGAGGCCGACAAGGTGATAAACCTGCCGGTTGCCAAGGTCCACGGGCTGAGCACGCTGACGCTGGGCATCAAGAACTGGATCGGGGCTGTGGGTGGAAGAAGAAACGCACTTCACCAGGACATACATCAGAGCATTGTCGATCTGGCCGGGTTTTTCAACCCTACCCTCACCCTCATAGATGCCATCAGGATCATGATAAAGAACGGTCCTTCCGGCGGAAGTCCCTCAGATGTGGCGGTCAAGAATACCCTGATATTGAGCGATGATCAGGTTGCCGCAGATGCAAAAGCGGCCGGACTTTTCGGCTATGATCCCCGGCAGATCGGTTTTATCCGCCTGGGGAAAAAGTGGGGACTGGGAACCTATGATTCCCGAGAACTAGTCCAACAAAGGGTCATTTTGTGAAGGCCAAGCACCTGGTCCGGATACGCAGAATCAGCCAGGCATTTTTCCTGTGCTTATTCCTTTTCCTCCTGGTAGAAAGCCGCCTGCCCGAAGATCTCTATCTCAAATATTCTCTGGTTTTTTCTTCTGATCCGGATTTCAGGCTCGACTGGCCCGTGACATTTTTCTTTCAGCTCGACCCCTTGGTCTGGCTCTCCGGCCTGCTGTCGGCTCACCGCATGATCCAGGGATTCTGGTGGGCCCTCGGCCTCCTGGTTTTGACCCTTTTTTTCGGCAGGATCTTCTGCGGCTTCATCTGTCCGCTCGGCACCGTGCATCACTTGGCAGGCATGGTAAAGCCGTCCCTTAAAGGGGATCGCATGATCATGGCCAACCAGAAGACATCCGGGCACAGGATCAAATATTTCATACTCATAGCAGTCTTTGTGGGGGCAGTCATGGGCCTTAATCTCGCAGGACTGATGGATCCTATATCTTTGCTGTTTCGTTCTCTGGCCCTGGCGGTATTGCCTGCTGTCGGAACGGGAATCAAGGAGATTTTCGACCAAATGGCCGCAAGCGACGTTAAGGTCATGAACTTTTTGAGTTATGCTGCCGAGGCGGTCGTCTCGCCCGTATTCGGCCACGGCTATCCGGCATACAAGACCGGCTGGTTTATCGGATTGATCTTTCTTGTGATCCTTTTTTTAAACCGGATCAGGCCGCGTTTCTGGTGCCGCATCCTGTGCCCCCTTGGCGCCCTTCTGGGGATATTTTCAAGGTTCAGCATCCTCAGGCTTGAAAAGGATGATGCAAAATGCGCGGACTGCAAATCGTGCTCCATGAGCTGCCAGGGGGCCGCTTCACCCATGCCTGGCCGGACCTGGGAAAACGCCGAGTGCCTGTTATGCTTTAATTGCTTTGACTCATGTCCTGAGGGGGCGCTGTCCTTTCGCCTCAGATGGTCGCCAGGATTGAACAATTGGCCTGAGAT
Organism: Desulfobacterales bacterium; assembly: GCA_013375395.1. Lineage (GTDB taxonomy): Bacteria > Desulfobacterota > Desulfobacteria > Desulfobacterales. Next base: position 4,619 of record JABXJW010000033.1, read on the forward strand.
GGGGCCTGATATGGGCCGGCGGGCCTTGCTGGCTGGGCTGGGTGCGGGCATATCTTTGCCCCTTTTGACAAAACTTGACGGCCACATTCACCACGTCTCAGACCCTCGATTGATCAGGCCACCCGGGGCCTTGGCCGAAAAGAACTTTCTTCAACTGTGCCAAAGGTGCGGTGTGTGCATGAAGGTCTGTCCCACAAATGCGATCAACCCCACGCTGGCAGAAGCAGGCATGGCAGGCTTCTGGACGCCTCACCTTGTCATGGGCCAGGGCTACTGCGAACATACTTGCACCTTGTGCGGAAGTGTGTGCCCCACTGGCGCCATCAGAGAAATCTCTGTCAGCGAGAAAATTCAACGCCCCATTAGAATCGGATCCGTCTACCTGGACAGGGGGCGCTGCCTGCCGTGGTCCGGCAACGGGGCGTGCATTGTGTGCCAGGAACATTGCCCTACTTCTCCAAAGGCGATTTATCTCAGAAAACAGGTTGTTGTCGGCCCTGATCAGAGCCTGAAGCCGGTTCAGCTCCCCTATATGGATCTGAAAAGATGTACCGGATGCGGAATCTGCGAAAACAAATGCCCGATCAGGGGCCGGCCGGCCATCAGGATTATTGCCGCAGGCGAATCCCGGTCCGTCAAGAACCGGATTTTGCTCACAGACCAGTAGAACGTTTCTCAAATAACGTTACAATACGGTATCGGGTACACCGATTGCAAAGATAATTAGTGCTTGAACGAAACCCCCCTAAATCACAGTATAATTCGACATTCCTTGTTCGATATTCGATATTCAATCCGGCATCCGGCATCGGGCCGGACTCACGCGTGGCCAAAAGGCATCATCCACGAGATGATAATGAGGCATAAAGCTATAACAAGGAAACAAACCTGATATGCTTTTGCTGCGGGCCGTTTGACAAAAAAACCATAGACGGCCCCCAGTACGATCCCTGCAATAAAGCCGAACATGTGTGCCGTAAGGTCGGTATACTTGCCTGAACCGAGAATACCGAGAAGTGCCAGTCCGCCGCCCAGGGCAAGCCACGCCTTCATTTGCCTGCCGGGCAGCCTGACCTTCTTGACAAACTGGTGCGCAGCGAGGATGCCGATTGCTCCGAAGACCGCAGTAGAGGCCCCGACCGAAAGATGCCCTGCCTTGTACAATAGAGCATTCAGCAGGTTGCCGGCTATGCCGGTGGCAAGGATCATAAGCCAGCCGACTCCCCAACCCGTGATGGTGCACACGGCTGTGCCGAATATGGCGATGCCGAAGATGTTTCCTGCAAGGTGCAAGGCATTGGCGTGAATCATGAGGGAGGTTGCGCTCCTGTATAATTCTCCGCGCAGGATGTGAAAGGCGGATGACCCGTAAGCCTTGATGAAAGACCGGCTGTCATTGCCTATTGCGATAGCCACATGGCATGCCAGCAATATGGCGGAAACCCATAGCCCCGTTAATGTCTTGCCGTAGTCGTAACAAGGGGGTTCGCCTTTTGAACGGAGGTCCCGGTTTTCTTCAAGGTATTGTTCGATCGTATTCAGGGCCTTTTCATACTGCGTTTCATTGACCAATATGTCCCACCCGCGCTCCCCTTTTTTCAAAAGGTGCCGGATGTTGGATGAAGACAGCACCAGCCCGTAAATATCTGCCTGATCTGCCGAAAGGTTTTCAAATACTATGATCATGGAAAGTTCGTCTTTGATATTTCATAGGCCCCGATCATCTCGGCCCCCAGGTTTTCCAATACCTTCATACGGATTGTTGGCCACGATCTCAAGATGCCGATCCAAAATAGCCGGCCGCAGATCCCCTGCTTCGGTCTTTTCATAGAGCATGCCGGTGGGTGTGCGAGTCTTCTCATCATGGTCAAACCGGTATGAGCGTTCGGCAAGTCTTGCAAGCACTTCGTGATCAGTGTTCATGCTATTTCCTTTCCAAGGAAAAACCAATTTCGATTCGTAACACTTCATGCCTTTGAAAAGACGTCAGCGCCAACAACGGTCAAATATCAGTTGACTACAGGCGTGTCAATTTCATTGGGGAGCGCCCTCTGTGCCCCGAGGCGCCTTTTGGGATCACCATACTACTTGACAAATCCTATGATATCTACTACTAATCGTTATAAAATCTGATCATCCTTGGAGCGACTGTATTTTCAAAGACCTAAATTGTTACAAGAAATCTATCAATTTGGGCTTATTCAATCGCTTCAACACATTGTGTCATAAAGTGAGATTCTAGACAGCCCTCTGCAGAGTCTGTTTGGAGGCCAAGCATGAGAAAGTATGGAAAATACGTATTCTTGCTCCTATTCGCAGTCGCATTGCTCATCCCCTGTTTCGCTGAAGCAGCGCGGGGCATAAATGTTCGACCCATATCTCCGTCAGGAGCTGAAGTTACAGGCGATCAATGGCTTTTTGTAATAGGGATTGATACCTATATTGATTGGCCGCGTCTGAAGACGGCCGTAAGTGACGCAAAGTCCCTAAGAGACGTTCTCCTTTCCCGCTATCATTTCGACAAAGACCATCTGATAGAGATCTATGATGAAGAAGCCACGCGTGACAACATCATAGGCAAGCTTCGTTTTCTGGCAAAAAATTTACATCAAGAAGATTCACTTTTCATTTTTTATGCCGGTCATGGACATCTGGATTCTATTACCAAAGAGGGCAGTTGGATTCCTATGGAAAGTGATATGGAGAACGCATCTGCGTGGATAACAAATCATGATATCAAGAACTATTTGCGAGTCGATGCAATCAAGGCAAAACACATACTGCTCATATCGGATTCGTGTTTTTCTGGAGACTTTTTTCGAGGGCATAGGGGCAAACCGCCAAAGGTAACGAACGAGGTTGTAAAAAGAGCCTATAAGCTAACTTCACGGCAGGCCATTACTTCAGGCGGCTTGGAACCGGTGGCCGATGAAGGTTTTGGAAGCAACAGCGTTTTTTCTCATTTTCTGGTGAAGACTCTAAAGGAAAACCAAAGGCCGTTTCTCGTCCCATCTGATTTCTTTCCCGATATCAAGGCGGGAGTGGCGGAAAACGCCGATCAGTTTCCGCAATTCGGGTCCTTGAAAGATACGGGAGGACAGCAAGGAGGAGAAATAGTACTTTTTCTGAAACAGGATTCAAGACTCAAAGACTTGTCGGCTGAAGCTGCGGAGCGAGAAAAAGAGCTTGAACGTCTGAGACGGATGGAGGATGCAGCCGAGGAGGCAAGAAAGACAGAGGCCGAGGAGATTGCAAAACGCGAGAAAGAACTTTCTGAACTGGATGCCAAGATCATTGCCATGCGGAAGCGCCTGAATACCCCTGATGCCCGAAGCAGCGACAGCCTGGACGCCATGCTTGCAATGGTGAGACAGAAAGAGGAACAGCAAAGACGTCTTGAGGAGCTAAAAAAGAAACGGCAGCAGGAAGAGGCTGAGCGCAGGGCCGAGATCGAGCGTCTGAAAGAAGAAAAAAGGGCCAAGGTAATTGCGGGGGTGAAGGAAGATATCCGGAAGTATGAACAGATCGTATCGTCGCCATTTGGCAAGGATATGAAGGCAGATGCCTGGAACGGGCTGGCGGCCAAATATCCGGAAGCAGCGGAGGGTTTGGATAGCGGGGATACACAGACACTGTTGGCTGGAGTCTTGTATGGGGCTCAAGCGATTAAGAGTGATGGCCGGGTCATCGCATTTGATGAAAGATTTGTTGCCTATGATAATGGAACTGTAAAAGACACTCGGACAGGTCTTATGTGGGCGGCCAAGGACAATGGGAAAGATATCAACTGGCAAGATGCCAAGAGATACTGTGAGAGTTACCATGGCGGCGGCTATACGGATTGGCGGATGCCCACACAGGATGAGTTGGCGCGAATTTATGATAAGAATAAAAAGAACCGCCACGGGCGCCATGTGACGAAGTTGGTTGATATTGGCACGGATTATCTGTGGGCCTCGGAGGCACGTGGTCCCGAGGTCGCCTTCTTCAATTTCTTCGACGGCAATCGGTACTGGTACAACCAGTCGTTTTCCTCCCGCTTCCGCGCATTGCCGGTGCGTGGCGGCAAATGATTATAGGACAAACCCTCGGAAACGGCAGGCCACATGATTGGAGGAGAAGCCATGAATAAGGTGAAAAAGATGAGATATGTTTGGCTTAGGCGGGCAGGATGGATGCTGTGTGTTTTGTTATCGTTGACACCTCAGAAGGCTTTTGCCCGAGCCCGCACGCCGGCATGGCTGCAAGCGCATTTGGACGGAAGCTTAAAGATGCGAGGAGTCTATTATGGCGTCAGTTTTGCTCCGTTTAAGGAGGCTAAGCCCGGTTACGATGACATGCGACTTGCCAGGGACCGGGCCTTGGACGAGCTTTGTTATCGGCTTTCGGTCTCCATAAAATCACAGTTTGAGCAAAACCTGGCGCAGAAGGGTGATTATTCGGAAGAGCAGGTGGCTTCTTCTCTTTTTGTGAGCTCGCGGAAGGTTTTCTCGGGGATTGAGGAAAAAGAAAAGTGGACAGATGCCAAAAAGCTCCGTCACTGGGTAATGGTGGTGATCGACAAGGAAAAAGCCGACCGGCAGCTTGAGGAGCAGAAATTCATTAATGAGGTCGTGGATCGTCTGGAGCGCAAACAGGATGAGATCCTGGAGGGAATCAAGAAGATAGGAACCGTATTGAGCCAGAATATGCAGGTCTATACGGACCGGATGGATCATTTTGAAGGGCTGCTTGCAGAGATTGATACAAAGGTTGGGGCGGCCGGCGACCAGACAAGACAGGAATACGCATCCATAAACGAGGAAATCAAAAAGTTTGAGTCCGGTTGGAAAACACATAAGGAGAAACTGGAAAGCTCACAGGAGCGCCAGAGCCGGCAAATGGAACAACTCATGCGCCAGAACCAGCAGCTCCAAAATCTGTTGGTACGGATTGCCGGCAAGATACAAGGAGATTATTTTCTGGCTTTTGCCAATGACGACGTCAGATACAAAACGGCAAACCCGGATTTTTCAGTAAGAATAGAGCCTGAAAAAGGCCAGGGCGCAGACTACTACAGCGGAGAAGAGATCCGTTTCCGCGTGCGGGCTTCCAGGGGATGTTACATCAAGCTAATATACGTTTCCAGTACTCAGGAGGGCGCCGACAGCGAGAAAAGGATGAACATCCTGCTTTTTCCAAACGAGCACGACAGGGACAACTGGGTTCGCGCCGGCCAGACGACGGTCATTGGAAAGCTGGGGGAGCTCGAGGTCCGGCCGCCGTTCGGCAGGGATGTGATCACGGTGGTCGCTTCAGAAAAACAATTTTCGGATATCGAAGAGATTTTGAAGCAGGCGAGAGGCGGCTTCTATTCCGAGCTCACCACAAACACCAGCGGTGCCATCCGTATGCGAAGCAGGGGGCTGGGCGTGGTACAGCCTGCAAGCAGTCCCGTGCCCGCAGTACTTCAGACGTCTTTGCCGCTCAGCCCGGCAGCCACGGACACCTGCTTCATCGTGAGCCATGCAAGGTGATAATTGACATGCAGTCCCTATACAACAGGGTTCCCATATTTACCGGGCATAACGCTGGAAGAACAGTCCTTTTTTCTCATTCAAAGCATTTTTTTCAAAAGACATTTCCCGCTCTTTGTCAAATGCTTTGAAGCGACAGACTGGATACTTGATGCGGTGGAGAAGTTTCCAAAATCGGTAACATTCACCATTTCCGGCCGGATAGCCAACATGGCCGTCCCCATCCGTCCCCATCCTTCACTACATGACTGTGAGCAAGGTTTTGACGAGCCAAACAGCTGAGTAGCTGACCCAAGTCCCAATGCTCCCCAATGCTTTTCCATGGGGAATATTCCTGCCTTATGTAGGTCTCTTCCCTACGAAAATGAGGCTTGCCCCCATTTACAAATCGAAGCGGCGTAGATGGTGTCATAGGCAATTTCCCCACCTTGTCGTGGGGATAATTCCCGCTGTTTGCTAGATTGCCCTGCCCACAAAAATGTACCCTTTCGCCTATTTACAAATCGAATCCATGATATTAATTCGTAGGTTCTAAAATTCGTGTTGTTTTCTGGCAGGATTTTTTGGCCATGTTCTCAATCTGCTTGAATTTAGCTGGCAAAGGGCCAAAGGCCAAGGGGTTTTAGCCTCTTGCCCTTTGCCTTATACCTGCTTTTTGGTTCCGGCCAGTGCGGGCTTGTCCGGATTAAGGAAGGGAGGAAATAAGATGGAACTGATTGAATGGGAGTCTTTCAAGAGAGAATTGTCCATTTTTCGCCGTCAGTTCGATCGTGTATTCGGTTTGTTCCTAAGTCGGGAATCTTCGACAGCGGTGCAAACAGGTCTTATGCTTGATGTCGAAAGAGCCCCGGAGGAAATTTTGCTCAAAGGCAACCTGCGCAACGTCGACGAAGAGGAAGCTCTCAGAAACGGGTTGGCCCAATTGCGCCAACGAATCTCTAGCTTGAAGGCTGCAAAAGGCAACGGCCGGCGGCTCCAAGAGGCGCTGAATGAATCCGAAAAAATGGCCATGGCAGGAAAGTTAGCTTCCAGCGTGGCTCACAGCATCCGGAACCCTCTGACATCCGTCAAAATGCGGCTTTTTTCTCTTAAGCGTCTCAATCTTCCTCCGGCCCAGAAAGATGACCTTGAGGTGATCTCCGAGGAGATCGGCAATATTGATAACATCGTTCAGAATTTCCTCGAGTTTTCTCGCCCGCCCAAGTTGAGCAAACAGAAGGCCAGTCCCTCGGATGTGGTTGACGCGGCTGTCCGGTTGTTCCGAGATTATGGTGAGTCCAATGGCGTTGAGGTAACGATCTGCCGCGAGGATCGCCTTCCCGAGATTTTGGTTGATGCCACTCAATTGAAAGAAGCTTTGTTAAACCTGTTGTTCAATGGAGGCGAGGCTGTTGAAGAGGGAGATGGTTCCATTGTCATTCGAGAAGAGGAGGGTGTGGTTGATCCGTTGGGCCGAGCAGCGATCATTAAGGTGAGTGATAATGGGACTGGAATTCCGGAAGTGCTTCATGAAAAGCTATTTCAGCCTTTTCTCACGACTAAGGAAACGGGCACAGGTCTGGGTCTAAGCATCGCAAAGCGGATAGTCGATGAGCACGGAGGCAAGATTGATCTTCATTCAAGGGATGGCGCCGGGACGACTTTCGTTATCACTCTCCCATTCGGCGATCCTCGGTCCCTGGATTCTATGATTTGAGCGCCAATAGCGCAAAGCTTCACTTCGTGTCTGCGAAGTTATTCTTGAGCGAGCCCTAAGGACCGATAAGAAAATGGGTTCACGTGGTTGGTTTGTTTGGGTTTGGTTCCCATGATGCGGTTGTGTCACCGGGAAGTGTTCAGCCATATTGCATTAACGCCTTCCGTAAACCTTCCAGCGACAACATCAGGTTCACCACATCAGGCTCATAGACCATTGTTTTCTTGACACATGAATGTGTTCGCTTTATAATAATAAAGTTGGTCTGATATCTCCTTCTCATTATCCTTTTATCATGTGAAGGAATCGGATCGAGTACGGAAATTAGGATCCTTATTTTGGGACCCGCTTGAAATCGATCTTTTGCCCTAGCGATGCGGTTTTTTGGTTTGTTCCAAAGTAACACCTGACGAGCTGTACGAAAGAAAAGGGAAAGGAGGATAGTCGCTATGGCAGAAGGAACCGTAAAGTGGTTTAGTGACCACAAGGGATTTGGCTTTATTGAGCGCGAAGGCGATGATGACGTATTTGTTCATTACTCCGCCATCAGCGGGGCGGGATTCAAGACCCTTGCTGAAGGTGACCGGGTTACCTTTGATGTAGAACAGGGCGCCAAAGGCCCTTCAGCAAAGAACGTTAGCACGCTTTAGTCTGGAACAGTTCGATCATCATGGGCATCTCGTCAACACAAGCCGAGATGTTTTTTTTCTGTCTAAGAAAACAACCCTATGGAATTTCAAATTAGAGGCACAGGAAAGGCTGCTCAGGAGGTCGAAATGAATATCTATGTAGGCAATCTGTCGCGCCAGGTCACCGAAGAAGATCTGCGACAGACTTTTGAAGCTTTTGGGGGGGTCGCATCCGCCAAAATCATTAAGGACAAGTACAGTGGTGAATCAAGAGGGTTCGGATTCGTGGAGATGCCCACTAGAACTGAAGGGGAGTCAGCGATCAGCGGGCTTAAGGATAAGGAGTTGAAGGGCCGGAGGCTTAATGTTAATGAGGCTCGCCCTCGGTCCCAAGGCCGTCGAGATGCCGGGAGACGAGGCGGAGGAGGAGGTGGTAGAGGGCGTTTCTGATAGGCAGAAATCGAACATAACAGAAGAATAGTAGAACTTCGCCAAATAGATCAATATCCGGGTTTTACGCTCTTACCGACAAAGCCCGAGATGTATAGAAATGAGGGATAAACTTGAGAGCATTTAGTAACTTAGAGGTTGAGGTTGTTGGCAATGACCTTGAGAAGGCGATGAAGATCCTGAAAAGGAAAGTACAAAAGGATGGCGTTTTCCGCCGGCTAAAGGCCAAGAGGAGCTATGAAAAACCAAGCGAATGCCGCCGTCGCAAACGTCGCGCGAGTGAAAGGAGGCGGAGAATCGATGGCTTGAAAGGGTCCGGTCACTCCAGGTACTAGTTCCATTCGTGCCTTGAACTGAGCCCGGCCCTTACTCCGGGCTCTTTTTTTGCAAGCTCTGAAATAATCCAGACAAAAATATTTTTGATGGTTTCGTAAAAAGTCATGACCCCGGTCATTGCGAGGAGTGCAACGGTTGCGAGGCGAAGCCGAAAGCAAACCGACGAAGTCGTTGCGAGGAATGAAATGACGAAGCAATCTCAAGTAGATTCCTCGCAATGACAGCTCGCAATTAAGGGTTTTCGTTCAGACACCATATAGCCTCGCCCTGGTGATAGCTCTCTTCATAGACTTCTGCATGGCGGCCTGTTTGAAGATGTGGTCGGAGTATGGACACAAATAGGCATGGAACAGGACTATGAGAACGAAAAGGGACCATGAATTGAATCCAAGGCCTCATAAGAAAACATTTGAGGAGACAGAAATTGTCAAAGAAACATCCTGAATGTCCTATGTATAATCACGACAATTGCAAAGAGATCGACAACCCAAAGTTCTGTGCTCTTGTGCGTGAAGATAAAACCTGTCTTCGGGAGCGTCAAAGGACGGGGAAGAAAGCACAAACCAAAAAAACAGACCCACCAATTGAAGGCCCATCAATTGAAGGGCACTGAAGCCGTTTTCCGGCTAGCCTTCCTACCTGCCTGAGCAAGGCGCAGTGTTGCATCGTAGTTTCCAAGGGAAGTGCTATGAGGTCCTGCATTTTTCGTCAGAAGGTCCTATGTCTTGTATAGGTGGGGGGCAGCCCAAGAGTGCATGTACCTGCTCTTTGGATACCTAAATGCCGCCTTACACGAAAATGCTTTCGATATTGGTGTGATGATATCTTCACTCCGAATGGCGGGTGCAGGCAAACGATAGGAGGGCAGGGTAGTGTCTAGCTCAACCTGCCGATGAGAATCTCTCGTATGAGCTTGGGATTGGCTTTGCCTTGTGAGACGCTCATGGCCTGGCCGATGAGAAAACCTAACACCTTTTTTCTTCCATTGCGGAAGCCCTCAGCCGCAGAAGGGTTCGCTGCAAGAACTTGATCAACGAGCACCTCCAGTTCCGCAGTATCCGAAACTTGCCTAAAACCGGATTCCTCTACAATCGCCCGCGGTGTCTGATCAGTCTCAAAAAGCCGTGCCAGGACCTCTTTTGCTGAATTCGCGTTGACTTCGTCACGTTCCAACATGGCAAGCAGGCCTGCAAAGCGCTCGGCACTTATGGGTGTGTCAATGAAGGTTTGACTGCGTTCCTTAAGAGCGGGAAGGAGTTGAGTTGCAATCCAATGCGCCACAGTACATGCTGGTATCTCCTGATTAACAACGGCTTCAAAGTATTCTGACAACTCCCGCTCCGAGCTCATAAGCACGGCCTGTTCACGGGTGAGTCCGTACTGGTCGACAAAACGCTCCACTTTCCGGCCCGGCATTTCCGGCAGGCGAGACCGCATTTCATTTAGCCATTCATCCGAGATCACGATTTGCGGCACGGACGGGTCCGGCACGCAAGGCCCTTCAAACTTTGCGCGCATGGGCGCGGTCACACCTTTTTCCGGGTCCCACAACCGGGTGTGGAGCACGATCTCCTCACCCGCCTTGAGACAACGCGCCTGGCGGTCGATCTCATAAGCGATCGCATCACCGATATTTCGGATCGAGTTCATGTTTTTGATCTCTACCTTCGTGTTGAGCTGATCGGTGCCGCAGGGCCGAAGCGAAACGTTTGCATCTACTCGCAGCGTTCCCTGCTCCATGCTGCATTCGGAACCGCCTGCATATTGTATTTGCGTCCTGAGCGCACGGATAAACTCCATTGCATCATGCGGGCTTCGAATATCAGGTTCGGTCACAATTTCGACCAATGGCGTGCCCGCCCGGTTAAAATCGACAAGGCTGATCGGCGTGCGTCCTTCTGTTTCATGAACGAGCTTGGCAACGTCCTCTTCCATATGAATCTTGTGGATGCGCAGCCTTTCTTGGGCTCCGTCTTTGCCTATGATATCCAGCCAACCAGTTTTTGCCAGCGGCCGGTGAAACTGTGAAAGCTGAAATCCTTTGGGCAGGTCCGGATAGTAATACACCTTTTGGTCAAAGGCACTTTGGTGTTGGATGTCGCAGTTCAGGGCCAGGCATGTCAAGGTTGCCTTTTCCAACGCCTCCCGGCCGAACTTAGGTATGGCGCCGGGCAGCCACAGGCAGATCGGGCAGATATTCTGATTCGGCTCATCACCGGGCCTGTTATGGCAGTCGCAAAACATCTTGGTGGCGCACTTGAGTTGAACGTGTATCTCAAGGCCGATGACCGCTTCGTAATCCAAGCTTATTTGCCTCCTTCCGATAAATATGACTCAATGTCATTGACTTAAGAGTCCAATCTCCCCCAAAAATCCCTCCTAACCCCTTTATCAAAGGGGGGAATAGAAACGTGGCCTTAAGTTTGCGCCTATGCCCCTCGCTGGAGGAGTTAGGCGTGAGGGACAAGAATCGCTCAGCCAGCGAGACATAAAGCAACAGACAACAACCGTGCGTCGCTCAGTCGAGGCCCCACGAGTTGCAGCCCCGGATCCACGTCCCCATCGAACACCAGGCCCGGTAGGGCAAGCGCGGGCATCCCGGTAACGTTAGCTAAAAGCGTCAATGAAAAAGCATCGTAAACTTCGTTGATAGTGCCGGCTGCGGCAGCATCAAATCCCGGTCGTCTTGTTGGAAAAACAAGCAAGTCTGCCTTGTCGAACAACTCTTCGGTTTTTCGCACAAGGCGGGCGCGGATGCGGCACGCATCTTCAAAAGCAGAGTAGTTTTCAAATTGGAAGTATGCGCCCTGGAGCATGTATGTTTTTACCAGCAGGCCGAACGATTCTCCGCGAGATCGCAAGTACATCTCGTTCCAGTTTTTTGCAGAAGCACTACGATGGCCGTAGCGAACACCGTCGTACTTGCCGCCGGCAGAAGACGCCTCAACAGAGCCGATCACATTGTGAACCGAGCGGAAAAGATCAAAATCCGGCAGGCTGAGCTCTTGAATCTTCACGCCGGCTTTCTCAAGCCTTGAAAGCGCTGCACTGAATGCCTCGGACTCCGAAGGTCCCAACCCATCGACTGCTTCTTTGACCAGACCGGCGACTGCGATTGATTCCTTGGCTTCACATACCTGACTGAAGTCCGGCAGCTCGCATTCGGGCCCGAATCCGGGCATGGAGGGGTCGCGATCGTCACTGCCGGATATTGCCACCATTACCGTGGCAATATCTTCGAGCTTGCCGGCCAGGATGCCGAAGCATTCCATCGATGGAACAAGCCCGATCAGCCCGAAGCGGGACACTGTGCCGTAGCTGGGTTTGAACCCGAAGACACCTGTTGTTGAGGCTGCAACCCGCACCTCCCCCATGGTGTCCGTTATCAGCGCAATGTCGGCGTGGCCCTCGGCCAGGGCTTGAGCCGCAGTATCACCTGCCAAGCCGAAGCCGAGTTCACTCATGCGAGTGCTCACCATCGTCTTTGCACCTGCTGTCCTGAGCCGTTTGACCACGGTTGCATCTTCCACGGCAACGAAACGATCAAGCGCAATTGAGCCCGCCTCAGTGGGCCACCCCCGGACCGACATGTTCGGCTGAATGGCTAAGGATTTTGCCGCAAGCGGGCCGGCCGCTACTGTGGAAGGTTGAGATGGATCAATGTAAGTAAAGATATCTGAGTGCATTGAAATTCCTCTATGAGCTATCAGCTACTCCAAAATACTCGCCACCTTAAAGTATCTACCCTTAACGGATGGTGCGTTTCTAAACAGCTCTCCGTTTTCTGCAAGTGGGGATATTCTTGCGGCGGCTCCTTTCCTTATGAGGTTGGTTGCGTTAACCACGGAAAAGAGAGGCTCATCCTCCCCCGCCCGTTCTTTTACGAGTTCGGCCAATCGGGCCGCCTCTTTTAATGCAGCGGCTATTTCAGGACGCTCCTTGTCATCTATGCCGATACGGGACACCCAGGAGAGGGAGTCGATCAGGTCAAGATCTTCCTGTGTGCCGGCAATCCTTCTTTCTCCGGCCGGATCGAACAGCCCGAGTTCTGCAAGTTGTTCGTGTGCGATTACAGACGGTGCTTCCGTGAGTGGGCAGTGGGCGCTGCGGTTCTTTGGAAATGCTATTACTTCACGGATTGAAGACGTGCCCAGGATCATGGCCACAACACGGTCAAGGCCCAGGGCGATTCCGCCGTGGGGCGGGGCGCCGTAGTCGAGCGCGCTCAACAAAAATCCGAACTTCTCCTTGACCTCTTTATCTGAAAGTCCGAGCGCTTGGAAGATCTTTTGCTGCACATCACTGTCGTTGATACGTATGCTCCCGCCGCCAAGCTCCTCGCCGTTAATTACCAGGTCGTAGGCCCGTGAACGCAGAGCAAGGAGTGACCGGCGGTCTGCGGGATCAAAATCCGTTCGGTCAGGCGCAGTAAACGGATGATGGTTCGAAGTTATACCTTCATCTGTCACATTAAAAAGCGGAAAATCAGTGATCCACACAGGACGGTATGCGTCTTGTGGGATCAGGCCGAGTCGATCCGCAATATGCAGGCGTAGCTGCCCGAGCGCTGAGGCGACAACGTCGTAGGACGGATCTGCGATCATAAGGATAACGTCGCCGTTTTCGGCCCTGAAACGCTCGATTATCGCGCGCTGCTCATCGTTGCTGAAGAACTGAACGATGTTGGATTCCAACTGCCCGTTGATCATCCGCATCCATGTCATGCCCTTGGCGCCGAAGCCGGGCACGATTTGCTTGGCATATTCGTTTTGGAGAACATTTTTGCTCAAATTTTCCGATTGTCCCTTGACATTGATACCCTTGATGCACCCGCCGCGTTTGAGGATCTGCTTGAAGATCCCGTAACTCGTGTTTCCGAAGATGCCGGTAGCATCAATGAACCTCATTCCAAAACGTATATCGGGACGGTCAGAGCCCATTGTATCGATCGCCTCATGATAAGTCATGCGTGGAAACGGCCGGGAAAGCGCAATGCCGCCTATCTCAAAGATCCGCACCATGAGATCTTCTGAAAGCTCATAGATGAATTCCTCATCAACAAATGATGCTTCAATGTCAAGCTGCGTGAATTCGGGTTGCCGGTTGGGGCGGAGGTCTTCATCGCGAAAACATTTGACTATCTGGAAGTACCGCTCGAATCCGCTTACCATGAGAAGTTGTTTGAAAAGCTGCGGAGACTGTGGAAGCGCGTAAAAGTGCTTTGGATGAACGCGGCTCGGCACCAGGTAATCGCGCGCGCCTTCGGGCGTGCTTTTGGTAAGCACCGGTGTCTCGACATCGATAAAGCTCTGTTCGTCAAGCGAGTCGCGCAGGCATTTTATTATCCGATGCCGCTTGATAAGCTGATCCTGCATCGTGGGACGCCGCAGGTCCAGGTAGCGATACTGAAGCCTCAAGTCCTCCGCCACCGAGCCCACACCCTTGACGACGGCGCCGGCGAGCATCGCTTTTTCTGAAATCGGAAATGGGAGCGTTTTTGATTTGGCTATGACTGTCAGATCAGTGGCCATGACTTCTATGTGCCCGGTCTCGATGTGAGGATTCTCAGTGTCCTTTGCACGCTCAACCACACGCCCCGTGACGGCAACGCAAAATTCGTTTCTAAGGGCGGCAGCACGTTCGCAGACCTGTGGAGGGGTATGCTCAGCGCTGAAAACCACCTGTACGATGCCGCTTCGGTCGCGCAAGTGGATGAAAAGCACCTCTCCATGATCTCTCAGCGCATCCACCCAGCCCGTCATCCGGACCTCGCGACCAACATCGGACACGCGCGGGTGCCCGCAATATGATCGGCCCTGGCACGTCATGACCAATTCGTCCTTTCGACCAAATTCATATCCAATATGGCGGCAATATGACAGCGATGCTCGTAAGACGTCATCAGACTCATTACCAAACCTTGGGATTTGTTTCAAGCCAAATTATGTCGGCAAGTTCGGCATAAACGCATGGAACTTATGCTGCCGCAAGAGAAATCAAGACGCTTGTGTAGAAGATAAGTAATCCAACAATCTCCTGTCTCTCAAACCGGACAGGATGTTATGGATGTTCCGGACAGATTGACGGCTTTTGAGATCGAAGTTGCCAAGGCAAGTAAAAAGGACCTGGAAGAAGAAGTTGGAGCGATTCTATGATTAAGATCAGGACATGTGTTGCTCCAAAGAGTATATCCACTTGTCGGGGATTGAATGGTCATTCTAAGAGTCTCATTACATTGTCGGCCTCCCCTAGTAGAAGTTCTTGAATTTGAATTAGGAGCTTTTCCATTGTTTGGTAATCGAGGTCGAATCCACTTTTGATGACGAAATTGAACTCCTGTGAGTTCGCGAATTCATGGAGGTCGATCTGTTTTTCGCTTGGAAGGCATGGGTAGCCCGCCAATTTCGCAAGAATGTTTGCAAGGTAGATAATGATATGGTTTGCCCCATGGTTTTTGTCCTGCCATGGCGCATGATGATATAAGACCTGCATGATAACCTTGTCAGGAAACTGCCACTGTTTGAGGAGTTTTGCTGCAATTTGATAGTGAGTTGTCCCAAGAATCTCTTTTTCCGCTTTACTGAAGGTGGTATTGTTCAAGGAGATATATTCGATGATTCTCAGGAAGTCTTCATGAAAATATTGATCAAGGGCTACCTTTCCCATGTCGTGGATAAGCCCACAAAGAAAGATGGAATCATCATCTTGGATATTGAAATGCGCCCCCAATAACTTGGCAACTTGGCTGCATACAATGGAATGTTTCCAGAATTGTGTGCGGTTAAAGTCATCGGTTGCGCTGTGGGAAAAGAAATTGTGGACAGAAAAACCGAGTACAATGGACTTTACTTCATTGATACCCAATATGACCACTGCATGATGAAGAGAGCTTACCTTGCTCAAAAAACCGTAAAAACTCGAATTTGCAACTTTCAATATCTTTACAGCTAATGCCTGGTCTTTTTCGATAATTTTTACAAGCTCTTTGAAAGAGACGCTTTCGTCTCCGGCAATTTTCATGATTTTTTGGGAAACGATCGGAATAGACGGTATCCGTTCGATGTTTCGTATCAGCTTGTCTCTATTCTTCTTGATTTTGTTCATTGTCCACTTTGCTCACATTTGTGCTTTGCTTGCGCCCTGAGCCTGGTTCCTTGATCGAAAATCCTTTATCATATCAAGGGGTATCATTCTGATAATTTCCGACAGAGTTGTCTCGTTTAGCTTTAATAGCCCGTCTTCAAGCATGGACTTCATACCGCTTGCCATCGCTGTTTTTCTGATGCCGTCCTCGTCGAGCCCGCTCTTCAATGCCTTGGCAATTTTCTTGTCCACGACAAAAATTTCCGAAATAGGAGTCCGTCCTCGGTATCCCGTAAAGTTGCAAGCTGCACAACACTCTCCTTTATAAAACCTCAGATGGGATGGGTATTCATCAAAGAGCATACCCCATTCATCATCGCCTGGGATATATTCTTGAATACAGGAAGGACAAATTCTCCGTGCCAGTCTTTGAGCAAGAACGCACATCAGACAGGAAGCTATCTGGCCGGGTTCCACATCAAGATCTAGGAGACGTGAAATAGAGGATACAGCGTCGTTGGTATGGAGGGTGCTCAGGAAAAGATGTCCGGTTTGAGCGGCATCAAAGCCGATCTTTGCTGTTTCTTCATCACGCATTTCACCCACGAGTATTACGTCAGGGTCGAGCCGGAGAAAGGAACGCAGGAGCTTTGAAAAGGTGAGGTCGATCTTGGGATTGACCTGGGTTTGCATGATGCCGGGAAAGCTGTACTCGACGGGGTCTTCCGCAGTTATAATTTTTGTGCCAGGACTATATATGTATTGCAGAGCAGCATACAGTGTGGAAGACTTCCCGCTTCCCGTGGGTCCGCACACCAGGATCATGCCCGCAGAGCTTTTGATGAGCGTTTTAAGCGGCTCAAGGATATGAGGGGAGTGGTTCAAATCTTCAAGGCCGACGTTGGCCTTGCGAGAATCAAGGATTCGGATCGTTACATTCTCTCCTGCAATAGCACGGCATATAGCGACCCTGAAATCAAGGTCGACTTTCTCCTGTTGTTCTTTATCGTAATAGTTTATTCGGAAAACGCCGTCTTGCGGTAGACGTTTTTCAGCAATATCAAGGTTTGACATGATCTTGATGCGGGAAACAATACTGGCGACCTTTTCTCGGAGTTTTCGTCTCAACCATTCTATGTTTGGCTCTATCAGAACGCCGTCCAATCGATAACGAAGTCTTATACCCTTTCGGTCCTGCTCAATGTGAATATCGCTTGCGCCGTTTATGATGCCGTATTTGATGATAAAATTCACCAACTCTTCAGCTTCGATATCCCGAGCCCCATAATCAGACGCCTGTGCATCCTTTTCTTCAATCTCTTCTTCAAGACTGAGCTCCATGAAATCGACTTCATCTTTACGAGTCTCTACTTTGCCTTTATCCGGCAATTTGGTGCCACTGAGGTGCCTGCTGTAGAGAATCAAAAAAAGTTCCTCAAATTTGTTTCTTGTTGTGAGTACGCACGTTATATTAAAATGACTGTACATAGTCTTTAACTCGTACACTTTTTTCATAGTTTCCGGTTTGAACAGGGCCAGGGTCAGATTGTTCGCTTCCAATGAGATCGGCAGAATCAGGTTGTTTTCAGCATATCTTTGGCTGATAATGTTTGCGAACCTCTCTTTTTCCTGATCACTGAACGCTATTCCTTCCAGCCGCTTAAAAGGGATATTGTGCTGTCTAGCCAAAGCAAGTTGAATATCTTCCTGAGAAGCAAACTTCTTGCGTATCAGTATGTCCCCCAGAGACTCTGGGCCGTACATCTGTTCCTGCCGGGCGAGATTGAGTTCTTCTTTGTTTATGTAGCCCAGCGACAAAAGAATCTCCCCGAACTCCACTTGTTTATTATGCTTGTTTAGAACATGATTTAGGTCCAGCGGACTGAGGATGTTTAAATCGCAAAGAATTTCACCCAATTTGCGTGGGGATTTCTGAATTCTCAGAGCGGCCTCGAGATCCCTTTCATTGATCAATCTTAGTTTTACCGCCAGTTCTCCAAGCCTTGGAGCGTTGATCTGTCCCTTGAGGAGCCTCCCTATGTCGTTAGGGGTAAGCAACCCTTCCTGTACAAGTACGTCGCCGATTAGTTGATTCGGTTGTTTCTTTTTCAAACAGAAATTCAATTGCTCCCTACTGATCACCCCATTTTCTACCGCCATTGTACCTATATTTTTTCTGAGATCAGGATGGTTCAAGAGATATTCTAATTTAGATTCTGATAACGCTCCCAATTTCACAAGAATCTCACCCAGGGGGAGTTTTTGTGTTTCTGCTTCCCGCCTTTGAATGGAAAGCGCCTTCTCGACATCCTTTTTTTTGACGAGTCTTTCTTTGATTAAGAGTTCACCGAGTCTTAACGGAGTTTCAACCCCTGTGGCCTTATTTGGCTCAGAAGGTTGGGTGTTTTTTTTGTCTTCGGCCATAACAAAAACCTTAATGTCTCTTAGAGTGTGGGAAAAATAATGTAAATTTGTGGCTGTGCAAAAAGGAAAAGCAATATTCATACCAGCTTGGAGCGAGAATGGAAGCTTGACCGTCCCGTGTCCGCCACGCGAAGCACTGCCGCAGGGGAGAATTGAAGTTATGTTGACTTTCGCCCGGCGCCGATTTAGGATATTATCATGCTGCCAAGAAGCGAGAGATTGGATATGCCAAACGGTCTGCAGCGCACCTGCAAAATCTCAGGCGCTTGAACCTTGACAAACTCGTAAAAAGTCCAAATTAGACGGCAAAGTAAAAAGCTCCAAATTCAAGGCGCGCAAATCC